>JAJDNC010000079.1 GCA_022340865.1 Gemmatimonadota bacterium
CCATCCACTCGGGCAGCGCGAGCCCGAAGCCGCTCAGGAACTGCTGGAAGTAACCCGACCAGCTCACCGCCACGGCGATGTTCCCCACCGCGTACTCGATGATGAGGTCCCAGCCGATGATCCACGCCACGACCTCGCCCAGGGTCGAGTAGGCGTAGGTGTAGGCGCTTCCGGACTCCGGAATCATGGCCGCGAACTCGGCGTAGCACAGGGCGGCGAACCCGCACGCGATGGCGACGCCGATGTAGGAGAGGACGAGCGCCGGACCCGCGCCCACGTGGTCGGCGCCTCCCGCGATCGCGGTGCCCGCGGCCGAGAAGATGCCCGCCCCGATGATGGCGCCGACACCCAGCGCGGTCAGCTGCCACTTGCCCAGCGTGCGCTTGAGGTTCGTGGCGAGGGCGTCTTCCACCCGCTCGGGGATCGGCTTCCTTAGAAACAGCTTGGGGAGCAGAGGTACCTCCGTGTCGGTGGCGGGCACCGGCCGTCCCGGAGCGGCTCGCCGGGCCGAGCCTCGGTCTGGCCTCGTCCCCCAAGGCACGCGGAGGGCGCGCCGGCGGCGAGGTCGGCGCAACGTACGGGGGCCCGCGGAGCGTGTAAAGGCCGGACGGGTCCCCCTTCATCGATCATCTCCGGCCCCGTGTGCCCTGGTCAGCTTCGGCGGCGCGCCCGCCTCGGGACGCGCACGGTCCATCGTCGCTGTGACGATGCCGACGACGACGACGGCATCGACGCCGAGGAGCGTGACGGCCCGGGAGCCCAGGCCTTTCTCGAGAAGCCCGCCCCGACGGCCCCGTACCCCTACGCCGCCGCATGTCGAAGCGCGCGCGAAACCGCGCGTCAAGGGTGCGCGATCCCGCGCGTCCACCGGACGTCTCCACATAGAATCAACATCATGTGTACAGCTATAAGTCAATGATTCATATGCGTTAACCCCGTCTACGCACGTCGGGGCACGGGCCTTGTACCTTCTTCCGGGCAAACGGAGGCGAGAGGCCTTCGAAGCCAGAGGAGGAGAGGATGAACACCCCCACGAACGAAACGCAGCAAGTCCTCGGCAACGGTGTGCCGAGATCCATCGGCCTCCACGGAAGGGTCGCGGTCCTGTCGGGCATGGCCGGCGGCGTCGCCCTCGGCGGCGTGCTGGTGGCCTACCTGACGTTGAACGGACGCCTGTCCGCGCACGCCCTCTTCATGAATGCCACGGGTCTCTTCATCATCGGGGCGATCCTGGGGCTTCTTCACGGAGTGGTGCTGGGTTACCTGGGCCGTCCGACGGCCGTGACGCCGCAGCGGGTCCGGGGAGACATGGGCCGAGCGGCCCTGTTCGCCGTTCCCGGACTGGCGGTGGCCTGGCTGGCCACGATCTGGGTGGCCATGACCCTCGTCGCGGCCTACACCGGGCGGATCGGTGCCCTCATCGCCGTGTCCGTGGGATGGGTCGCCGCCGGGATCATTCTCGCCGTCGCCGCGCTGCACGCGTTCAAGGCGCTCAAGAACGCCTACGCACGCTGGCCGGAGCGCAGGGCGGGGACGCTCCTGACGGCAGCGTCGTTCGCGGCCCTGCTCCTCATCTTCCTGGCCAACCGGCCCGAGATCTGGGGACTTCGCCTGCGGCTGACCGAGAACGGGGCCGTCCTGCTCGCCGCGATTCTCGCGGTGTGGGTCGCCGGTCCCATGGTGACGCTGGCGCTGCGGCTGGCACGTCAGGTGCCCTTCCCCAGGGCCCTCGCCGGGCTGGGCACGACGCGCAGCGGCAAGGGCTTCCAGGACCTCCTCATCGGCCTGGTGGCCGGGGCGGTGGTGGGGCTCCTCGCGGTTCCCTTCGCGGCCCCCGGGGTCACGCCCGCCGCGATGGGCACGGTGGTGATGGGCGTGAGCCAGTCGCTGGTGAACGAGGTTCTGCTCCGCCTGATCCTGGTGACCGCGGTGGCCTGGCTCCTCCTCCGCTGGGAGCGCGTTCCGGCCAACCGGGCCCTCATCGGTGCAGTGGTCACGGCAACCGTGGTGCAGGTGGCCCTCTACACCCCTGGCGCTCTGGCGGTGGGCTTCGCGAGCTGGACGGGCACGGTGCTCTTCCTCCTGGTGGTGGCGGCGATCCCCGCGGCGGTCTTCGGGCTGCTCTTCTGGCGGCGTGGCTTCGCCTCGGCCCTGGTGGCGGACGTCGTCGCACTGGCCGTTCTCGCGCTCCTCGCGTAAAGGTGCGCACCTCCTCCCTCTGGTGCGGGGGCCCCAGCGGACGCCGGGGCCCCCGCAGCGCGCACGGCGGAAAGGCGGGTCGGCACCCCGGAACGGGGCGCCGGCCCGTTCCGCGCGGATGCCCCACGAGGCCGCGCGAAGATGCGCAATACCCACTGTGTCACCGCCTTGCCCTCCGTTATTTTACGGACGGATCTCGTACGACCACTTCCTCGCGTGGTCGCCGCCGTGGAGGCGGCCCCACATGACCTGGGTTCGCAGGGTTCGATCCCTCCCGGTGCGAGGAAAGCTGCTCCTCACCGTCCTGGGCGCCGTCATCGTCGCCCTGGGTATTTCCACGTACCTGTCCTACAGGTATTGGGAGAACGAGGCCCTGGCTCAGGCGCAGCGCGATGCGCTGCTGGCGGCCGCGTCGACGCAGGCCAGCATCGAGTCGGCGATTCGCCTCGGGCGTCGGGCACCGGCCCAGCAGGCCCTGGCCCGGCTGCGTGCCGACGGTCACGTCACGGCGGCCCGCGTGTACGGGCCGGACGGCACCGTGTTGCTGTCGGCGGATCCCATGGAGGAGGGCATCCGCCAGCCCTCCGTGTTCATCCCCGATGCCACGCAGCTCCCCCGCTCCGGTCTGGTGAAGCCGTCGGAGTCCCGTGGCGAGGTCCGGGCCTACATCCCCGTCTCCCTCCCGGAACCGGCGGTCCTGGAAGTGGACCTCTCGGTGGCGCCCACCATGGCGGCCGCCGAGCGCGGCGCACGGCTGGGAATGGGCCTCATGGCGGTCTCCCTGCTCGCCGTGGGGATCGTGGTGGTGACGATGTTCGAGCGGGAAGTGGTGGCTCCCCTGCACCGCATCGACGTGCTGCTCCGCTCGGGGACCAGAGAAGCGAACGGCACGCACACCCGTGACGAGTTCCGGCACCTGGAGCGCTCCGTGACCGAGCTCCTCGAGAGGGAGCGGGCCGACGAAGCCCGGGCGGCGGACCAGGACCGTCGTCTCGCGGACCAGGAGGGACTCGCGCAGGTCGGTGAGCTCGCGGCCGAGATGGCCCACGAGTTCAAGCGCCCCCTGGCCTCCATCCGCACTGCCGTGTCGGTGGTGCAGCAGGAGTACGACCTGAACGAGCGGGGCCGTGAGGTCCTCGAGGCCGTGGACGTCCAGCTCGAGCGCCTCCACGAGACCATGCAGGACCTCTTTTCCCTGGCCAAGCCCGTGGTCCTCGAGGACGCGGCCGTGGACGTGGCCGAGGTGCTGGACGAGGCCATGGCCGAGTTGGCGGGCGTACCCGGCATCGAGCGCGTGGAGGTGCACCGTACCTATGCCCACGAGGGGATGCGTGTCCGCGGGGACGGCAGGCGGCTGCGTCAGGTGTTCCTCAACGTTCTCGCCAACGCCGTCGAGGCGATGCCTGAGGGCGGCCACATCAACGTGAACGTGGTGCGCACCTCGGGGGCATCCGTGGAGATCGCTGTCACCGACACGGGTCACGGCCTGGAGCCCGAAGAGGTGGAGCGGGCGCTGCGCCCCTTCTACTCGACGAAGCCACTGGGCACCGGGCTCGGCCTGCCTCTGGTGGCGCGCATCGTGTCGGCTCACCGCGGCGGGCTGGCCATCGAGAGCCGGCCGCATCGCGGCACGACGGTGCGCATCACGCTTCCCCTGACCGCCCCGGCGGGCGACGCGGGAGTCTGACCATGTCGGAACGCATCCTGCTCGTGGACGACGACGATCTGATCCGGACCGTGGTGGCGGAGCGGCTGAAGCGTCGGGGCTACGAGGTCTGCACAGCGCGTTCCCTGGCCGAGGCCCGGGCGTCCTTGAAGGGCACGCAGCCGGACGCCGCTCTTCTGGACATCCGCCTGCCGGACGGAGACGGCACCGAGCTCCTGGAGGAGCTCACCGGCGAGGGCGACGTGCCCTGCGTGATGATCACGGCGCACGCCACCATCGAATCGGCGGTGGAAGCTCTGAAGAAGGGGGCAGAGGACTACCTGGAGAAGCCGTTCTCCCTGGATCGCCTCGAGGCCACCCTCGCGGCGACGCTGGAGCGCACCAAGCTGCGCCGGGAGGTGCGGGCGCTGCGCAAGGCCAGCGGCGTCCGTGGAGGGGTCATCGGCGCGAGCCCCGCCATGCGTGAGGTCCTGGACCTGGTGGAGAGGGTGGCCCCGGCGGAGACCGCCACGGTGCTCCTGCTGGGAGAGACCGGCACCGGCAAGGGGGTCATGGCGCGCCTCATCCACGACCTCAGCCCTCGGGCGGAGCGTCCCTTCGTGTCGGTGACCTGCTCGGCGCTTGCGGAGACGCTCATGGAGTCGGAGCTCTTCGGACACGAGAAGGGCGCCTTCACCGATGCCCGCACCTTGAAGCGCGGGCTCGTGGAGGTAGCGGCCGGCGGCACGCTCTTCCTGGACGAGATCGGCGAGCTCTCCCTGGGGCTGCAGAGCAAGCTCCTCGGGTTCATCGAGGACAGGACCTTCCGCCGCGTCGGAGGCACCGACGACCTCAAGGCCGACGTCCGTGTCATCGCGGCCACGAACCGGCGCCTGGAGGACGAGGTGGCGGCGGGCCGCTTCCGGCAGGACCTCTTCTACCGCTTGCGGGTGCTGCCCATCGAGCTCCCACCGCTGCGCCACAGGCGATCGGACGTCCCGCTTCTCGCCGAGACCTTCGTCCAGCGCTTCAACCAGGAGTTCGGCAAGCGCATCGACGGGCTCGACCCCGAGGTCCTGGCTCTCCTGGATGCCTATCCCTGGCCGGGCAACGTCAGGGAGCTGAGCAACGTCCTGGAGCGCGCGGTCCTGCTCACCGAGGGCAGCGAGATCGGGGTGGAGGCGCTGCCTCCCGAGGTGCGCGGCGCGGCGGAGAAGGACGAGAACCTGGGACCCTACACGCTGGGTCCGTCGGGAATCGATCTAGAGGAGCTGGAGCGCGAGCTCCTCATGGAAGCCCTTCGCCGCTCCGAAGGAAACAGGACGGAGGCCGGGCGCCTTCTCGGCCTGAGCCGCCATCAGATCCGCAACCGACTGAAGAAGTACGGAGTCGAGCCGTGATCCGTTTGATCCCTTGCAGCAGGGGGGGCCAGCCCCCCAAGAGCCCCCCCGCCGCCCGGTTGGGGGCGCTGGCGGTGACCCTCCTCCTGCTTCTGCCGGCTGTCGCGACGGCCCAGAGCCCCCGGTGCGAACGCTGTCACGGGGAGCTCGAGTTCCTCCGCCAGCAGGTGCCGACCCTCCAGCGGGCGCGCGCGCTCCTGGTGCTCCCCGAGGTTCTCGGGGCCTCGGCGCACGGGGGGATGGCCTGCACGAGGTGTCACCGTGGGTTCGGGAGCTTTCCCCACGACACCACCGCCACCACAACCACCGAGTGCGCGTCGTGCCATGAGGCCCAGGACACCGCCTGGCGGGGCGGAGTCCACGCGCTGGATCAGGGCGCGCGCTGCCAGGACTGCCACGGTGTCCACGACGTCCGCACCAAGGCCTCCATGGAGACGGCGGCCGGCGCCCGGGCGACGCAGAAGGCGTGCACGAGGTGCCACTTCGAGGCCGCCTTGCCTGCCAGCGATCCCCACGCGGACTCCGTGTCGTGCGCGGCGTGTCACGCACCGCACCGGACGCTGCCTCCCCAGGACGAGCGCTCGCGCGTGAACGTCGTCAATCAGGGCAACACGTGCGGCGCGTGTCACCAGAAGGAAGCGAAGGCCTGGGAGAGCGACGTGCACGGCACCGCGGTGGCTGCGCTCGCCGTCCCCGGCGCCAGGATCCCCAGTGGCGTCTCCCGGGCCGAGCCTCCCGCGTGCACGGCTTGTCACGGCGCCCACGGGATGCTGACGCCGTCGACTCCGGGGTTCCAGGCCCAGATGGTGCAGCGCTGCGCGCACTGCCACGAGCCCTATGCGGAGAGCTTCGCCGACTCCTATCACGGGCAGGCCACCACGCTCGGCTCCCAGACGGTAGCCACGTGCCACGACTGCCACGGCGCTCACGGCATCTATCCGGCCAGCGACCCCCGCTCCACGGTGAGCCCGGAGAACCGCCTGAATACCTGTCAGAAGTGCCATACGCAGGCCACGGCGAGCTTCGCGCTCTTCCAGCCCCATGCCAACCCCAGCGACCGCACGCACTACCCGTTCGTCTACTGGGCCTACCACCTCATGGCCGCTCTGCTCATCGGCACGTTCACGCTCTTCGGCGTGCACACCTTCCTCTGGCTGGCGCGCCTGGGCCTCGACGCCCTGCGCGGCACGTCGGACGTGCCGAAAACGCGGGAGAATGAGAGATGACCGACCACATCCCCGAACAGCCCCTCAACCTCGATGCTGCCCAACGCGGTGACGGCCCGTTCGTGTGGCGGTTCGAACGGTATCACCGCATCACCCACGCGGCGGTCATCGTCTCGTTCTTCCTCCTGGTGATCACGGGGCTTCCGCTCCGGTTCAGCCATGCGTTCTGGGCGGGGCCGCTCATGTCGCTGCTGGGCGGGGTCAAGATGGCCGGTATCCTGCACCGTACCGGGGCCGTCATCACGTTCCTCTATTTCAGCGCCCACCTCTTCTACGTGGTGCGCAAGCTCGTCAGGTCGCCGGACCCCATGAAGATCCTCTGGGGGCCGGATTCCCTGGTGCCGCAGCCTCGGGACATCGTCGACTTCTGGCACCAGACCCGGTGGTACTTCGGCCGGGGACCGCGGCCGCGCTTCGGCCGCTGGAGCTACATGGAGAAGTTCGACTACTTCGCCGTCTTCTGGGGCGTCGCCATCATCGGTGGGTCGGGGCTCCTGCTCTGGTTCCCGGAGTTCTTCTCCCATTTCCTGCCGGGTTGGGTCTTCAACGTCGCGACCGTCGTGCACTCGGACGAAGCCCTCCTCGCGGCAGGCTTCATCTTCACCATTCACTTCTTCCACGTGCACCTCAGGCCGGAGAAGTTCCCCCTGGACGCGGTCATGTTCACGGGCCGGGCCACACGTTCCTACATGGAGGAGGAACATCCCGGGATCATGGAGGAGGTCGAGCGTCACGCATCGGAGGCGCCGTCTCCGCACCAGATCCCCGACACCCCCGCCCCCCCTCCGACGCGGGCCGCCTCTCTCACCGCCGCCGCCCTGGGCTTCATTGCCCTCGCGGTGGGTCTGTCGCTGATCGGGATGATCCTATGGGCCGTAATTCTCTACTGACGCTCGCGCTGGCGACCCTCGTGGTTGTCGCCTCGTGTGCGCGGGAAACGACGCCGCGAGCCGAGACCGGGTCCGCCGCGTCCGCCGCGTCCGCCGCGTCGTCCGTCACCGCTGGGTCCACCGGCACCACCGATCCGCACGCGTCGCTGGCGTGTGCCCAGTGCCACGAGGGCGGTCTGGCCGACCACAGAGAGCCCGCCGTACCCTCGCGGGCTTGCACCGCTTCGGGGTGCCACAACGACAACGTGGTGGGCACGGTGAGGCTCGCCACCGTGACCTTCAACCACCGGAGCCACGTCTCGGACAGTACCGTGGCCATCGGGTGTGCGGGGTGCCATGCCCATCGGGCCGGCGGGCAGCCCCTGACGGCAGGGGCGGAAACGTGCGGCCTCTGCCACGCCAAGGAGCTGTCGCAGGCTCGGGGTGACGATTGTCGCCTGTGCCACTCGGACCCCAACTGGGTCGGCATGACGAGCCAGGGCGTGCCGATCCCTCACCAGGACCTTCCCTGGATCGAGGGCGGCTGCCTACGGTGTCACTACGAGGTGACCCACCCGGTGCACGAGGTCTCCCTGACGCGGTGCGCGGCCTGCCACCAGAACGTGGAGGCGGTGACCCGCCAGGGCATCGGCGAGGACCTCCACCCCAGCCACACGGGCATCACCTGCGCGTCGTGTCACGAAGCGGACAACCACCGCATCGAGGCCATGAGCTCCGCCGTGGACCTGAGGTGCGCGAACTGCCATGCCGGCGTCCACGGCACGGATACAGCCCGGGACAGCGTAAGCCCGAGCACCTGCAACACCTGCCATGGGGGCGTGCACCGGGATCCCCAGCGGATGCTCCTGGGCCTGCTTCCCGACAGCGTCGCCGCCACTCCCTCGAACCACTTCATGAACGGCCTCACGTGCCGCTCGTGCCATCGCCCGGACACCGGAACCGGAAACGTCACCACCAGCCAGGCGTGCGTGGACTGCCACCGCCCGGAGTACGCCACCGTGTTGAAGTGGTGGCAACAGGGCCTGGCCGAACGCATGCGCCTGGTGGACCGCTACGTCGCGGGTGCCGAAAGGGTGACGGCCGGAAGTGCCCCCACGGACTCCGCGGCGGAGGCCGTGGCACGAGCGCGGGCCACGCTGGCCCTGCTCAGCGCGGGGGGAGGAGAGCACAACATCCCGCTGGCCCAGCGCATGTTCGGGGACGCGCTCCGTCAGGCGGCCGACGCCTACAGGCTGGTGGGGAGGACCGCCCCTCCGACCCCGTCCATGGGTCGGGCGCCTCGGCCGGGCCTGTGCACGTACTGCCACTATAGGCTGGGGGAACTGGTGATCAGTGGGCAGATGAACGACGCCTTCCACCGGAGCGTGGTGGGGCGGGGCGGCTGAGGCCCGTTCCCGGATGCACCAAGGGCGGGAGAGCCGGAGCTCCCCCGCCCTTCCTCACGCCGGTGAGGAGTGCAGGCGAAGCCGCTGAGGCTATGCGCCCGCCGGCTGCGCGACCTGGTCCTTCATCCAGGCGGTGGACACCGACTTCGGCCGCGTTATGGGCTCACCCATGGCGCGGCTGAGGACGAGCTGAGAGCACATCCCCATGGCCCGGCTCACGCTGAAGAGCACCGTGTAGTAGCGCATCTCGGTGATCCCGTAGTGGTGCAGGATGGCGCCGGAGCCCGCGTCGACGTTCGGCCACGGGTTGGCGGCCTTCCCATGCTCCTGTAGGACCTTCGGGATGACCTCGAAGCCCACCGCCACCGTCTCGAACGCCGGGTCATCCGGGAAGTGCTTCTTCCCGAACGCATGGAAGGCGGTGAAGCGCGGATCCGTCGCCCGCAGCACGGCGTGCCCGTATCCCGGCACCACGCGGCCGCTGTTCAGCACCTCCCAGGTATACTCCTCCATCTGTTTGGGCGTCGGCGCTCCACCGAAACGATCGATGACGCCCAGGACGAACTTCAGGCACTCCTGGTTCGCCAGCCCGTGCAGGGGCCCGGCGAGCCCCGCCAGGCCGGCGGCCACGGCGTAGTAGGGGTCCGACAGCGCCGAGGCCACCACGTGTGCGGTGAACGCGCTGACGTTACCGCCCTCGTGGTCGCTGTGCAGGACCATGTAGAGGCGCATGAGATCGAGGAAGTCCGCCGTGTCGTTGCCGAGCATATGGGCGTAGTTCGCCGCCCAGTCGAGCTTGGGATCCGGCAGGATCAGGTCACCCTTGTCATAGCGGATCCGGTACACTCCGGCGGCGAGGGCCGGGAGCTTGGCCAGCAGGTTGAGGCTGTCCTCCAGTGCCGGCTCCCAGTACTCGTCCTTCTTCATGCCCTCGTCGTACTTCCGCCGGAAGACGGACTCCTCCTCGAGGGTGGTGATGGCGGTGATGAGCATGTCCATGGGGTGGGCCGTGTGCGGCATGTCCCGAAGGATCTTCCACACGTAGTCCGGCACCTCGGAGCGGACGAAGAGGTTCTGCTTGAGGTGCTTGAGCTCGTCCTGGTTCGGGAGCTCACCCACGAGGAGCAGGAACAGGATCTCCTCGGCGCTCCGATCGGCCAGCTGGTCGATGGGAGTGCCACGGATCGTGAGCCCCTTGTAGGGGTCGACGAGGGACGTATCGCAGACAAGGCCCTTCACGCCCCGCATCCCCCCGTACGCCTGCCTCATGGTGACCTGCGAGATCACGGTGTCGCCGTGCGCGGCGAGGAGGTCGGCGATCTCCTTGCGCCATTCGGGGATACGCTTCGCGAGGGCCTCTTTCAGTGTGGACATAGGCGCCTCCTGAGGCACGGGTCGCCGGGGACACCGAGGTCCCCGCAGCCCCGTGCGGTGTTGTCGATGATGGATGGCTGGCCGCGGCAACGGACTGCCGCGCAGGCAGGAACCGCCGTTTCCAAGCTCGCCGTCGTTCACTGACGAGCGTATCGGGAAAGGCTCCTCGAAACAGTAAGGCTTTTCCCCACGAATGCCCGGAAACGACGGAGATGATGAGAGGGCGCCCGGCGCCTCGATGGCGGCGTCCCCTCCGGATGGCGGCGCGGATCGCCGGGAGGCCCGCGGAACGCTCCCCGGTGGAGGCGAGGATGGCCGTGTTCCGCTACATTGAGGGGTTGGTACAACCCCGGGCGCCACTGCGCGTTGGGTTGCCTCTCGCCAGCGACCTTCGAGGCGGAGAACCAGCCTGGAGGCCGCGCGGGATCTCTGCCCCTGCCCAACATCTCAGTCGATCATCCAGAGCCCCTGGATGCGCTGAGATCCACCGCGCCGCAACAGCAGCGGAAGCGTCCGACTCCGTCGGCGGAAGGGAGGAGAGACAGACCGATCTGACCGCACCGACCACCCTGTCCACCGAACCGGGGTACGCCCATTTCTCTCGCCTCATCCACCTACCGACACCCCTCGTTGCCCTTCGTGAACCCGCCCTCTACCATTTTCCTCAGGGCCACACGCCGATTGGATTTCCCGTCCCCACGGCGACGCCCCCTGCGGCTCTCGAATCCGCGTTGACAGGGCGATGAGCGAAGATCTGGAAGGCATCAAGAGAGACGTCGCGGAGGTCAAGTTCCTGATCCACGACCTGCGCGTGGAGAGCTTCATCAACGAAGTCATCCACTATCACGTCACGGTCAACACGGATCTGGAGGTCTACAACGCAAGCCAGGCGCAGGCCATTCACGCAGAGGATCTGCAGGAGCTCAAGACCCGGGCGCAGAAGCAGCGCAAGAAGCTTCGGGAGTACTCCAACGCCGTGAAGAGCTTCTCGCCGGACAAGACGATTCTGGCGCTGGGCAGGGACTACATCGACACGGTTTACGACATCTGCGACCTGATCCTGGATCCCCGCTGGGGTCGGAGCCACAAGGTGCTGTCGTTCTTGCCGCCGGATTCGCGCAGCGGGCGGTCCCATTCCCACTACATGAACTGCATCCGCTGGATCTGCGCCGTCCACGCCCGGATCCAGCACTTCCACGGCGAGAAGAGCGACAAGGATCTCTCCCGGCAATTCGACATAGCTGCCGAGATCCAGGACTTCGTCCGGCACGTCGTCCGCGGCTACGTGGCCGAGAAGAGCGGCGCCAGAGTGGAGATGCAGGTCGACCGCATGGACTCCGCCGTCCTGGAAGGCAACCTCTATCGGTTCCGCAGGATGTTCTTCAATCTCGTCATGAACGCCGTCGACGGGATGAAGGACCGGAAGGTCGGCATTCTGAACATCAGCGCGGCGGTCGATGGCGACCGGGTCGTGCTGAGGGTGCGCGACAACGGCTCGGGAATGTCCGAGGCGAAGATCCAGCAACTCCTGACGGATCGGACGAGCCTCGATGGAGAGCTCCACTCGCTGGGCTTCGTGTTCGTGAGGCAGACCGTCGCCGACTTCTCGGGCGACGTGTCCATCGAGAGCGAAGTGGACAAGGGAACGACGATCACGATCTCGCTTCCGCACGTCCAGGGGGTGACCGACGTCCCGGACCGGCCCCTGGAGTGCGAGAAGCTCGAGATCCTCCGTGACTTCGAAGACGTGCGCTCGAGCGGCAAGGCGGCCTGGGCGAAGAAGAGCGAGACCTCCTCCGACGATCGCAACGCGACGTGTGGCGAGATCATCTTCGCCGACTACAAGATCTCGGAGGCGCCGTTTCCCGGCAGCATCTTCGCCATCGGCGTTGGCGAGGACGATGCGATCGACTTGTTCACGCACCGCCCCTACGAGCGGGAGTGGAACATCACGCACGAGGATCTCTCACCCATGCTCTTCGAGGCCACCGTGCGCGGGCGGCTCGAGGAAGACGAAGACAAGACCCCGGTCCTGATCCTCAAGGCACCACTGAGCGTGCGGGAGTACTTCGACCTCAGGGAGGTTCCCGAAGTGGACCGTGGCGCAGACAGGTTCGTCACCATGGTCCACGACGAGTACGTCCGCATAGCGCGCAAGCTGATCGCTACAGGGCTGCCCACCGAGATCGGCGTGCATCTCACAGATGTGCAGAAGTTCTTCCGGGAGAGCACGGAACTCCTGGAGACCGAGCCTTTTCCGCTCGACCTGCTGGCGAAACAGCGGCTGACTTCGGAAGGGGATTCGTGATGAGAGAAGGTTCTTCCGTGCAGAAACCCATTACCCCTGTCCGCCGACGACAGAGCCGTTGTGGCCGAGACTCGCGGACGAGTGGACACAAGCCCAAGGAGACATGGCAATGTCCAGCCTCAAGGAAACGCTGCGGCAGAAGATAGAGGAGCATCGTCCCCGGACCACGAGGCTTCTCAAGGAACACTCCGACGTCAAGCTCGGCGAGGTCACCATCGGCCAGGCAATCGGTGGAGCTCGCGGAGTCAGGTGCCTGGTGACGGATACCTCCTATCTCGACCCCATGGAGGGCATCCGCTTCCGGGGCAAGACCATCCCGGAGACCTTCGCAGCTCTGCCCAAGGAGGCCGGCCGCGACTACCCCTCCGTGGAAGCGTTCTGGTACTTCATCCTCACCGGTGAGATTCCCACGCTGGAGCAGGCGCAGGAGGTGGAGAAGGACTTCAAGAAGCGCGCCCAGGTCCCGCAGTACGTCTGGGACGTCCTGCGCGCGCTGCCCGAAGACTCCCATCCCATGGCGATGTTCTCCAGCGCCATCGTCGCGATGCAGCGTGAGTCGATCTTCGCGAAGAAGTACAACGAGGGCCTCGGCAAGATGGACTACTGGGACCCCATGTACGAGGACGCCTCGAACCTGCTGGCCAAGCTGCCGACCATCGGAGCGTACATCTATCGGCTGAAGTTCAAGAAGGGCGACATCATCGCGCCGGATCCCAAGCTGGACTTCGGCGGCAACTTCGCCCACATGATGGGCATCGATGCGCCGTACGATGACGTGGCACGCATGTACTTCATCCTGCACTCCGACCACGAGTCCGGGAACGTCTCGGCGCACACCATCCACCTGGTGGCCTCGGCGCTGTCCGATGTCTACTACGCCTTGTCGGCGGGGATCAACGGGCTCGCGGGCCCGCTGCACGGCCTCGCCAACGAGAATGTGCTGCGCTGGACGCAGGCGTTCATCGAGAAGCTGGGCGGGAAGGAGCCGACCCAGGAGGTGATCCGGGAGGCGCTCTGGGACACCCTGAACAGCGGACAGGTGATCCCCGGCTACGGACACGCCGTGCTGAGGAAGACGGACCCGCGCTACATGTCGCAGCGGGAGTTCTGCCTGAAGAACCTGCCGGACTACCCACTCTTCAAGGTCATCAGCATGATCTATGAGGTCGCGCCGGACGTGCTGAAGGAGCACGGAAAGGCGGCGAACCCCTGGCCCAACGTCGACGCGCAGTCCGGCGTGATCCAGTGGTACTACGGGATCACCGAGTACTCGTTCTACACGGTGCTGTTCGGCATCGGCCGGGCCATCGGGACCCTGGCCAACGTCGTGTGGGACCGGGCGCTCGGCTATCCCATCGAACGGCCCAAGTCGCTGACGACGGCCATGCTCGAGGAGGCCGCGGGAATCAAGTAGACCCGCGAAGACATGGCCCCCGCGAGACGCTTGCGTCTCGTGGGGTGAGGGCGCCGGAAGGCCCCGGCCGGGCAAATGCCCGCCGGGGCTCTCCCGGTGCGCCGTCGAGCTCAGGCGCCGCCTTCGACCTTCGTAGCCGGCGGATCCACCGTCCGTCCCACGATGAGGGTGACGTTGTCGGTGCCACCGTCGTCCAGGGCGTCCTGTATGAGCTGCTCCACCACCTGGCGGGCGCTGGTCATGGACGCCAGCCGCTCTTTGATGCGTTCATCGGAGACGTGCTTCGTCAGCCCGTCGCTGCACAGGAGGATCACGGTCCCCCAGTCGCGCACGAGCCTGGTCACCACCGGAGCGGCCTGCTCCCCTCCCACCGCGCTGGAGAGGATATGTGCCCATCGGGTCCGCTCCGCGGCGGTCTGGGTGAGCACCCCGGCGTTCACGAGGTCCTGGGCCATGGTCTGGTCCTGCGTAAGCAGCGAGAGCTCGCCGTCACGGTACACGTAGCAGCGGGAGTCGCCCACCTGGAGGATGTACGCGTGGGGCCAAAGGCCGAGAAAGAGGGTGAGCGTCGTGGCGAATCGGCGTCCCCCGCCTTCCTCCTCGGCCGTCTTGAGAAGGCTGTCGTGCACGGCCAGTGCCGCCTCGTTGAGGAGGCGTGAGAAGACCTCGGGGTCCTTCGACTCGCTGCGCTCGGCTTCGTGGAAGGACTTCGAGACAGAAGCGACGAGGCTCTCCACCGCCCGGCGTGCGGCCTCCTCGCCGCCGCCCACGCCACCGACGCCGTCGGCGACGACGGCCAGGGAAGCGAGGCGCTTCAGATGGAGGACTTCCCCCTTCTCGCTGATGCTGGACGCCTCCGCCAGTACACCCTGAATCGGAGGGCCCAGGAAGAAGTGGTCCTGGTTGTCCTTGCGCACCTTCCCGACGTGCGTCGCTCCCCAGGAGTCGATCTCCGAGAACTTCGGACGGTCACTCATCGCTTTGCTTCCTTCCCGCGATCCTTCAGCTCGTCGAGAATGTCGAAGGCCATGACCCAGTGCGATGTCATGACCGTCCCTGCCGCCTCGAGCACGGCGAGGATTGTGTCGCCTGTCGCCGAGACGTCGTCTTCCTGCCTCCCCAGATGGACCTCGAAGCGTGGTTCCATCCGGAAGAGCGCGGTCCTCGAAAGTACGCGCGGCTCCTGCCCCAGGTCGATCTCGGCCATGGTCATCTCGTTGGGCAGAGCACGGTAGAAGAGCTTCTTGCCGTCCGGCGTCCACCTGGGCGAGTCCCCTCCACCGGTGCTGATGGGCCACGCGCGCCCGGTTCCGTCGATGCGGCGGACATAGACCTCCGGATGGCCCGAGACAGTGGACACGTACGCCAACCAGCGGCCGTCCTGAGAGACATCCGGGGCGTACTCGTCGAACGGTGTCGTCACCAGGGGGCGCGACGTCGCGCTGTCCCCGGCCGGCACGGTGCGGAGATCCCGGAAGCCGGTGGTGTCGCCTCCCACCGTGACCACGAAGCCCCCCCCCGGCCTGATCACCGAGAACTCCTCGATGGGTCTGCCGAGCCGGACGACGAGGTGAGGCGACGAGCCGTCGATGCGCTGCGCCCAGATCGCCCCGGGGGCTCCGCCCTGATTCGAGAGGTAGGCCACGGTCTCTCCGTCCAGCCATTCGGGCGCCGCGTTCGTGGTGCCGCGCACCGTCAAGCGCGAGAACGTGCGCTGCTGGAGGTCGTACAGCCAGATCTGGTGCTGCTCGTCCGGCGAGAGGTCTGCGCCGCTCTGGACCTCCGCGGCAACGTAGCGACCGTCCGGGGAGCGCCGGAGGAAATCGAAGTCGCCGGCGTCGGCGCTGAGGTCGCCGGCCACCGGCGAGACGTTACCCGAGCGGTCGGCCCACCCCATCGACTCCGCGCCACCGATGCCGGCGCCGGCGCCGCGACCGGTGTCGAACCCGTAGAGGAGGGTCCCGTCCCCGGCGACGGCCACACGGAACGAGGATCCTCCGGCGTCCGTGACATTCGCCTGGATGGGGAACGAGGGACCGGCCACCCTGTCGGCGCCCGCGTCGAACCTCGCCGCCATCAGCGTATGCGCCGCATTGACCCAGAACAGGTATCCCCCACCGTACCGCCCGAACAAGGGGAGCTGATCTCCCGTGAGGTCGGGAAGGAGCCGGGTGAGACTGCGGCTCCCGGGATGGAATATGCCCAAGCCGTCGAACCCGCCCGACTTGGTGGCGTTCACCGTAACGAGGATCGCATCCCCGGGAAGGGCGGTGGGCCACACGAACCTCCCCTGGGTCGTGTCGGCCATCAGCTCCGGGGTCCCGCCACCCGCGGGTACTCGATAGAGAGCGTGCCGGCGGGTGACGTGGTAGATGAATCCGTCCCGGGACCACGCCCCCCCGGGCCAGACGGCCGCCGTGCCTGCACCGCCCACGAGCTGGACGGGCGGGGAGCCGTCCAGGGATACGGTCGACAGGGAGCTGGAGCTCGCCGGGGTGCCCCGGTGGAACCCCACCGCCCTGCCGTCCGGCGAGAAGAAGGGCGTACGTGCCCCCTCGGTGCCGGGGATCGGCGTCGCCTCGAGCGTCCGGAGGCTCCGGCGCCAGAGGCGTCCGTCGGTGGCGGAATAGACCAGCGTCGAGCCGTCGGGTGAGAGGGCCACCCCGGGCCCGTAGTCGGCGGTGAAGCTGTCCAGCACCATCTCGAGACGGCGGGGAGAGGCGGCGGCCGGCGAACGTAGCCAGCCCCACGCGCCGGCCGCCACGGCGACGACCAGGGCGCCCACGAGTCCGACGACGACCTTCGAACGCCTGGGCCGCGCGGGTGGCGCGGCGACCGTCCGTCGGGCGGCTTCGGCCGGAGGCGCCGGCGTGTACACGAACGTCGGGTCGTCCAGTGCATCCGCGAACGCCTTGGCGCTCTCGAAGCGATCCGCAGGGAGCTTCTCGACGGCCTTGAGCACCGCCGAGGCCACATGGGGCGGGACCGTGTGGCGGAGGTCGGTGAGGGGCCGGGGTGTCTCCGTGAGGATGCGCACGAGGACCGACTGGGCGCTGGGCCCCGTGTGCGGGGGCTGCCCGGCGATCATCTCGTAGAGGACGCAGCCCAGGCTGTAGACGTCGGAGCGGGCCGTGAGATCCCGATCCGCGCTGGCCTGCTCGGGGCTCATGTAGTGGGGCGTACCCAGGCTGAGCCCCGTCTCGGTCATCCGCCCGCCGCCCGCCGCGCTTACCGCCAGCGCGATGCCGAAGTCCGCTACCACGGGCCGGCCGTCGTGGAGGAGGATGTTCGCCGGCTTGATGTCGCGGTGGATGATGTCGTGGCGGTGGGCGTAGTCCAGGGCGTCGGCCACCTCCCGGGTAATGCGCACCGCCTCGTCCACGCCGAGCTGCTTCTCCCGATCCAGCCTCTCCCGGAGCGACTCGCCCTCGATGTACGGCATCACGTAGTAGAGGAAGCCGTCGGCCGTGCCCGAGTCGAAGAGGGGGAGAATGTGGGGGTGCTGGAGGTTGGCGGTGGTCTTGATCTCCGCCAGGAAGCGCTCGGCGCCCAGCACGGCGGCCAGCTCCGGACGCAACACCTTGAGCGCCACCTTGCGCTCGTGGCGCACGTCCTCGGCCAGGTAGACCGTGGCCATGCCACCCTCACCGAGCTCACGCTCGATGCGGTAGCGGCCCTGGAGAGCAGCCGTCAGGCGGGAGGGCACGTCGGGCATCTGGGCATAATGGTGCTACGACGGCCGTGGAGCCAGGATTTCGGCAGGTGGCCATGCCCCGCCCCGAGCTCGCGCCCGATGCGATAGCGGTCGGAGAGGGCCGCGGTGAGGCGGTCGCGGTCCCTCATCGTCCACCTCCGCCAGGCCGGGGCATGGGCTCGAGGCCCATCCGTTTCAGGAGCGCGGCCCAGCGCGGGTCGGCATGAAGCGGCGCCAACACCGGCCTGGGGATCGAGAGGAGCCATACGGTCCGCTCCTTCACGGCCTGGTCCAGGTCGGCGAACGCGGCGTCGAGATCGCCGAGCTGCGTGTGCCAGAGGGCCCGGTCCATCGGCGCAAATCGGGCACCGGGCGCGTCGGCCTCGACGCGGAGGACCGAGTCGCGCCCGCCAGCGGCCATCGCGGCGCGCAGCGCGCTCACCGGAACGCTCCTGTTGGAGGAAACGGCAGCCAGACGCCCCCGAAACGTGAAGAAGTCGGCAGTGTCGCCGGTCAGCCAGGAGAAGCTCGCCGCGTACTTGAGCGCCAAGGGAAAGGTGGGATCCATGACGAGGGCGCTGTCCACATCCGCCAGCGCCTCGTGCTTCCGGCCGAGGACCCACTCGCGGATTCCGACGATGGTGCGGGCATTGGGCGAGCGTGGATCCAGCTCCGCGGCACGCTGCGCCTCGGCGAGCGCCTCATCCGGTCGGCCGAGCATCTGGAGCAGATCGCTGTACCACTTGTGCGCGGTCGGGTACCGGGGATCCAGCTCGATGGCCCGCCGGAACTCGCGCTCCGCCGCCTGCCAGTCCCAGTAGTACACCATGAGAGCGTACGCGAGCGACGTGTGCGCCTCGGAGAGATCGGGGTTCAGCGAGAGCGCCTGCTCCGCCGCCCGGCGCGCCCGCGGGATCGCCTCGGAGGAGGGGATCGTGTCGCTGTAGAACGGGAGCACCAGCCAGGCATCTGCCAGGCCGGCCAACGCCTGGGCGTAGGATGAGTCACGGGCGATGGCCTCGTTGAAGTCCCCGATGGCCTGCACCAGGTCGGGCACGTCGCGCTTCTTCCAGTGGAAGCGCCCCTGCAGGTACGCGTCATACGCCTGGAGATCGCGGGTCCCGGTCCCTGCCGTCGTGCCCTTGGCGAGGACCTTTCCGCGAAGGGCCTCCGCCACCGCGGACGCCACCTCGTCCTGCAGCGCGAAGATGCTGTCCGCGCTCCGATCGAATCTCTCGGACCAGATGCCGACCCCGTCCGAGGTCCTCACCAGCCGCGCGATCACGCGGAGTCTCCCGCCCGACCGCTGTACGCTGCCGTCCAGGACGTTGGCGACACCGAGCTGCCGGCCGATGACGCGCACGTCCTCACCACGCTGCCGGAGCGAGGGGGCCGAAGTACGCTCCGACACCCTGAGACCGGGAACCTGCGCGAGGGCGTTGGTCAGCGTTTCGGCGATGCCGTCGCCCAGGTACGCATCCGCGTGGTCCGGGCTCAGATCCGTGAACGGGAGCACCGCGACGGACGATTGGTCCGTGGCCGGTGCGTTGCCGCGACCGCGTACGAGGATGACGGCGACGACAGCGACGGCGACCACGCCCGCCGCGGCACCCAGGATCCGGGCACGCCGCCGCGGCCGCCCAGCGACGGTTGCGCCCCCTCCCGCCGTGGCGGAGGCGCGAAGGGCATCCCGGAACTCTCCCACGTCGCCGAACCGGTCCGTCGGGTCCTTCGCGAGGGCCTTCCGCACCGCCGCCGCGACAGCGGCCGGGACCGCCGGCCGGAGCGCCGAGAGCGGGGGCGGCTCCACCGCGATGTGCTGCCGGGCCACCGCCCCGGCGCTCGCGCCGGTGAACGGGGGCCGTCCGGCCAGCACCTCGAAGAGAACGCACCCCAGCGCGTATTGGTCCGACCGCGCGTCCGGCTCGGACTCAGCCGCCGCCTGCTCGGGGCTCATGTACGTGGGCGTGCCGAGAGAGAGTCCGGTCTCCGTCAGATGCTCTCCCCCGGCTGCGTCCACGGCGCGGGCGATGCCGAAGTCCGCCACCACCGCGTGGCCCCCTTCGAGGAGGATGTTCTCCGGCTTGATGTCGCGGTGCACGACGCCGCGAGCGTGGGCGTGTCCCAGCGCGTCCGCCACCTCGGCGGCGATCCGCAGAGCCTCGTCGACGGGCAGCTGCGTGTCGCGCTTGAGCCGCTCTCGGAGCGTCTCGCCTTCCACGTACGGCATCACGTAGTACAGCAGGTCGTCGGCCCGCCCGCTGTCGAAGAGCGGCAGGATGTGCGGATGCCGCAGGTTCGCCGTCGTCTCGATCTCACGGAGGAAGCGCTCGGGTCCGAGCGTCGTCGCCAGCTCCTGGCGCAGCACCTTGATGGCCACCTTCCGGTGGTGCTTCAGGTCCTCGGCCAGGTAGACGGTGGCCATGCCGCCCTCACCGAGCTCACGCTCGATGCGGTACCGGTTGGAGAGCGTGGCGGCGAGGCGCTCGGTGTTCGTCATCTTGCCAGCCCCCGGATCGACACCGTCCAGACGCTGCTCTCGGGGCTCTCGAGGGTGAAGTAGAGCCGGCCGCCCTGCTCCGCGAGGTTCCTCTGACCCCACCGGTGCGGATGCAACGGGTCGTCGAACCTGAGGACGTCGCGGATGCGTCCGTCGGCGAGGGTGAGGCGGTACACGCCGTCCCGGGTACGGCCGCTACGCTGCAGATGGTAGGGAAGCAGGAGGGCACGTCCATCCTTCGAGAGCACGGGCCCGCCGGCCTTCGGGCCGAACTCCGAGCGGGAGAACCCGACGGGCAGCGAGCTGAGGATCCGGTACCGCCTTCCAGCCATGATGGAGACCGCGATGAGCCGGCCGGCCGAGTCCACACCGAACAGCGAGGTCCCATCGACCCACACTGCCCAGATCCAGTCTCCCGGAGCGGCGCCCTGCACGACCTGCGGAGCACTCCACGCCGATGCGGTGCGGGTGGCGACGTCGGTAGGCACCAGCTCCGGCGAATTGTAGGGTCCCTCGAACCAAGCGATACGCTCGCCGTCCGGCGACCAATAGGCACCAAACTCGTCGGTGCCCTGGCCGGGCGAGACCTGCACGGGGGTGCCGCTCCCGTCGGTCACCGCCTCGAACACCCGGCGCAGGCCGCCTGCGATGACATGGTATGCGACCGCTGAGCCGTCGGGTGACAGCGAGGGGGCGAAGGCTGGAATCGTGTCGTGCGTGATCTGCTGCACCTCGCCGCCGGCGAGCGGACGGCGGAAGATCTGCTGGATGCCCGAACGATCCGAGTCGAAGACGAGCCACTTGCCGTCGGAGGAGATGTCGAAGCCCTCGAGGCGCTCCCGGTCCGTCGTCACCATCGTCGCATCGCGGCTTGATGCCCATCCGTGTGCGGAAACGGGGACGCTCCACACGTTGCTGTGGTCGGTGGCCACCGAGTAGGCGAGGGTCCTCCCGTCGGGCGCGAGCGAGATGAGCGAGGCGTTGAGCCCGTGCGTGAGCTGGATGGGAGGGCGCACCGGGTGTCCGTCCGAGCCGAGGTCGAGCTGATAGATGTCACGCGTGCCGTTGCGGTTCGAGACAAAGAGAAGCCGCCGGCTGTCGGGCGCCCACACCGGGCTCTGCGCCATCGCGTTCTCGCCGGTGAGCTGGATGGCCTCCCCTCCCGTCGTGGACACGAGCGAGAGCCTGCTGGGCGCGATGTTCCAGACGTTCAGCCACTGAGGGTTGCCCGACACGAACGTGATCCATCTTCCGTCCGGCGACCACGCCGGGGAGTGGGGATTGATGGAGCGGGCGAGCAGCCTGGTGCGCCCGTCTTCGCCCCGGACCATCACCGAGTCTCCGATGACGAATGCGATCCGGTGCCCATCCGGCGACCAGGTGCCGAAGTGCGCACCCGGCACCAGGAGCCGGCTCGGGCCGCCCAGCGCCGGGATGCTCTCCAGCCCGCGATCCGTAGCGATGAGCAGACGGTCCCCGTCCGGCGACCACGCAAGCGGCTCGGCGTTCGCCGCGAGACGCACGGCGGCGCCGCCGCCCGTGCGGCGGAACTCCACGCGCTCGGTCGAGTCTCCCGGAGCGGTGAGCTCGTACGCCACACCTTTGCCGTCCACCGTGATGCGCGGCATCTCCTGGATGCCCGCGCTCCGCGTCACCTGGACGGCCTCTCCCAGTGTCGCGACAGGTGGCAGACGGCGCGAGAGCGCGACCCCTGCCGCCGCCAGCGCCAGGACCACGACGATGCCGCCGCCGGTGAGCAGGGGACGGCGCCACCTCCGTCCCGCCGCCGTCTGAACCGGGCGGGTCTCCGCCGGCGTCATCCCCCCGCTCGGCCCCGGCAGCGGCTCGAGTTGCGCCAGCATCTCGTCGGCGGTCTGCCAGCGGTCCGCGGGACGCTTCTCCAGCGCGCGCATGATCACCGATCCCAGCGCCGCCGAGACCGTCGGCCGGCGCTCCGTGAGCGGCTCGGGCGTTGTCGTCACCTGCGCCGCCAGGATCTGCTGGGGTGTTCCCCCGCTGAACGGCGGGCTCCCGCTCAGGAGCTCGTAGCCCAGCACCCCGAGCGCGTAGATGTCCACGCGCTGGTCCAGGTCGGGATCGGCGCTGGCCTGCTCGGGCGCCATGTACATCGGCGTGCCCAGGGCGACACCCGCCGTCGTCAGGCGGTTTCGGTCGGCCGCCTCGCTCACCGCCTTGGCCACGCCGAAGTCCATGACCAGCGCGTGTCTGCCGGAGACCATGATGTTCTCCGGCTTGATGTCGCGATGCACCACGCCGTGAGCGTGCGCGTACGCCAGCGCATCGGCGACCTCGACGAGCAGACGCACCGCGTCCTGGATGGGCAGCTCGCCGTGCTTCGTCAGCCGCTGGCGGAGCGACTCGCCCTCCACGTACGGCATCACATAGAAGAGGAACCCGCCGGCTTCGCCGGAGTCGTGGACGGGCAGGATGTGCGGATGCTGGAGGCGCGCCGCGATCTCGATCTCCCGCATGAAGCGCTCGGGTCCGAGCGTCGTCGCCAACTCCTGGCGCAGCACCTTGATGGCCACCTTCCGGTGGTGCTTCAGGTCCTCGGCCAGGTAGAC
>JAJDNC010000090.1 GCA_022340865.1 Gemmatimonadota bacterium
TGAAGCTCACAACTCAACCCACCCAACCCTCAACATCCCTGCCCTCAGATTCCTCTCCGCCTCCTTTCTCCTCAGGCCGCTAAAAGGGCCTGGGATGGGCGCATAGGCTCATGCGCGCGTGGTTTGACGCGATCCTGAAACCTCATGTAAGGGCTGTCGCGCTTCCCAGACGCGCTGCTCTTCGGGTCGGAGAGCTTCGACGTGGGCATGCTGGGGGTGGCGGCCCTGCTGGTGCTGTGCTTCGCGACGGTGGCCACGTGGCAGCCCGCGCGGCGGGCCACCCAGGTGGATGCGCGGGACGCGCTGGCTGCGGAGTGAGGCGGAGGAGCGGCGAGTACGACGCCGAGAAGGACAGAACCAAATGCCGGGGGTGGGATTCGAACCCACAAGGGATTGCTCCCCGGGGATTTTAAGTCCCCTGCGTCTGCCAGTTTCGCCACCCCGGCGGCGGAGAAAGGAGGACAGCCAACTTGACGAGTACGCCCAGGAAAGCAAGCCGCACCACGTAACGATGCACCCCTGGGGCACCCGCCCCGGGGTAGCTCCCCGGGTGGCGCCGCGGCCGGGTGAGCGGGTATATACCCCGAAAGGCTCCCGCTTCCGACACTCGCCTTGGGCGCGCATGGGACCCCAACGCTTCCACCTCCTGAAGGCCACCCTGGCCCGACGGCAACCGGACCTCACGGTCCTCATGGACCGGGTGGACAAGGCACACAATTTCTCGGCGATCCTGCGGAGCTGTGACGCCGTCGGCATCCTGGAGGCCCACGTCGTTCCGCCCGACGAAGGACTCGACGTCCACCATGCCGCCTCGGGCGGTACCGCCAAGTGGGTCGCGGTGCGCAAGCATCCCGACGTCCCCACGGCACTGGCCCACCTTCGAGCCGCGGGGTTCACGGTGCTCGCGGCCCACCGCAGCGGGGAGGCGCGGGACTACCGCAACGTGGACTTCACGCGTCCCACCGCCCTGGTCCTCGGGGCGGAGCTCCTCGGCGTCTCCGCCGAAGCGGTCCGCACGGCCGACGGCCTGGTGGCGATCCCCATGATGGGGATGGTGGAGTCGCTGAACGTATCCGTCGCCGCCGCCATCCTCCTCTATGAGGCACGTCGGCAGCGAGAGGCGGCGGGCATGTACGACGTGTCCCGTCTCGGTGATGCCGAGGCCCGCCGGATCCTCTTCGAGTGGGCGTACCCTCGGGTGGCGAAACTCTGTCGGCGCCAGCGAAGGCCCTATCCGCAACTCGGGCCGGACGGCGACATCCTCGACGAAGACGACTGAGAGGGAGGCGGCACCGCGCGGGGCCGCGCCAGCCGACTACTCGTTCCGTCCGAGCTGGAAGCGGAGCGAGTCCTCGATCCCCTCGCAGTCGAAGGAGAACCCGGACCGGAGGACCTTCTGGGGGATCACGCGCTGGCCCCACAGCAGGGCCTCCTCTCCCAGTTGGCCGAAGGCGGCCTTCACCGCGAAACCGGGAACCGGAATCACCGTGGGTCGGCCCAGGACGCGCCCGAGGACGTCGGTGAAGGTGGCGTTCGTCACCGCGTTGGGCGCGGTGGCGTTCACGGGTCCGCGCATGGACTCGTCGTGGATGACGTGCACGATGAGCGCCACGAGATCGTCGAGGTCGATCCAGGAGAAGTACTGCCGGCCACTCCCGAGCCGTCCCCCCACCCCCATCTTGAACGGCAGCAGCATCTGCCCGAGGGCCCCACCCGCGGGCGAGATGGCGACCCCTGCCCTGAGACACGCCACCCGGATGCCGGCCCGGTCGGCCGGACCGGTGGCGGTTTCCCAGGCGCGTGTGACCTGCGCGAGGAATCCCCCGCCCGGCTTGGCATCCTCGGTGAGGCGCTCGGCTCCCCGGTTGCCGTAGTAGTTCACTCCGGACATCGACACGAGGACACGGGGTCCGTCCCGCATGGTGGCCAGAGTTCGCGCGATGAGCTCGGTGCCCTTGGTCCGGCTGTCGTGAATGGACTTCTTGCGTGCCTCGGTCCAACGCCCGCCCGCGATGGAGGAGCCCGCCAGGTGGACCACCGCGTCGGCGCTCTCGAGGCCCGCCGCGTCGATCTCGCCGGTGGCGGGGTTCCAATAGACGGCGTCGTCGGCAAGACGCCGCCGGTCGCGTACGAGACGGATGACCCGGTGCCCCCCGGTGGTGAGGAAGTGCGAGAGCCCGGTGCCGATGAGCCCCGAGGCGCCGGTGATGGCCACGGTGAGCCGCGGGCGCCGCGCGTTCCGCGCATGGCGCGCCAGGTCGGCGGCGAGTCTCCGATGTCGGAACGCGAAGAGCCGGTCAAGCTCGCGGCGCAGGAGCGTCGGCGTCAGCGGGAGCCCCAGAACCGGCACCTCGAGCTCGATGTCGTCCTCCACCGCACAGCCCCCGCCCTCGAGAGGGAGGAAGCGGTGGGTGTGGGTCCACGACTTGAGGGGCCCCGTCACCTGCTCGTCCCGGAAGAGCCGCCCCGGCTCGTAGTCCCGGTGACGCAGCTCCCAGCGAAACGAGGTGGGCCCTTCGTGCACCCGCAGCACCACACGGGCACCCTCGCGGATGCCGTCGTCCTGGTGCTCGAAGTCCACGCGGGCCCAGGGAGGCGTGAGGCGTTGCAGCGAGCCCCTCCGCTCATGCCACGCGAAGACGCTCTCGGGAGCGTCCTTCGGCAAGTCCGTGCGGTAGGTGAGGTGCATGGTCACCTTTCGTCGTCCGTCCTCTCGACAAGCGTGAACCCCTTGCGCGCCATCCGCCCCCACCCTTCTACGCCACGGAGCGCCGACCACGTTCCCTTCACCCGCCACCAGGCGGTGAGCTGCCTGTACCCGAGGTTCTCCGCCAACGCCAGGGCGAACAGACTGAGAAGGTCCTTCAGCCTCGGGTACCGTCGGAACGACAGCTCCTCCAGCGCCACCGCCGCGATCGAGAGCGCGACCCCCAGCACGATGGCCACCATGAGGAAGGCCACGACGTAGGCGTAGTCCGTCCGACCGCTCAAGACGGCGACGGCGAACGCCACGTAGCCCAGAGCCTCCACCACCGGACCCAGCATCTCCAGGAAGAAGAAGTAGGGGAACGCCAGGAGGCCCGCCCGGCCGTATCGCGAGTTCATGAGCATGACCCGGTGTCGGGTGAGGGACTGGAAGAGACCGCGCTGCCAGCGGTCACGCTGCCGCGCCAGCTGGCGCAAGGTCTCCGGGCACTCGGTCCACGCCACCGGGTCCGGGACGAAGTGGATGGCATAGGGGATGCCTTGCTCGCGGCAGTGTCGGTGGAGCCGGACCACCAGCTCCATGTCCTCGCCCACCGTGTCGGTGGCGTATCCGCCGGCATCCACCACCGTGCTCCGGCGGAACATGCCGAACGCCCCGGAGATCACCAGGGTGGCCCGGAGCGCGTCCCATCCCATGCGTCCGGAAAGGAAGGCACGCAGGTACTCCAGCACCTGGAATCGGGCCCATACGTTTCGGGGCAGGCGCACGTCGAGAACCTGACCGTGGTCCACCACGCAACCGTTGGCGATACGCAGGATGCCACCGGCGGCCACCGTATGGGCATCCTCCAGGAAGGGGCGCACGATGCGCACCAGCGCTTCCCGCTCCAGGAGCGAGTCGGCGTCCATGGCGCAGAAGAGCGGTGTCCGGCAGAAGTTGACCCCCGCGTTGAGGGCGTCCGCCTTGCCGCCGTTTTCCTTGTCTATGATCCACAGGTTGGTATGGCGCTGGCTCCGGTAGATCTGTCGGACAGGACGGGTGTCGAGGAACGCCGTGGCGATGCGCGCCGTGGGCTTGAGATTGAACTCCGCCACCAGACGCTCCAGGGTGCGGTCGGTGGACCCGTCGTTCACCACGATGATCTCGTATTCCGGGTAGTCCAGGGTGAGGAGCGAGCGCACCACCTCCACGCACGTCGCCTCTTCATTGTACGCCGGAGCCAGGAGTGTGATGGGTGGCGCTCCCGCCCCGCGAACGAGATCGGCGAGGTCCAGGGACTTGAGGCGCCGCGCGTAGCGGCGCAGCGCTCCGAACGCGAACAGGCTGGTGATCAGGTAGACCGCGTTGAGGACGATGAAGTACGCGAGCACCACCCAGTTGAACGCCCCCAGAGCCTGCCAGACGAGGGTGCTCACGTCCCCGCCTCCTCCCCCAGGACCTGCCGGGCCAGCGCCGCACGCGGATGATCCGAGTCGCTCAGGTCCCGAAGGAGCCGCATGCCCCCGGCCGCACGCAGACCGCGGGCCGCATGGATGGCCACCCATGGCGACGGATCCGACATGGCCCCGAGGAGCCTCGGGAGGTCATCCTCCTCGCCCACGATACCCAGAGCGTCCAGGGCGTGGACGCGCACGACGTTGTCCGGTGAGGCGCAGCGGGCGCGCACGGCGGCCACATGCTCGGGGGTGCCCACCGCTGCCAGGAGCCTCAGCGCCGAGGCCACCAGCTCCCTGTCGTCCTCTGTCGACACCACCGCGGCCGCCAGGTCGCCGGCATCGAAGTCCCTGAGCATGGTCAGCGCCTCGGCGGCGACCGCTCTCACCCACGGGGCTCCATGGGCATCCCCGAAGCTCGCCCGCAGAGCCGGAGCCGCCGCCGGGCCTACCGCGGCCAGCATGGAAGCCATGAAGCTCCGGCTCCATCCCTCGAAGCGATGCAGATGCTCGAGGACGCGCGCCGCGTGCTCCGGGTGCTCGCTGCTGGCCAGGGCGCGCGCAGCCACCATGGCCACCAGGGGCGACGGATCGTCCAGCGCCTTCACCACCTCGGGAGCGTATGGGGGCAGACCCAGCGATCCCAGGGTCTGCACGGCCCGGGTCCGCACCTCCACCTCCCGGCTGTGGGCGCGCCGGGCGATGGGGGCCAGGTAGGGCTCCGCGAGCGTCTGGAGCACCCGACGCTCCTCGCCCTTGACCCGCCGGGCGTACTCCAGGGCGAAGCGCACGAAGTGGAGCCTGTGCTGGGGCGCGACGAGCTCGTGCACCCTCGGCGCTGAGGCCGGATCCGACAGCGCGAGGAGCACGGGCTCCTCCCAGCGTGCGGAGAGCTGCTCCCACAGGCGCTGGCGTCGGTCGGTATGTATGCGCAGATACACCGCGTAGGCGGCGAACACCAGCGCCATGAGGATGAGAGCCCCGACTACGAGCGCCAGGAGCCAGAGAGCGGAGGTCCGCAAGCCCATGGCCTCGACGAGGCCGACGACGCTGGACACGGGCCTCTAGCCGGCGCGGGGCTCGCGCCCGCGACGTATGAGCCGATGCACCCGCGCCACCAGCTCCGTGGCGGAGAACGGCTTGACGATGTAGTCGTCGGCGCCGAGCTGAAATCCGCGCACGATATCGGTCTCGCCACCCAGAGCCGTCAGCATGATGATGGGAATCCGGGCGTAGGAGGGTGTCTTGCGGAGGCGCTGGAGCACCTCGAACCCGTCCATGCCCGGCATCCTCACATCCAGGAGTACCATGGCGGGGGTCTGTTCCAGGGCACCGCGGTACGCGTCCTCCCCGTCGGCGTAGCGCACGACCCGGAAGCCCTCCTTCTCGAGCCTGTGGGAGAGAATCTTCGCCGTGATGTCGTCGTCCTCCGCCACGAGGACGAGAGCGTCCGCGACCCCGTCGACGGACTCGGCCGATCCCAGGATGCGGTTTCCGCCCGCGGCCTGAGCCTTGTACGCCAGCGCCCGCGCCCGGTCGACGGCCTCGGAACGGGGACACGCCTCGCCTGCGATGACCACGCCCGCCGACGCCGTCAGACGGAACGTCTCGCCGTCGAGGCCGGGGATCGCTGCCCGACGCACGGCATCCACCAGTCGGCCCGCCTGCTCTCGGGCACGCTCCGGATCGGGGTCCCGGACCAGGAGCCCGAACTCGTCCGCGGCAAGGCGTGCCAGCACGACGTCCTCGGGGGTGAAGACGCGCTGCAGGGCAGCCGCGACGCGTGCCACGACCATGTCGCCCACCCCCCAGCCGTGCCCCTCCAGGAGGTCCCGCATGGAGTCCAGGACCGCGACCACCACACCAGCTCCGTCGCCTTCGCCGAGACCTTCGAGCTCCCTGGTGATCCGCGCGAGATTCGCCAGGCCCGTGAGGGGATCCCGGCCACCCTCCCGGGGGAGCGTCGCCGCACGCTCCAGGCGGTCGGTGATGTCGGCCGCAAAGATGTCGGGGTCGAAGGGCTTCTCCACGTACGCGTCGACATCCAGCCCATAGCACTCCGCTCTGACCTCCGGATCCGTGTAGCTGGTGATGACGACGACGGGAACCGTCGCTGTGCGGGTGTCCCTCCGGAGCTCGGCGAGGAGGACACGGCCGTCGGTGTCCGGCAGGATCAGGTCGAGGATGATGAGGGCCACATCCTTCTTGGCGAGCTCCTCGCGCGCGGCGGCCGCGGTACCCGTCAGCACCACATCGCGATCCGCAGCAGCGAGGATCACCGAAAGGAGGTGCTGGATCTCGGGCGCGTCCTCGACGACGAGCACCCGTATGCGGCGGGAGCGCGTCCGACGCGTGGTCACGTTTCTACATCCTCCGGCGGGACCAGCGCGAACAGCGAGCTGAGGGTCTCGCGCAGCCTTGGCTCCAGCCTGTCACCCTTTTGCAGGATGCCCGACGCCATGTCGCTGAGCTCCTTGTGTTCCTGATGCGTGAGCTCCTTGGCGGTGAGGACGATCACCGGCAGCCCCGTGTAGAGAGGGTCGGCGCGGAGGTTGTGCAGGAAGGTCATGCCGTCCATCACGGGCATGATCATGTCCAGGAGCACCGCGTCGGGTGCCTCGCTGTGGACCGCGTCGAGGCCCGCCTGCCCGTCTTCCGCGGTGACCACCTCGAGGCCGAAGCGATGCAGATAACCCTCGAGCAGACGGCGCGTGGACTCCTCATCCTCCACCACCAGGACCCGGCCCCCTCGCTTGCGCACGAGATTTCGCCACAAGACCCGGAGTAGGTCTTCGCGGTCGAAGGGCTTCGTCACCAGATCCACGGCGCCCAGCAGACGCCCGCGCCCCTCCCCCGCAACGATGCTCACCACCACCACCGGGATCTTTCGAAGCTCCGGATCGGCCTTGAGCTTCTGCAGCACCTCCCAACCCGTCATGCCCGGCATCATGAGATCCAACGTGATGAGGTCGGGCTTGTTGTCACGCGCGGCCTGGATCCCCTCCTCGCCGGTCCCGGCCGTGATGACCCGACATCCGAACTCCTCGAGGTAGTGGCTCATGAGGACGCGGGAGTCCTTCTCGTCGTCCACCACGAGCACCTGGAAGTCCCGCATCCGAGGTGCCGGTGCCGCGGCCTCCCGGGTCGCGGCGGGCGCTGCCTCCTCGGCCTCCTCCTTCTCCCCTCTTCCTTCCTCCGCCTCTTCCTTGAGCGGCTTCCTGGCCCGCTCACCCATGACGATGGTGAACGTGGAGCCCTTCCCCATCTCGGATGCCACGATGAGATCGTAACCCATGAGCAGACAGATGGAGCGGGAGATCGCCAGTCCGAGTCCTGTGCCTCCGTACTTGCGCGCCGTGCCCGCTTCGGCCTGCTGGAAGGCCTCGAAGATGGCCTCGAGGCGGTCCGGGGGGATGCCGATTCCGGTGTCCTCCACTGCGATGGCGACGGGAGTCCTGCCGTCGCCGGCCACGTCCACCCGTACCGTCACCGAGCCCTCGTGGGTGAACTTCAGCGCGTTGCCCACGAGGTTGATGATGACCTGCTTGAGCTTGGCCGAGTCGGTCTCGACGGCGTCGACCTGCTCCGGCGCGTCGGCGATGAGGGCGACGTTGCCCTCCTTCACCCTGGCCTGCCCCTCCAGCTGCTGCACCGTCTCCACGACCAGGCCGCGCAGGTCCACGGGCTCGATGATGAGCTCCATGCGCCCCGCCTCGACCTTGGCCAGGTCCAGAACCTCGTTGATGAGCTCCAGCAGGTGCTTGCCGTTGGCCAGCACCCGCTGGAGAAAGCCCACGTCCTTGTCGTTGAGGTTCCCCCCCTTGTTCTTCAGCAGGATGTTGGTGAAGCCGATGACGGAGTTGAGGGGTGTGCGCAACTCGTGGCTCATGTTGGCGAGAAAGTCGCTCTTCGCCTTGTTGGCGGCCTCGGCCTCCTCCTTGGCGACGCGCAGGGCTTCCTCCGCACGGACCCGGGGCGTTACGTCCTTGCCGAACAGCACGGCTCCGGCGATGCCCTCTTCGCCCTGAATCGGGTTGGCGTACAGCTCGAAGTAGCTCAGCTGGCCCCCCACCTGGTCGGTGCGAAGCGCCACGTTGCGGTCCCCTCGCAGGGCGCGGTCGTACACGTCCCGGTACCACTCCACGTCTTCGGGGCTGAACGTCTCGTCGGGGAGTTGCCCCACGGCCGGCTCCCGGCCGGTTGCGGCCTCGATGGCCAGCGAGAATGCGGAGTTGAACGTGATGAGGCGATGGTCCCGATCCACGGACCAGATGGCGTCGCCGGTGTTCTCCACCAGGGCGGTGAGGTTCGCCTCCGACGCGGCCAGCTGGCGCTCCGCCAGGCGTTGCTCCGTCACGTCGCGGAAGATCCCCTGCGTGGCCACGGCGAGTCCACGGTCGAACTGGGCGGCGGCGCTGCCCGACAGGATCACCACGCGTCCGTCGGCGGAGATGAACTCCACATTGAAGCGTCGGGCGGGTGCCCCGGAGAGCACCCGCGTGAACTCTTCCTTCAGACGGCCCACCCACGCGGGGTGCACGATATCGAAGACGTTCTTCCGCTCCAGGTCCTCGTCGGTGTAACGGAGCACGCGCTTCCAGGCACTGTTCACGTACAGGAACCGGCCGTCGGGCGCCACGGTCTGGATGAGGTCGTTGGCGTTGTCCAGGAAGTCCTGGATTCGAGCCCGTCCTTCCTTCAGGGCCTCCTGGGCCTGGGCCCGCACCGACACCTCCCGCGCAAGGGCGTCGTTGGCTTCCGTGAGGGCCCCGAGCACCTCCCCCTCCCTGCGGAACGTCAGGTACACGCTGAAGAGCAGCCCGGTGAGCATCGCGAGGTAGCTGGCGATCTTGAGCAGGTGCGCGGCGTCGAACATGGCGTCGAAGCGATGCTGCGACATGGACATGAAGGCCGCTTGGGTCATGGCCGAGATGAGCAGCGAGAGCAGCAGCCAGTGTTCGAAGGTGTCGCGCCGCCACCCGCCTTCCATGAGCAGGCCGAAGAACGCCGCCGCGAACAGGAACGCGGGCAGGAGCTCCGCGGGACGGCTCATGGGAAGGCCCGCGAAGTGGGCGTTCCTCAGGTGGTAGAACTGGAAGAAGAAGAGGTCGACCAGCGTCAGGACCAGCGCCGTCGCGTAGACGGATCCCTCGTGGACGGCTTCGCCGGCGCCGTGTCGCGCCTCCTTGCGCCAGGCCAGCACGGACCAGAACAGGAAGAGGGAAAGGAACACCCGCTCCGCGGTCCAACTCCAGGCGAAGAGATTCTCGACCTCCTGCCCCGTCGTGGTCAGTCTCGCGAGGACCTGGGGCGTGGTGAGGATGACGTGGTTGAGGTCGAGAATGCCGGCTCCCAGGAAGCCCGTGCCTATGGCGAGGAAGGTCGTCTGCTTTCGGCTGTAGAAGCGGACCAGCGCCAGGCACCCCACCAGGAACGCCAGCAGGGTGGCGATGGACTCCATGACCGTGTGCAGCTCTTGCCCGCTCCGCCACGGGGAGTTCCGGATGACAAAAGAGCCGCCGAGGAGGAGGAGCAGGACGACCCAGTAGATGACGGCACGTTCGCGTCCGCGGTCGCGACCGACGAGCGCCGCTTCGCCCGGAAGCGACGCGGATGTGCCCGGCGCCGCTCCCGGTCCGGGTACGGCGCCGATGGGTTCTGTGATGCGCTCTGTGGCCTTCAGTTCGTCGGACTGAGGCAACGGCGGATCGCCTCCAGCAGGACCGCTTCGTCCACGATGGGCTTGGTCACGTAGTCGTTGAATCCGGCCGCGAGGTACTTCTCCCGGTCTCCGGCCATGGCGTGCGCCGTGAGGGCGATGACGGGAAGCTCGCTCAGGGCAGGCTGCTGCCGGATCCAGGCCAGGACCTCGGTGCCGTCCATCTCCGGCAGCGAGATGTCCAGGAGCACGAGGTCGGGGGCGTCATCCGCCAGGCCGGCTATGGCCTCCTTGCCCGTCTCGAACTCGGAGACCTCGTACTCGTCCTCGAGAATGGTGTTGACGAGGAGCCGATTGTCCGGGTTGTCCTCGACCACGGCGATCTTCGCGCTCATGGCTTCGCCTCTCTCGCTATCTCTTCGAGCGCCGCCCGGGCGCGTGCGTACGCACCTTCCAGCTCCGGAAGGAGCGCGGCCACCGCGGCATCTTCCTTCTCCGAAGCATGACGCTCCATGGACGTTGCCAGGGCGCGGAGCTCCTCGGCTCCCAGGTTCGCGGCGCTGGACTTCAGGGAGTGCGCGCCCTTCTCGGACTCCCGGATGTCTCCACCGTCTACCCCGCCCCGGATCTGCTCCATTCGCTCCGGGGAATTGTCCAGAAAGAACCTCACCATCTGCGAAAGCAGCTCCTCTCCGCCCCACTCCTTGAGACGGTCCAGGGCCGCAGGATCCAGGACGACCGGCTCCGACATCGACATGCCCACGTCTTCTTCAGCGTGCGAGTGAAGGCCCCTGTCCCGACCCGGGAACGGCGCCTGGTAAGATCTTGTTTCAGTCTAGCCCCGGCCCCACGCAGCAAGCAATCATCGGAAGCGGCGCGGCGCTTGGGCTCCGGTTGCCTCAGCAGGCCGAGCGCAGCGCCCGGATTCCGGCGGCCGCTCCCTCCGGGTGGTGGTACACGGCCGAACCGGCGACGAGCACCGACGCTCCCGCCCCCACGATGATCCCCGCATTCGAAGCCTCCACGCCTCCGTCCACCTCGAGATCCGCTTCCGGAGCCAGCTCGTCGACGAGAACGCGGGCGCGCCGCAGACGGTCCGTCGTGGCCTCGATGTAGGTCTGCCCGCCGAAGCCCGGATTCACCGACATCACCAGGAGGAGATCCACCATGGGCAGGACCTCCCGGACGCTCTCCAGAGGCGTGGCGGGATTCAGCGCCACACCGGCCTTCACCCCCAGCTCCCGGATCCACTGCAGCGTACGGTGCAGGTGCACGCACGCCTCCTCGTGCACCGTGAGGATCCCGGCTCCGGCCTCCGCGAAGGCCTCCAGATAGCGCTCGGGGTGCTCGATCATCAGGTGGACGTCCAGGGGGAGGCTGGTACAGCGCCGTACTGCGCGCACCACCGGCGGGCCGAAGGTGATGTTCGGCACGAAGTGACCATCCATGACATCCACGTGGATCCAATCCGCACCCCCCTCTTCGGCTGCCCGGACCTCGTCGGCCAGGTGGGTGAAGTCCGACGCGAGGATCGAGGGCGCGATCTTCACCGGGCTCACGGATTCCTCCGGATCACACGGAGACCGTCGGTCCCCGCCAGGATGGCCTGCGCAGCCAGACCCAGGAAGAGGCCGGTCTCCACCACCCCCGCCCGGTGATGGAGCTCGTCATCCAGGGTTCGCGGGTCGTCGATGCCGCCTTCGAATCGGCAGTCCAGGATGAGGTTGCCGTTGTCGCTCTTGAAGGGCACGCCGCCGTCCGAAGTGCGCACGATGACGTGCGCTCCCCTTTGCTCCAGGTAGTCGACGTGACCCTGCCATTCCCAGTCCACGACCTCCACGGGAAGGGACGAGACGGTTCCCAGACGGGTTACGGCCTTGCGCTCGTCCCCGATGATGACGAGGCGACGCGACGCCTGCGCCACCATCTTCTCGCGAAGCAAGGCACCGCCCATCCCCTTGATGAGGTCGAGGTCCGGCGTCACTTCGTCCGCTCCGTCCACGGTGAGGTCCAGCGAAGGGTGCTCCGCGAGGGTGATGAGCGGAATGCCCAACCGTTCGGCCTCGCGGGCGGTGTGAACGGAGGTCGGGACCCCCGCCAGGTCGGTGAGGGCTCCCTCCGCCAGGGCGGTCCCGAGCACGTCGAGGAAGTGCGCCACCGTGCTGCCGCTACCCAGCCCGAGGACCATGCCGCTCCGGACCTCTTCCAGAGCCCGGACCGCGGCACGCCTCTTCAGATCCTCGGTGTCGGTCACGACGGCTCGGCCTGAGTAGGGGCGAGAGCCTCGTATGGGATCCGTTGGGTCATGGCTTTGGCGTGCCGCCTCGATGCGGCTCTCGAAGGCGTATTCCAGCCCCGCGCTTCACTGGTTTCGATATTGCGCCAGGCCCGAAAAAGGTACTGGGGGGATGGGGCAGATTCCAGGGAGGCGCCGTCACTCCCGACCAGGACGCCGACGGCCGCCGAGATGCGGATCCGCCGGGCTTCCAGGCGCGCGCTTCCCCCCGCGCCGTCAGCCCTGGGCGAGTCGGTCCCGGGCCTTCTCGATCTGCTCCACCACGGCCCGGCGCGACGTCCCTCCGTCGGAGTCCCGTGCGTCCGCGGAGCGGAGCCAGTCGAAGACGTCATAGACGTCGTCCGCGAAAGCTCGGTGCTCCTGGTGGAAGACCGACGCCGGCAGCTCCGCGAGGGGGACGCCATCGTCCTCGGCACGGCGTACCAGGCGCCCCACGACCTCGTGGCTCTCCCGGAACGGGACGCCGCAGCGCACGAGGTAGTCGGCCAGGTCGGTGGCCAGGAGCTGGCTGTCCATGGCTGCCAGCATCCGCTCGGGACGGAGAGCCGCGCTCGCCACCGCCCCGGCCATCGCCGGCACGGTCAGGAGCAGCGTGTCCACCGTGTCGAAGAGAGGAACCTTGTCCTCCTGGAGATCCCGATTGTAGCCCGTTGGGAGGCCCTTCAGCAGGGTGAGGATCGCCTGGAGATTCCCCGCCAGACGACCGGCCTTGCCGCGGGCCAGCTCCGCCGCGTCCGGGTTCCGCTTCTGCGGCATGAGGCTCGATCCCGTGCTGAATCCGTCGGACAGGCGGACGAACCCGAACTCGGTGCTGGAGAAGAGCACAAGATCCTCGCCCAGGCGCGAGAGGTGCATCCCCGCCATCGCGCCGGCGTAGACGAGGTCGCAGATCCAGTCGCGGTCGGACACCGCGTCCACGCTGTTCTCGCTGACCCGCGCGAAGCCCAGCGCCACCCGGAGGCCCTCGCGGTTCACCGGAAAAGGGCATCCCGCGACGGCTCCGGAGCCCAACGGGAGCACCGAGGCCGCCCGGCGCGCCGCACGCACGCGCTCGCCGTCGCGGAGGAAGGCCCATGCATGCGCCAGCGCCCACTGGGCCGCCCTGATGGGCTGTCCCTGCTGAAGATGCGTGTATCCGGGCATGACGTGGTCGATCCCCTGCTCCGCCATGTCCAGGAGAGCGCCGACGAGCATCCTGAGCGCCTCGAGGACCCGGTCGGCTGCCGCCATCCCCCAGAGGCGCACATCGGTGGAGGACTGGTCGTTGCGCGAGCGTCCCGTGTGGAGCTTGCCCGCGACGCTCCCCACCGTTTCGTGCAGCATCCGCTCCACCGCCGAGTGGATGTCCTCGTCGGGTGCATCGGAGAGCCCTTCGCGCTCCATGCGCGCCCCCACCTGCTCCAAACCCTCCAGGAGCAGACCGCACTCCCGGTCGCTGATGACGGCGGCCTCCGCCAGGGCCCGGGCCCAGGCCATGCTTCCCCGGATGTCCTCGCGCCAGAGGCGGCGGTCCACCCCGAGACTGAGGTTCAGCGGGATCATCTCCGGCGCCATGCCCGCGTTGAAGCGACCGCCCCAGAGAGTCTTCCCGGGCGAGTCTTGCTCAGGCCTGGCGGATGTCGAGTCGTGCGTGCTCATGGTGCCGTCGAGGTTACCGATGTGAGACGGCCGCGACAACGCATGGCCTCTCGACCCTCACGTCGCCGCGGCCCGGGGGGGGCACCCCCCGTTCCGATTCCTCCGCTCCCCCGCCCGCTAGCGCGCGCCGGCCTCCAACAGCTCCCGGAGCAGTTCGCTCACCGCCTGCTGTCCGCTCGCGTCGATCCCGTCCCTCCCGGCCGCGGCTCGGATGGGAAGACCGAAGAGACGGATGAAGCCGGCGGCATCCGCGTGGTCGTACGTGGCCGCGTGGCCGAAGCTCGCGAGGTCCTGGCGGTACAGGGAGCGCGGGCTCGTCCGCGAGGTCACCCACGCGGAGCCCTTGAAGAGCTTGAGCTTCACCGTTCCGGTCACGTCCTGCGACAGGACGTCCGCCAGCGCGTCCAGGGCCTCCCGCTCCGGCGTCCACCATCGCCCCTCGTAGAGCATGTCGGCGTAGCGCTGGGCCATCTGGTCCTTCAGCGCCATGGAACGACGGTCGAGGGTGAGGGCTTCCAGCTCCCGGATGGCCGTGTACAGGAGCGTTCCCCCCGGCGTCTCATACACGCCCCGGGACTTCATCCCCACGAGGCGGTCCTCGACGATGTCCGCCCGCCCCACGCCGTGCCGCGACCCGAGGGCGTTCAGGGTGGTGAGAAGCGTCACGCCGTCCATCTCCTCGCCGTTCACGGCCACCGGAATCCCCCTCTCGAAACGGAGCTCCAGGTACTCCGGCACGTCCGGGGCCCACTCCGGGGAGACGGTCCAGCGGAACATGTCCTCCTCCGGCTCGAACGCCGGATCCTCCAGGGGGCCTCCCTCGTGCGAGATGTGCCAGAGGTTCTCGTCGCGAGAGTAGAGCTTGGCCTCGTCCACCCCCTCGAGGGGAATGCCCCGGGCCCGGGCGTACGCCAGGGCGTCCTCACGCGAGCGGATGTCCCATTCCCGCCACGGCGCCACGACCTTCAGATCCGGAGCCAGCGCCGCGAAGGTGAGCTCGAACCGGACCTGGTCGTTGCCCTTTCCCGTGCACCCGTGCGCCAGGACGTCGGCCCCCACCTCCCGGGCAATCTCGACCTGACGCCTCGCGAGAACCGGACGCGCCATCGCTGTGCCCAGCAAGTACTTGCGGCCGTAGATCGCACCTATCTTCAGGGTGGGCCAAACCACCCCCTCCACGAATTCCCGCCGCAGATCCTCGCCGCGGAACTCCACCGCCCCGGTGGCCAGAGCCTTCCTCTCCAGGCCCTCGAGCCCCCCGGGCTGGCCCACGTCGCCGGCCATGCACACCACCTCCGCACCGTAGGTCTCCTTCAGCCACGGCACGATCACCGAGGTGTCCAGACCTCCCGAGTACCCGAGTACGACCTTCATCCGTCTTCTCTCCGCGCCTCCCGGGCGCTTCCAGATGGGCAGTCTTTCCCCCCTCGTCCCGAGGGAAGGCATAATTATGCGTCGTGGGTGCATGATGTCAACCCTCGCCGCCGACCCCTCACCCCAGCGCGTCCGCCAGGATCTCGAGCCCCACGTCCAGCTCCGCCGGCTCGATGGTGAGGGGAGGCACGAGCCGCACGACGTCGGCACCTGCGGACACCAGGAGAAGGCCGAGCTCCCGGGCGCGGGCCACCACCGGCCCGGCGGGACGGTCCAGGACCACGCCCCGCATGAGTCCAAGGCCGCGGACACTCGTCACGGCGGACCGGGTCGAGGCCAGCCTCTCCAGGACCTCGTCCAGATGCCGGGAGGTGGTCCGGACACGGGAGAGGAACGCGGGCTCGGCGATGTGCCGAACCACCGCCAGGGCCACAGCTGCCACCAGGGGGCCACCGCCGAACGTGGTTCCGTGGTCCCCGGGGCAAAGAGTCCGAGCCACGCGCTCGCATGCCACCACGGCTCCCATGGGCAGTCCCCCCGCCAGAGGCTTCGCCAGGGTGAGGATGTCCGGCACGACGCCCGCGTGTTGCCATGCGAAGAGCTCTCCCGTGCGGCCGAGCCCACATTGGATCTCGTCGAAGATCAGCAGGGTGTCGGAGTCGTCGCAGGCCCGCCGGAGCTCCCGCAGGAAGGGTGCGCGCACGGGCACCACGCCTCCCTCCCCTTGAACGGGCTCGATGATGACGGCCGCCACGGTCCCGTCGGAGAGCGCCGCGCGCACGCCCTCGCCGTCCCCCACGTCGCAGAAGCGGACGCCGGGCATGAGGGGCTCGAACGGGTCCCGGTACGCCGGCCGGTCGGTGGCGGCCAGGGCCCCGAACAGGCGCCCGTGGAACGAGCCGTGGAAGGCCAGGAAGTTGCGCTTCCCCGCCGCCCCGCCCCAACGCCGGGCGAACTTGAAGGCCGCCTCGTTGGCCTCTCCCCCCGAGTTGCAGAAGAACACGCCCCCAGGAAAGGCCAGGCTCACCAGGAGCTCGGCCAGCTCCTCGCCGGGGCGCGTCCGAAACAGGTTCGAGGTGTGCACCAGGCCCGTCGAGAGCTGCGCCTCCAGGGCCTCTGCGACGACCGTCGATGCGTGGCCCAGCGCGTTCACGGCGATGCCCGCGGTGAAGTCGAGGTACTCCCGTCCGTCCTCGTCCCACACGCGGCACCCTTCCCCTCTCGCCAAGACGAAGTCGGGCTGCGCGTACACGCCCACCAGCGCGCCGGACGTCGTGGTGATGTCGCTCACACTCGCCAACGCAACCCCCGAGCGGGCTCGAAGCCCAGCATGAGGTTCATGTTCTGTACCGCCTGCCCGGCCGCTCCCTTGCCCAGATTGTCCAGCGCCGCCACCACGGTGACCACAGGCGTTCCCAACCCGGCGTTGTCGACGGCGCCCAGCGCCAGCAGGTCGGTGCCCACGACGTCACGCAGAGCGGGGACGCCGTCCATGACGCGGATCGTGTCCGCACCCCCGTAGGCTTCCCTCCAGGCCGCCCGCACGGCGGTCGCATCCACGTCCTCCCGCACCGGCGCGTAGATCGTCTCGAGGATCCCCCGGGACACGGGAAGGAGATGCGGCTGGAAGAGCAGGTCGAGACCCGGGAGCCCGGCGCGCATCTCCAGCAGGTGGCGGTGCCCGTTCCCGGTGGCGTAGGCCCGGAAGTCGCCGGCCACCTCGGCAAACAGGAGATCGCGCTTCGGCGTGCGACCGGCACCCGTCACGCCCGACGCCGCGCTCACCACCACGGTGCGCCCTTCGTCCAGCAGCCCGCCCTTCAGCAGCGGGTGGAGGGCGAGCTCGACGCCGGTGGCATAACACCCGGGGTTAGCCACCAGGCGCGCCTCCCGGACATCCGGGCCCTCGAGGTCGGCCATCCCGTAGACCGCTCCGTCCTCGCGCCCCGAGCCGGGGCGGTGGTCCGCCGTCAGGTCGACGACCCGCACCCCCGAGGCCAACGCCCGCCGAGCCCACCCCGCCGCTTCTCCGTGGGGGAGGCACAGGAAGACGAGGTCGACCTCCCCGAGGGGAGCCTCGTCGGCGCTCACGAGCGTCACTCCCGGGAGACAGGCTTCCTCCCCTGCCCGCCCCTCCGAGGTGGCGAAGCGCACCCGTACCCCGTCGTGCTCGCGGAGCACGCGAAGCACCTCGAGGCCCGTATAGCCCGTGGCCCCGAGGACGCCGACGGGCCGTTGAGATAGATTATGCATATTCATGGAATGAATATGCTAAACCTCACCTCCTGTCCCGGTCAACGGGTGCGCTGGGGTGGGGGGCGTCGAAGGGTCGGAAGGCGTTTCAGTCGGGGGCGCCACCGGCCATATCCTCCAGGCGCGCCTGCACGGCCCGGAGCTGTCCTGGCTCCCGCAGGATGACGAGGATGGTGTCGTCGCCTGCCAGCGTCCCCAGAACCTCCGGCCACTCCTCCCAGTCGATCCCCGCGGCCACCGTCTGCGCTCCTCCCTTCATGGTGCGCACCACCAGCAGGTTCCCCACCCCCTCGGCGCCGTGGAAGAGGGTGGGGAGGAGCGACTTGAGCTGGGGCGTGCTCTCCCACTCCTCCGGTTGGGAGTAGTGGGCGGCGCCTTCGGAGTCGGGGACTTTGACGAGGCGCAGCTCCCGGATGTCCCGGGAGAGCGTGGCCTGCGTCACCTCCGTCCCACGCTCGTGGAGGAGCTCACGCAACGCCTCCTGGCTGGTGACCCGATGCTCTCGGATCACCTCCAGGATCTGCGCGTGTCGCGCCCGCTTGCTCATGCGGGCACCTCCCCCGGTCCGTTCGCCCCCTAGAAGTCGTACTGCAGCTTCATCAGGACCAGGCGCCCGAGCTTCGGCGCTCCGACGAACTCGTTGTGCAGGTCGTTGAAGATGTTCGACACCGTGAGAGACAGAGTGGCTCCCGAGGCCCACGGGAGCTGGTACGCGACGTTCCCGTCCATCACCGTGTAGGTGGGTACGTCCCCGATGTACACGCCGGAGTTCATGACGAAGGCGTCGCTGTACCGGACCCGCGCGTCGGCCTCGAGGCCCGACACCTTGTCGTCGTAGCGCACGCCGAAGGAGCCCTTGTACTGCGGAGCGTTGAGCGAGATGTCCACCGCCGACGTGCACTTGTTGTCTTTGTTGAAGTCGAAGCACTTCTTGCTCACCCACGAGAACGACCCGTTCAAGCTGAACCGGTCGGTGGCCAGGTACTGAAAGCCCACGTCGCTTCCCCAGAGGGTCACGTTGCCGAAGTTCCGGTAGGTGAGCACCAGGTCCGAGTTCGACCGTTGGTCCGGGGCCACCGTGCCCAGGGGCACCTGGGCCGCCTGCAGTGCGAGGCCCGCGGCGAGCTGCCCGGCCACCGGGGCGGGGATGCCTGCCCCCGTCAGGCGCGTCGTCAGGAACTGCTGTACCGACGTAGCCGTCAGGAACACGCTGGGCGTCTCGACGCGGAGGGGACCGATGAAGTCCTTGATGTCGCTCCGGTACACGCTCGCCGACAGGGAGAGCCTGTCCGCGATGACGCCCTTGTAGCCCGCCTCGTAGGTGTTGTAGATGGTGGGCCGGATCCGGTCTACGGCCGTGGGCCCGGCGTCGGGAATGAAGGTCCCGGCCTCCTGGTTGAAGCGCAGTAGTTGGGACTGCAGGTCGGTGGCCCCGGGGTTGGAGATGATGGCCGCGAACTGAGCCGGCGTCAGGCCGAGCTGCTGGATGGTCGCCTGCATCGTGGGGTCGGAGAGCGCCAGCGGCACGAGCACGTTGTCCCAGAGTGCCGCGCCGTTGGCGGGGAGTTGCTGACCCGGGGCAAAGGGCGAGTACATGCACAGGCTCTGCACGCCGCCGGTGCACCGGTCGTTGAACGTGAAGCCCGTCTCCGGGACGCCCAGGGTGCGCGCGTCGTAGCCGATGGTGGACGTGATGGGGATCCGCGCCGCCACGATGTCCAGGAACAGGTTGTTCGACGTGGGGGTGGAGAACGCCCGGTTGAAGGTCAGGCGGAAGTTCTGGTCCCGGGCCGGCTTGAACACCAGCGCCGCCCGCGGGGAGTAGATCAGGTTCTGCAAGCGGTTGTGGTGGTCGATGCGCAGCGCCGCCACGAGATCGAGCTTGCTGGACAGCGTCGCGGTGGTGTGGACGTAGCCCCCGATCTGGTCGATCTGATCGTTGTTCTCGTTGGCTCCGTTGATGGTGCCGTCGGTCACCGGGTTCGTGTGCTGCCAGTCCACGCCGCTGATGACGTCCAGGCGGTCGCTGAGCTTGAACCCGTCCTGCACCTGTGCGGCAGCCATCCAGGAGTGGTCCACGATGGGCTCGCCCGTGCGCAGCAGATAGGTGTTCCCGGCGTTGCTCTTGTTGATGAACGTCTGGGCGAAGAGCCGGCCCTTCTTCATCCGCACCTGGCCGTACTGGTACCGCCAGTCCTTGGCCTGGCCGGCCCCGATCCCCGTGAGCTCGATGGAGTTCACCAGCTGGTTGAGCCCGTAGGAGAAGATGACCTCGCCGTCATCCCACGGGCGCAGGTCCAGGCGCGCCTCGCCGCCGAAGCGCGAGGCGTCGAAGTTGCGGGCACCGATGCGCAGGCACGACTGGCTGGCCGTGGTCGCGTCGATCCCCCTGGCCTCCATGCTCGCGAGGCAGCTCTGCGTCGGCTGACCCCCGCTCACGGACACCGCCCGTGCCGCATCCTCCGTGGGATCGTGGTAGACCCAGTCATGGCCCCTGAAGTACAGCCCCGAGAGCTTGAAGCCGACCTTGTCGTTGAACTTCACCCCTTCACGGAAGGCGCCCTGGAAGACGTCCCGCCCTCCGCCGCTGAGGCTGATCTTGGTGCCGGGGTCGTCGATGGGCGACGTCGTGATGATCTGGAGGACTCCTTCGGCGGCGTTGGGACCGTACAGGGCCGCCGCCGGTCCGAGGACCACCTCGACGCGCTGGATGTCCAGGGGGGGGGCCGGGATCATGTTGTACGCGTTGAAGCGCAGCGACGGCACGAACGCGTACCGATAGTCCTCCATGACCAACAGGGCTCCCGAGAACACGTTGTTGAACCCGCGGGTGACGGTGTTGCTCTGCGTCAGCCCGGTCTGCACCACGTCCACGCCGGGGAGCGCCTTGACGTAATCCACCGGCGTCACCGCGGCCTGCTCCTGGATCTTCGCCTCCGGAACCACCGAGATGGCCGCGGGGGCGTCCAGGGCCTTCTCCTGGTGACCGCGACCCACGGTGACGACCATGGGGTTCAACGCCAGGGCCCGCGACGTCATGACGATGTCGGCGGTTCCGTTCCCACCGGCGGGCACCGAGACACCGTTCACGCGTGCCGTCTCGTAACCCACCATGATGACCACCACGGAGTACGTGCCCGCGGGCAGGCTCACACGATACTGGCCGCTGCTGTTGGTGAGCACCCCGCCGGCGCTGGCCTCGCCTGCGCCGAGCACCTGGACCTGGGCGCCGTTCAAGGGCTGCCCCGATTCCTTGTCCGTAACCCTCCCGGTGAGCGTTCCTTGCTGTCCGGCCAGCGGGCCGGCGAAGGCCAGGGACGCCGCTACCAGGAGACCCACGAACAGACCTGAGCTTCTGCCGCGCATGAGAGTGCCTCGCGCTGGAGAATGAACCCACACCGCGCCGCCCGTCCGGACGACGCACGGTGCCGAAAATACTCCGTCCTTCGCCAGCCTCGCAAACGTGCCGGCGCTCACTCTTCCGCTTCTCCCGCGAGGCCGTCCGGACCGGGGGATTGCCGCCGAGGGATCTACGACCGCACTGGCGTCGCGCCGGCGGTCGCGTCATCATCACGAGTCACATCGTTCCGACCCCAAGACGCGCGCTGCCTTGTCCCCTGCATCCTTCGATCGCGAGCGCTTCGAGGAGGCTCGCGCACGCATCGCGGCTTCCATCCACCGAACCCCTATCCTGTCGTCCCACTATCTCTCCGAGCGCGTCGGAGTCCCCGTCTATCTCAAGTGCGAGAATCTCCAGAAGACTGGTGCGTTCAAGGTGCGGGGCGCATTGCATCGCCTGCTGCGGCTCGACGACGAGGAGCGCGAGCGTGGCGTGGTCACCATCTCCGCCGGGAACCACGCGCAGGCGGTGGCGTGGGCTGCCCGAACGGCGGGGGTGAAGGCGGTGGTGGTGATGCCCGAGCACGCGTCCCGCACGAAGGTCGCCGCCAGCAAGGAGTACGGCGCGGAGGTCATCCTGCACGGCGACGCGAAGGCGGCCTTCGAGCGCGCCTTCGCCTTGGCGGAGGAGCGTGGCCTGCGCTTCGTGCATCCCTTCGATGACGAGGAGGTGGTCGCCGGACACGGGAGCTGTGGGCTGGAGATCCTCGAGGACCTGCCGGACGTGGGCTCCATCGTCGTTCCCGTGGGTGGCGGCGGCCTCATCGCCGGAATCGCCGCGGTATCCGCAGCAGTGCGTCCGCGGGTGCGGGTGTGGGGTGTCGAGCCGGTGGGCGCCGATGCCATGCACCGCAGCCTGGAAGAGGGGGAGGCGGTCCATCTGGACCGCGTGAGCACCATCGCCGACGGGCTGGGTGCGCCCATGGCGGGTGTGCTCAACCACGCGCTGGTGGCTGCCTACGCCCGCGGTGTGGTGCTGGTGGAGGACGAGGAGATCGTCTCCGCCATGAGGATCCTTCTCGAGCGGACCAAGCTCCTGGTGGAGCCGGCGGGCGCGGCCGGCATGGCCGCTGTCCTCACGGGTCGCATCGAGCTCTCGGGGGACGCGCCGGTGGCGGTGGTGCTGAGCGGGGGCAACGTGGACCTGCCCCTCCTGGCGCGGCTGTTCTCGGAGCCGTCCTGAGCCGAAGGCCCGACGGCGTCCGACACGGCCGGCCCCGGGGTGAGAGACACCGCCTCCCGCGCATGGCCCAGGGCTTCCGGTGATCGGGTCTGCGCCGGCTGCCGCCGCCCGGCTTCCTCAGGGGTGACGCCGCGTCATCACCAGGGCGAAGAGGCCCTCCGGGTCCTCCTTCCATCGCGTGGTGGCCAGCCCGGCTGCCGACAGAATGGACTCCAGGGTAGCCTGATCGTACTTGCAGCTGATCTCCGTCCGGACGGTCTCTCCCTCTCGAAACGCGATCGCACGCTCGCCGGGAATGCGTACGAGCTGCGGCCGCTGGGAGACGAGGTGCATCTCGATGCGGCCCCGGGAGGCATCATAGAACGCGTGGTGCCGGAAGGAATCGAGATCGAAATCGCTCCCCAATTCCCGGTTGAGGACACGCAACACATTGAGGTTGAAGGCCGCGGTGACGCCGCGGGCGTCGTTGTAGGCCGCCTCCAGACGGGCGACGCTCTTGTTGGGACCCGGACGCAGATCCGCACCGAGGAGGAAGCGATCCGTCGGGCGGAGCCTGCGGGCGACCCGGGTCAGGAGCCCCACGGCGGATCCCGTGTCGAGGTTGCCCACCGTGCTCCCGAGGAGCGCATACCATGTGGGCTCCGGAGGTGTCAGCGGGAGCGCCAGGGACGCGGTGAAGTCGGTGGCGGCGGGAACGATGGCGAATCCGGGGTACTCCCCGCGAAGCTGGACCGCCGTATCCTCCAGGAAGGCCTCGGCCACGTCGACGGGGACATACAGGCGACCGCTGCCGTGACGTCGCATCGCCTCCAGGATGATCCGCGACTTGCGAGCGCTGCCGGCGCCCAGCTCCACCAGCGCGGCGGGACGCAGCCCTTCCACCCAGGGACCCGACCACGTCTCCAGGAGCGCACGTTCCGTCCGCGTCGGGTAGTACTCGTCCAGACGGGTGATCTCCTCGAAGAGCTCCGACCCCCGCGTGTCGTAGAAGTGCTTGGGGGCGATCTCCTTCTGCGGCCGGGAGAGGCCTTCCGCGACCTCCTGGCGCATGCGCTCCCGCGCGTCCCCGGCATCCTCCTCGACGCCCGCGCGGGCGGCGGCCTGCTCGTCGGCGGTCATCGGGACACCTCGGTCCGCGAGCGCCGGACCGCCTTCCCCCCGCGCTCGTTGTGTCCGGGCGCGCGCCGGGGTACCATGCGAGGGCGTGCGCCGCCGCGGCGCCCATCAGGCACGCCGCACGCTCCTCCGTGCGAGTCCGACGACACAGCCGTGGCCGAGGGGAGGATCCACATGGAGGTGTGTCTGCCCAGGCGGGAGGGAACGGATCGCACCCGGAACCTAGAACCGTGTCCCGGTAACGCAACGGCCGGTGGATAGGTGGTGCGCGGGGCCGGACCCGAACCGACCCGACGGCCGGAGCCGATGAGCTCGCCGACGTGGGCGCTGGAGGCTCGGGGGGCCCTCAAGTGCTTCGGCCCCGTGCGGGCGCTCGACGACGTGACGCTGCGCGTCGCCGTGGGCGAGGCTCTGGCCCTCGTGGGCGAGAGCGGATCGGGCAAGACCACCCTGCTGCGGACGTTCAACCGCATGGTCGACCTCGATGCCGGGGAGGTATGCGTGCAGGGCGTCCCCGTGGCGGAGACCGACCCGGTGGCGCTGCGTCGGTCGCTGGGTTACGTGCAACAGGAAGGGGGGCTCCTCCCCCACTGGTCCGTGCTCCGGAACGTGGCGCTCGTCCCGTGGCTGCAGGGCCGGGCCGACGCGGACAGCCGGGCCCGGGACGCCCTGCGGCTCGTGGGCCTCGACCCCGACACCTTCGGTTCCAGGTGGCCACGGCAGCTCTCCGGGGGGCAGCGCCAACGGGTCGCCCTGGCCCGGGCGCTGGCGGACGGTCCGCAGGTGGTCCTCCTGGACGAGCCTTTCGGAGCCCTGGACGCCATCACGCGGGGCGAGCTTCAGGTAGCGTTCGCCCGTGTGGTGGTGAGCCTGGGGGTCACCCTTCTCCTGGTCACGCACGACCTCCGCGAGGCCTTCCTCCTGGGTCGGCGCATCGCCGTGATGCGGGCGGGCCGCATCGACCAGGTGGCTTCGCCCGAGGAGCTCCTGGCGAAGCCGGCGACGCCCTACGTGGCGGAGCTCCTCGAGAAGGCAGGGGTCACGTGAGGGTGCGTCCGAGGAAGGCCCCCGGCCTGGCGGCCCTGCTGCTCGGTACCCCGTTGCTGGCGATGACCGGCTTCGCGTCCGGCCCGCCACCCCGGCACTTGCCGACGGCCGGCCCTCCCCCGGAAGCCGGAGCCGCTCTCGACGACTCGGCTCCCGCGGAGCGGGCACCTGTCGTGGTGGCTTCGAAGCCCTTCGCGGAGTCGTACATCCTGGCGGAGATGTTCGCGCAGATCCTCGACGCCCGGGGCATCGCCGTGCGGCGTCGCCTGGGCCTGGGCGCCACGGCCATCGCGTTTGCGGCCCTCCGGGCGGGCGACATCGACGTGTACCCGGAGTACACGGGCACCGGGCTGGTCGCGATCCTCGGCGAGAAGCCGCCCTCCACCGGTGGCGAGGCCTTCCGGCGCGTATCCATGGAGTTCCGTGCGCGGTGGGGTGTGCGTTGGCTCCCGCCCCTCGGCTTCCAGAACACCACCGCCATCGCGGTGCGCCGGGCCACCGCCGACTCCCTCCACCTGGCGACCATCTCCGATCTCGCGCGCGTATCACGGCGCCTGGTGGGGGGCTTCAGCCCGGACTTCCTCGGCCGGGCCGACGGCCTCCCCGGTCTGGAGAAGGCCTACGGGCTGCACATGGGCCAGACGCGGGCCCTGCTCCAGTCCGTGAAGTACCAGGCCCTGGCCTCCGGCGAGGTGGACGTCATAGACGGATACGGCACGGACGGCCAGATCGCCCGTTACAACCTGGTGGTCCTCCGGGACGACAAGCACTTCTTCCCCCCCTACGACGCGGCACCCCTGGTGAGCCGCCACCTCGCCGAGGATCGCCCGGACGCCGTGGCGGCGCTCTCCGAGCTCGGAGGAATGCTGGACGAGGCGCATATGCGCGCTCTCAACCGTCGCGTGGAGGTGGACGGCGAGGACGTGGCGGTGGTGGCCCACGACGCCCTGGCTTCCCTGGGCCTCGTGCCCGACACGGTGGGCCCGCCCCCGGCCGCGGCGGCCTCCGGAGGCCCGGGAGGTGTCGGCACCGCAACCGTGCCCGAGGCACCTTCCGCCGGCTCCCTTCCGGCCTACCTCTGGTCCCACCGCCACGCCACCTTCCGGCAGACGCTTCGCCATCTGCTCCTCGTGGTCCTCTCCCTCGGAGGGGGTATTCTCGTGGCGGTGCCCCTGGGCCTCTGGCTCGAGCGCGTACGCCGCTCCGCCGAGGGAGCCATCCGTGCGGTGGGGCTGCTCCAGACCGTGCCCTCCATCGCGCTGCTGGCGTTCATGATCCCCATCCTGGGGATCGGTGTCGGGCCGGCGGTGGTGGCCCTCTTCCTGTACTCGCTCTACCCCATCGTTCGGAACACATACTCGGGGGTGCGGGATGTCGACCCGGTGGCGGTAGACGCGGCACGAGCACTGGGCATGACCGACGCGCAGGTCCTCACGAGGGTGCGGCTCCCGCTCGCGGCTCCGGTCATCATGGCCGGGATCCGGACGGCCGCGGTCATCGACGTGGGCACCGCCACGCTGGCGGCGTTCATCGGAGCCGGCGGCCTCGGCGATCCCATCGTGGCCGGTCTCGCCCTGTCCGACACGCACATGATCCTCTCGGGTGCCATTCCCGCGGCGCTCCTCGCCCTCGTGGTGGACGGAACGCTGTCCATGGCGGAGGGGGTGGTGCGCCCTCGCGGGCTCTCGCGCGGCTCCGCCTGAGCGCGCCGAGTCGGCCCGCGCGGGCCGCCGTCCCCTACCTCACTCACCAGGTCGGTTCGTCCCGCTCCGGCCTGAAGCGCTCGAGACCCGTCCGCGAGAGCCAGTAGGCGAGCCAAGTCGCGGTTCCCACGAGAAGGCCGAGGGCGACGGCCAACGCCCGGGGGAACCACGGCTCCGCCAGCACGCGCAGCAACATGGTGGTACCCCCCGGGAGCGCGCGCCGCGTCACCTCCCCGGCGAGGAGGGCCACCAGGAAGCCCCCGAACAGGAGGTTCGCGAACCGGGACGCCTGCATCCGCAGGCTCACGCCTATACCCAGCCCCACGGAGAGCGCCGCACCCACCGTGACGACGACGAATACCCCCACCGCCAGCGAGGACGAGGGCGTCACCCGCAGAGACTGGCGCGCGAACAGCCAGAGCCCGGCGCTCAGACAGAGGCCCCCCGCTACCGAGAGGATGCACCCCGCCCCGAGCCGCGCGGCCGCGAGCAGGGAGCGGTCCACCGGCAGGGTGACCAGGAACTCCAGGCCGCCGTCGAGCTTGTCCTTTACGACGCCCATGACGGGGGCCGAGAGAGCGGTCATCCCCAGTACGAGGAGGATGAAGGCCATCCGCCCCGGCGTGGCCAACCCGAGAATCGTGATGGCGACGGCCGCACCGGCGGCGAGCCCCAGCGTCCTGCGCAGCGGGCGTTCCACCCGGCGGAGCTCCAGGATCACGAGCGATCGCAGCGCCGAGTCACGCATCGGTGAGCCTCCGGTAGAGGGCCTTCGAGAGGGTACCCGCACCCGCCTCCGCTCTCAGCTCGTCTCGCCCCAGGTCGCCGAGCACGCGTCCGCCCCGAAGTAGGATCACGCGCTCCGCCACCTCCTCGACATCCTCGAGGATGTGGCTGGAGAAGAGCACCGTGCGACCTTCCTCCGCCGCCGTACACTCGCTGATGAGCCGGAGGATGTCGCCGCGCATCACGGGGTCGATTCCCGAGGTCGGCTCGTCCAGGAGGAGGATCGGAGGGCGAAAGCTCTCCGCGGCCACCAGGGAGAGCTTCACCTGCATCCCCTTGGAGAGGTTGGCGAGCTTCGTGTCGGCAGGGAGATCGAGGCGGGTACGCAGCTCGTCGGCGTACGCCGGGTCCCAGGTGGGGTAGAAGGACGCGAGCAGCTCCAGGTGCTCGGCGACCGTGATCCACCCGAACCCGAGGAGGCGCTCCGGAAGCACGCCGACCCGGGCCCTCACCCGAGGTCCGACGTCGCGCACCTCGCGACCCTCCACGGTTGCGCTGCCGGCGTATCGCGGCACGAGGCCCGCCACCGCTCGAAGGGTCGTGCTCTTCCCGGCGCCGTTGGGGCCCACCAGAGCGACGCGTTCCCCTGCCGAGATCGTCAACGTCAGAGGGCCCAGGATGAAGTGCGGATACCGCACGCTCAGCTCTCTCAGCTCCACCGCTGCTCGTTCCGCCATCAGACCATCAGGGCGCGCACCACGCCCAGCCCCGTTCCCAAGGTCCAGGCGCCGAAGGCGGCGAGCGCTGCCCGCCACCAGCCTCGATGTGCGGCGCGCGCGAAGATCACCGTCAGGAACACGAACCACGCGCAGTAGAAGGGTGTCACACCCCGGGCGACGGCACCCAGTGCCGAGGACGGGTCGGAAAACAGGACGTCCAGACCCGTCGGCAGGATCAGGTCCGCCGGTTGGCGCACAGCCCCCAGTCCACGCATCCAGAGGAGGGCGGTGATCCACGCGCCCTGAAGCCCCAGGATCACCTGTCCGTAGATGACCGCGCTGGCCATCGTGCGATAGCGGACCTGCACCCCGGTGAGGACCATGACCGACCAGGCCACGCCTCCGAGGGCGACGCCCTTCAGCAGGGCGGCAAGGGGGGAGAGGGCGGCCATGGCCCACAGGCTCGTGACGGCGGCCAGGAGCATCTCGGGACGGGCGGCGTAGGCCGCACGTACCAGGGGCACCGTGCCGGCCACCGTGACCGCCACGACGAACGCGGTCATCAAGGTCGGCGCGAGGATCGGCGCCCGGGTGCGGATGAGCTCGGGCGTCGGGAAGAGGAGTCCCACCCTCGGGAACGGGACGCGCATGGGCCGCGCGCCGTCCGTCTCGGCGTCGTCGGGGGGCGCACCGTGCATCGTCGATGTCATGGCCTCCTCCTTGGAGTTGGGCCGGTGAGCGCGGCCAGGTGTGCGAGCCGTTCCGGCGAGGACATCCCCACGTGCACCTCCACCACGGCACCGGAGGAGTCCAACACCACGGCCATGGGCACCGCCGCGACCCGCAGGCTGCGAGCCACAGCGCCGGTGCGGTCCGCCATCCAATGTCCGGGAAAGGCTTTCGTCAGGGCTCGGGCGTCCTGGACGTCGGTGCCCGGAGCCAAGACGATCCACGGCGCAGGCCTGCCCGGGTCCGCGGCGAGGAGTTGGGACCAGGCACGCAACTCCGCCCTGCAGAACGCGCATCCCTCGCTGACGTAGAGCACGACCGACGAACGTTCCGGCAACCGCATCGGCCGGCCGTCGGGCCCCACGCCCGCGAGGGAGCCCGGACGGAATGGGGTCGGGGGCCCGGACAGGATCGTCCGCTGATGTCGAAGGAGAACCGCCGTCCCCACTCCTCCGCCACCGAACATGAGCACGAGGGACAGCACCGCCATCCACCTGCGCATGGCGGGCCGCGCTCCTTCCCGGTACGGCGGGGAGGGCCGAAGCCCTCCCCGCCGCCGGATGGCTAGGTCGTCGCGACGATGTAGCATATCGCGATGCAGGTCGCGGCTGCTTCGGGGTTCTCGCTGATCATCACCAGGAGGGCCGCAGGCGTGGCACTGACCGCCAGCAGCGTGAGCGCCGCCACGCAGGAAATGCACAGCAGCTTCTCCGCCAACCCCGCACCGACGAGAGCGGCGATGCCCATCGGTGCACCCGCCACGGGCATGATCCCGGACGCCGCAGCGAGCGCCACCCCCAGCAGGAGGACGGCGACCGGGATCGCACGGGCGCTCATTTCAACCCCAATGCGACCGCGCACGCCCCGCCGCAGATCCCCACCCACTTCCACGAACCCATGGTGCTCAGGGCCGCCATCCACGTGTCCGTGAGCAACATGCCGATGCCGGCTCCGACGCAGGTGCCACAGATCAGCATCGCGGTCAGGCTGACGGGACCCGACCCCGAGAGGGTCGCCAGCACCCCGCCGCCCGTCACAGGAGCCGCGTTCGCGCTCATGACGACCATCGTCGTCAGCCCGAGCGCAAGGGCCCACCGCTTCGCTCGTGTGTGTCTCATGCTCTTCCTCCCCTTCTTCGCGAGACGTTGGATGGAGTCGCCTCCGCCTTCGCGCGAGGCGACCTGGGAACCAGCGCCTCTCCCTGCCAGTAGCGGCGGAGGCGCCCCACCGGAATCCGGTAGGGGCCCACCTCCGGGTCGAGGACGAGGACGGCACGTCCGGTGTCCGGGACGACGGTGACGAAATGACCTCGGTCCACCCAGGCGATGACCGGTGAGGGCAGGCTTTCCATGGCGGCGGGGACGAGCCTGCGGAGATCGTTGGGCACGCCCAGGAGGCGTGCCGCCCGGGCGAGCCCGCCGAAGGTGGTGCCTCCTGCACCGGTTCCGGCGAGCAGCCCGATGGAGTCCACAGGCGGAGGGTCCCCGCCCAGCGTGACGAGAAGGGTGGCCAGCGCAGCTGGCCCGCAGTCGGAGAAGCCCGACTGGAGAACCGCGCCGGGGAACGAGATGAAGGCTCCGCCCCGGACTCGGATGACCGCACGATACGCCCACCGACTCGGCAGCCCGGGATCCCCGGAGGCTGCCCCCAGGACACCCAGGGCCGCGATGGCGGCCAACAGGATGCTCAGGGCCATAGCCCTCGGGGAGGGTCGGGCGGCCGCGGGGCGGCCACCTCGAGCCGGGTTGCTCAGCGGGAGAACGCGCATACGACGAGTGTGCTCGCCGGAGCGGGATCCGGGAATGCGCAGATGGGACTTCCTTCGGAGCCGGGGCCGGCGCGGCCTCTTCAGCGTGCCAGGGCGCCTCGCAGGCTGCCGGAGACCAGAGCGGCGACGTTGCCCAGGACCCGGGGAAGCGCGAGGCCGCCGGGCGAGGCGAGGTACCGGGGCTCCCACCGTGGATCGAACTTGGCCTTGTAGGCCCGCAGGCCCTGGAAGTTGTAGAAGTGCTCTCCGTACCTGAACAGCGCGGCGCCCAACCTCGCCCACAGGGGCGCCAGGGGTCCGCCTTCCAGGCCGGACAGGGGGGCCGTGCCCAGGCTGAAGCGCCCGTACCCGTGCTCCTGCCCCCACAGGATCATCTTCGTGAAGAGGTACTCCATGGAGTCGGCGGGCGCCTTGTCGGGATGGTAGCGCATGAGGTCGACGCTGAGCTCCTCGCCTTCCGCGCTCAACCACACGTTGGCGAAAGCGACGATCTCTCCCTCCACCCGGATCACCGCCACCGGGAAACGCTCCACGTAGCGCTCCGTGAAGAAGCCCAGGGAGAAGCCCTTCTCGTGCGTGTTCTTTCCCGCCAGCCACGAGTCGGAGACCTCGCGGAGTCGCCCGATGGCTTCCCGGGTGCCGGCGGCCGGGAGCACCTCGAACACGCCCCCGCTCCGCTCCACGCGGCGCAACGTCTGCCGCAGCCCGGAGCGCCGGCGTCCCTCCAGGCTGAACGTCTCCGTGTCCACCACGGCCTCCTCCCCCAGCTTCACGAGCGTGAGGCCCGCGTCCACGTACAGGGGGAGGAACTCCGGGCGTACCTGGTAGAAGACCGGCCACCCTCCGTGACGCATGGCCCGCGTGCGCAGCTCCCAGACCAGCTCGGGGAAGTCCTCCGGGTCACCGACGGGGTCGCCCATGGCCACCCAGCTCCGGGCCTCCACCCCGAACATGAGGAAGGATCGCCCGCTCTCCGAGAGCACGAAGCTCTTGTCTCCGAGAAACGCGAGGTGCGCGTAGCTGCGCGGGCTCCGGTCCACGATCTCCGCCACCGCCTCCGGAGGCTCCGCCGGCGCCACGGCCTCCTCGGGCTCCGGCGGGCGGATGAGCCGCGCGATGGCGAACACCAGCAGCACGCCAGCGGCCCCCACCGACCCCCGCAGGAAGCGGGGAGCGTCACCGTGCAGGGCGAAGCGCCACCAGAGGTCCCCGGAGTAGGCCACGTCCCTGTATGCGAAGAACCCGAGCCACGCCGTGGCCAGGAGCACGGCCACGACCCCGAAGACCCACTCCTGGGAGACCGGCTCCGCCAGCAGGGCCGAGCGCCGGAAGAACTCCTTGCGGGTGGGCGCCAGCGCCAACAGCGCCAGCAGGAGCACGAGCGCGGTCAGCAGGCCGCCGGTGCGCATGGCCGACAGCACGGCGCCGACGCCGAGGAGCGCGAGGGTGGCGTGGAAGGCTCCGTCGAGGCGGCGGGCCAGCCCCCACGCGAGGATGAGCAGGGACGCCCCCACCAGGCTGCTCAGGAAGTGCGACGCCTCCAGGAGCGCCAGCGGAGGGGTGGAGCCCAGCCACGCCATACGTCCCCTGGACGGGATGGCGCCCGTGGCCAGCAGGAGGCCGCCCGCGACGAAGACCAACCCCGAGAGCACGAGGGGGGTGGCGCTGGACGCCCCCGAGCCCACCGCAGAGAGCGCTCGGTGCACCGCCTGCCTGCGCTGCCGGAACTCGTACACCCCGAGGGACACCGCGGCGAGCGCCAGAGGCATCAGATAGTAGACGGCACGGTAGGCCACCAGAGAGGCGATGAGAGCGCCGCGTGCGGGGTGCTGGGGGAGAGATGCGAGGAGAACGACCTCGAAGACGCCGAGTCCGCCGGGCACGTGGCTCGCGAGCCCGATGATCTGTGCCAGCAGGAACGTCCCCAGGAAGCTGGCGAAGCCTATGTCGAGTCTGGAGGGCAGGAGCATGTACAGGACCGCCGCCGCGAATATCCAGTCCGCCGAGGCCACGAGGATCTGTCGCACCCCGGTGCCGAAGGACGGAATCCCCAGCGTCCAACGCCCTATGCGAATGCCCGTCCGCCCGACCTTGCACCACACCAGATAGGCCACGGCCAGCGCCGTGAAGATCGCCCCCAGAGGTCGGGCGGTAGCGCCGAGGCCGTGAACGAACGATGGCAGCGTGGGCGCCTCGACGAGGAAGGCGACGCCTCCCAGGGCCAGCAGCCCGATCCAGAACGTGCTGGAGTAGAACGCGACGATCCGGGCGATGTCCGGTGCCTCGACACCCCAGGAGGAGTAGAGTCTGTAGCGCGGGGAGATTCCCGTGACCAACGGAAACCCCAGTGCCTGGCTGAACGCGTAGCCCAGGAACGACGCGAAGGCCACACGCCGATAAGGCACCTGCACGCGGGCGTGTCGGACTGCCAGCCAGTCGTAGCCGGTGAGGGCGACGTAGCTGAGCAGCGTGAACCCCGCCCCCTCCAGGATCCGCGACATTGGCAGTGTTCTTGTCGCGTGCCATATCTGGAGAAAGGTGTATCCGCGGAGCTCCCGGTGGAGCAGGAAGAGCGCCACCGCGAGAACGACGGCAGCCACCAGCGGCGTGCCCACGCGGCGGAGTGAGGCGCGGCTCATCCTTGAATGTGTCGAGAACCTCGCGGATGCTGAAGCCTGCGGATGCTCGCGATGCCCGCGGCGGGCCCAAGCGCGAGGAGCGGGAAGGCCCAGGGCCATCCGAAAGCGTCCACGAGATGGGGGATCCCCTGGATCGTGACCATGGTCAGGAGGAACCCCATGGAGGTCTGCAGAGTGAGCGCGGTGCCCACGCCGTCGGTGGGAGCCACCTCGGTGACCAACGCGCTGAACTGCGCCGAATCCGCCACCACGAAGAAACCCCACACCCAGGTGGCTACGGCCAGCACCCAGAAGGGTGCGTGGAAGAGGAGGCCCACGCCCAGGGAGCACACACCGCTGGCCGTCATCGCGCCCTTCACCACCCGGTGCCGGCCGATGCGGTCCGCGGCCACCCCACCCCACACGCAGCCCACGCCCCCTGCCGCGATGGCACCGAACGCCACCGCCTCCACCACCCCCGCCGAGGGCCCCCGCCCCGCTGCCGACGCCAGCAGGAAAGCCGGCACCCACGTCCACATGGCGTACAGCTCCCACATGTGGCCGAGATATCCCCCGGTGGCGAGCATGGTCTCCCGATGCCGGAGGATGCGCGTGACGAGCCCCCAGGAAAAGGGGCGCCGGCCGAAGGGGTAGGGGCCGTCACGGTATGCGGCCAGGACGAGGAACCCCGCCGTCGCCCCGGCCAGCGACGCGCCGCCCACCACCGGCGCGATGCCCGGGCCACCAATGGCCTTGAGCAGATAGGGCGTGGCCTTCCCCACCGTGAGCGCCCCCACCACCGTGCCGATGGCCAGGCCCCGGGCGCTGCGGAACCAGGTGGCGATCATCTTCATGCCGGGGGGATAGACGCCCGCCAGGAAGAAGCCGGTGAAGAAGCGTCCCACCAGCGCGAGGCCGTACCCCGGCACGACGATGAGGGCCGCATTGGCCAGGGCGGCCAGCACCGCGCACGCGGGGAAGTAGAACCTGGACGGCACGATGTCGGCGAGGTTGAGGAGGGCGGCGGTGGCCGTTCCAGTCACGAAGCCCAGCTGCACCACCGTGGTGAGCCATCCCACCTCGTCCGACGTAAGGGCCCAGCGTACGCGGAGCTCCGGCGCCACCGCGCTGGCGGTGAACCAGGCGGACATGCCGAAGAGGAGGCCCAGGGACACCAGGGCGAGGATCCACCAGCGACGGGGGTCCTGGTCGAAGGGCTCCGCGCCGGCCCGTGACGGGGGGCGCACCACTATCGGACGAGCTGCCTCAGGACGAACCACACGTTCGCCGGACGCTCCGCCAGCCGCCGCATGTACCACGGGAACCAGTGGCTCCCGTACGAGACGAGCACCCGCAACGTGTAGCCGCTGCGCACCAGGCGCTCCTGCTCGGCGGTACGGATGCCGTACAGCATGGCGATCTCGTATGCGTCCTTGGCGAGCCCCAGCTCGTGAGCCATGCGGTTCGCCTCCCCCACCATCCGGGAGTCGTGGGTCCCGATGACCGGCCGCCCCGCCCTGCCCTCCTTGCGGGCCCGCATGAGCATCGACGTGAGCCGGATGTAGTTCTGGTCCACGTCGGCCTTGCGTGGGAAGGCCACGTCCGGCGGCTCCTTGTAGGCCCCCTTCACCAGACGGATGGCGGGGTGCAGCGGAAGCAGCTTCTCCAGGTCTGCCTTCGTACGCTGGAGGTACGCCTGCAGGCAGACGCCGACGTTCTGGTGATCCTCCCGTACCGCGCGGAAGATCTCCAGCGTCCGGTCCACGCAGGCGGAGGACTCCATGTCCAGCCAGACCAGCGCTCCCGGATCGCATCCCCGCACCAGGCGGTCCAGGCGATGGCGGGTGGCGGCTAGGTCCTGGTCGAGGCCGAGCTGCGTGAGCTTCACCGAGATCTCGGTGTCGAGACCCTCCTCCCGGATGGTCTCCATGGCCGCCAGGTAGTGCTCGGCCACCGCGTCGGCGTCCGCCGGCGTGGCGACGTTCTCGCCCAGGAGCGTGACGGTGGTGGCGGTGCCCTCTCCCTGGAGCCGTCGCGCCTCGCCCAGGGCATCCTCCAGGCGCTCGCCGGGCAGGAAGCGCCGCGTGGCACGCTGGACGAAGCGGGCGCGCGGCAGACGCTCCGACAGGTACGGGTTCGACGAGGCCCACAGGAGGGCGTTACGGAGCATGGCTTCCCATCCGGGTAGTCGGGAAAGTGCTGACAACCTATGGCACGGAGTCCCGGCTGGGGAGGTCGGTCAGCCCGCGGGCCACCTCTCCTGGATTCTCGGGATGGGCAGGCCCGGTGTGCCCAGCCGCCCGGTCAGCCGTCTCTTTCAGGCTGCTTCACCGCGCCCGGGCGCCTCGACTAGTCCACCGCGAACGTGATGGGGAAGGACACCCAGACGGGGACCTTCTCGTCCCTGTTCAGGGCCGGAGAGAACCGCATGGCGCGGCCGACGTTCAGGGCCGCCTCGTCCAGTGCCGGGTGCCCTGAGCTCTTGTCGATGCGGACATTCTGAACCTGGCCCTGGGCATCGATGAAGAAGTAGACCTTCACCGTCCCGCCGATGCCCGCGTCGCGGAGGAGCGGAGGGTAGTCGCGCTGCAGGGCCGTCCTGATCTCGTCGCGGTTCAGGATCCTGGGCGCCACCGTGAAGGGCGTGAACGTCGGTGCGCTCTGCAGCGCCGCGTCGTGTGCCGTCACCGTGCTCTGCTCCTGGGTGTTCTGCTTCTTCATGTTCACGCCCATCACGTTCATGGTGCACGCGGCTACCACGAGCACCGCCGCCACCATCGCCTGCAAGACGAGCCGCTTCCTTGCTGCGCGTACGTTGAGCATCTCCCTGATCCTCCTCTCGAGGGACGAGACCCGCTCTCCGAAGCCCGCCCCCAGGGGCACGGTGCCGAAGCTCCGGCTTCCCACCTCGAAGAGCAGACGTGCGTATCGGTTCCGGCTCGCGGAGTGCTTCGCGAGCACACGGGCATCGCAGTCGGTCTCCACGGCATCCCGAAGCCGGAAGAGGGCCCACCAGCCCGGGAGGTTCCACGGCAGGGCCACCGCGAAGGCGAAGGCGGCGGCCAACAGGCGGGGATCGCCCCGGCGCCGGTGTTCCTCCTCGTGCGCCAGGATCAGCGCACGCTCCTCCGGCGGCAGCTGCAGCACCCAGGGCGGAAGCACGATGGCCGGGTGGCGCACGCCGATGACCGCGGGTCCGAACCCAGCGGAGACGAGGACGGGGACTCCGTCCACCACGGCGGGTGTCCAGGACCGTCGCCGCCGGCGAACGAGTGAAGCCCCGCCGGCGAGGACGGTCACCAAGGCTACGGTCGCCAGTGCCCAGGCACCTGCCAGCACACCCTCCAGGGCCCGGGCGGGCGCCGCGGTGGCGGCGAAGGACAGGCCGTGCAGGGCCGCATCCCAGATGGGAACCCCGGGGCCGAAGGCCACGTCGGCGCTCGCCGTGCGCGGCAGGACGCTTCCGAGGACGGCGTCCAGCACCGCGAGAAGCGGCCCCGCCACCATGGCAACACTCCACAGCCACCGCCGACGAGCCCGCGCCAGGCGCTCGAGGAGGTGGGCAGCGGCTGCCAGAAGAACGCCCACGAGGGTGATCGACGCGATCCAGAGGCCGAGCATTCCGGGTCCTCCTACGATAATCTTCGTAGAGTCTATCGTCGGACGCCCCGAAGCGTCAACTATCTATCTAGTCGTATTGCCCTGCCCCGCCCCTCTCCTCCCCGTCGCCCACCCCGGGGACTCCCACGTTGTGCGTATGTACGCGCTCCCCCCTCATCCGTGACGCACTCGAGCTCCTGCCCCCCCGCTCCGTAAGTTCTTGACCCCTCTCCCGCGGACCCGGCAAGTTGGTGTCACGATGTCTCTCGCTCTGCCCGCGCGCGTCGTCCCCTTCCGGGCCCTGGCGATATCGGTAGGGGCCCTGGCCGTCCCCGTTCTGGGAGCTCTCGTGTTCCCGGCGCGTCTGGGCGAGTACGGTGCGCTCCTCTGGCTCACCATGGTGATACCGGCGTTCCTCCTGGCCTACCACCGGGGATGGAAAGGAGCGGCCACCGCGCTGGCGGCCGGCATGGCGACGCTGTCGGTCACACAGGCGGTGGTGCTGTGGCTGGGAGCGCCCGTGCCCGGCACTCTCCTGGGCGTCGTGGCCGCGTATGTGCTCATCGTCCTGGGCATCGGGTGGCTGGCGGAAGCCTTGCATCAGCAACGCGCGGTGGTCGAGGACATGGCCTTCACCGATCTGCTCACGGGGCTCCCCAACCGGCGCCAGGCTCGCCTCTTCCTGGAGAATGAGTTCGCGGCGGCCCAGCGGGGGCGCACGCTCTCGGCGGTCATCTTCGACCTGGACCACTTCAAGGAGTACAACGACCAGCACGGCCACCCGGTCGGAGACGAGGCTCTCCGGGCCTTCGCCGACATCCTGGGGAGGACCACCCGCCGCGCGGACCTGTCCGCTCGCTTCGGAGGGGAGGAGTTCCTCTCCGTGCTCACCGCCAGCGATGCCGAAGGGGCGGTCATCTTCGCCGACCGGATCCGCATGGCTCTCGAAGCCGCCCACCTGGACCGTGGGAGTCTCACCGTCAGCGCGGGAGCGGCCTCCTACCACCCCGGCATGCGCTCCCCGGACGATCTCCTCGCGGCCGCCGATGACGCCCTGTATCAGGCAAAGCGGGACGGTCGCAACTGCGTGCGCCTGTCCGGATCCCCCAGGACCGCTGCGATACCCGGACGGCGGGCGAGGCTCCAAACACCCGGTCGGTGAGGCCGGCCCACGTGCCCAGAGGTGGCGCCGGTGGCGGAGGCTCCGAGCCGCCGGCGGGTCAGAACGCGAGAACCAGACCGAGGTCCAGGACCGCGTACCTCATGCGCAAGAGGGATCCCCCGGGCAGCCGGGTGTTCACCGCCGCGAAGCGGAGGCCGGGGTCTAGGGCCACCGAGCGCCAGGCGCCCAGGTAGACGCCGAAGCCGGCCTCCCCGCCGAAAGCCAGCCTGGAGACCCCGGTGGGGCTGCCGGGGACGCCGGGCGATTCCACACGGGTGGTGAGGCCTCCCAGGCGGAGCCAGGGGCTGACCGAGCAACGTGTGCACAGGCTGACCCGGAAGCCGGCGTCGAACCCCGTGGCGATGAAGGGACGCCCTGCCGGGCATCCCGCCGCCGCACACGCGAAGCGCTCCTGGCTGAAGCCCACGTAGGTGCTCCGCCGCCCCTCTCCCGAGAAGATGAAGGTCACCGCCAGCGACGGCCCCGAGCGCGCACCTTCACCCACGCGGGTACCGGTCCTGAAGTGTGCGAGCGCCATGGAAGCGCCGCCCCGAACCTCGACCACCAGAGGGGAGGACTGGGCCGCGGCGACACCGGGAACCGCCGTCGCGGCCATCGCGCCGGCCAGGACGAGGCTGCCGAGACCGTATCGCACCGACACTCCTTGGGTGGGGCGCGGGTCCGCGCCGGGTGTCCTTCGGGACTGGAAGACGGCCGTATCCTAAACCCCCCGGTAGGCGGACGCCACGGCCGCAACCGTTGCCGCGACATCCCCCGACGGACATCATGGGTCGCTCGACCGTCCGCGAAAACGTGAGCGCACCCCCGCCATGACATCCGCATCGCCTCGCAGCGCACGCCGCACGCACACCTTCACCGAGTCCGTGATCCGGGAGATGACCCGCGTCGCCCGGGAGCACGACGCCATCAACCTGGCACAGGGATTTCCGGACTTCCCCGCCCCGACGCTCATCAAGGAAGCCGCGTGCAGGGCCGTCCGGGACGACGTGAACCAGTATGCCATCACGTGGGGCGCGCCCCGCCTGCGGGAAGCCCTCGTGCGGAAGTATGGGCGCAGGTACGGCATGGAGGTGGACGCCGAGCGGGAGGTCACGATCACGTGCGGCGCCACCGAGGCCATGGCTTCGGTGATGCTGGCCGTGGTGAACCCCGGCGACGAGGTCATCGTCCCCGAACCGTTCTACGAGAACTACGGCCCCGATGCCGTCATCTCCGACGCGCGCCCGGTGTTCCTCACGCTGGAGGCGCCGGACTACCGTCTCGATCCCGAGCGGCTCCGCGCCCTCGTCACCCCGCGGACCAGGGCCATCGTGCTGAACACGCCCAACAACCCGACGGGCCGAGTCTTCGACGCCGACGAGCTCGAGGCCGTCGCCTCGGTGTGCAGGGAGCACGACGTCCTCGCCGTCACCGACGAGATCTACGAGCACATCCTCTACGAAGGAAGGCACGTTCCCCTCGCCACGCTCCCCGGGATGCGCGACCGCACCATCACGGTGAGCGGGCTCTCCAAGACGTTCTCCGTCACCGGCTGGCGCGTGGGCACCATCGTGGCCCCACCCGACCTCACCGCGGCCATCCGCAAGGTCCACGACTTCCTCACCGTAGGCGCCCCGGCCCCTCTCCAGGAGGCGTGCGCCACCGGGCTCGACGATCTGGACGAAGCCTACTACCAGGGGATGATCTCCGACTACATCGAGCGGCGCGACGTGCTGGTGTCGGCGCTCCAGGAGGCGGGCTTCCGGTGCCGGCCGCCCCAGGGCGCGTATTACGTGCTCGCCGACTTCTCTTCCCTGAGCGACGAGGACGACACCACCTTCGCCAAACGCCTCACGCGGGAAGGCGGAGTGGCTTCCGTGCCGGGCTCGAGCTTCTTCAGCGTGCCGGAGCGCGGTGGCACCATGGTGCGCTTCGCGTTCTGCAAGCGCGTGGAGACGCTGCGCGAGGCGGGGCGCAGGCTGAGGGCCTTCCGGGGCTAGGGAGCTTCGGCGCTCGCTTCCGGCTCCTTCCGTCCGCCCAGCCGCAGCTCGGGATCGTCGGTGCCCACCTCGGTAACGCGGTCCTCCCACTGGCGCATCATCGTGACGAAGGCCCGGGCGATGTCGGCATCGAACTCGGGTCCCGCTCCTTCCTCGATGATGCCCAGGGCCCGCTCGGTGGGCCACGCCTCCCGGTACGGCCGGTGCGTTCTCAGCGCGTCGAAGACGTCGCACACGTGCACCAGGTTGCTGGCCTGGTGGCAGGACCGCGGATAGCGGAGCCCCGGGTAGCCCCCTCCGTCGATGCGGATGTGGTGCTCGTACGCGACGACGGCGGCGAGGTCCAGGTGCTCCTCGGTCTGGAGGATGATCCGCGCGCCTTCGACGGGGTGGGTCTCGATGACCAGACGCTCCTGCTCCGAGAGCTTCCCCGGCTTGTTCAGGATCTCCAGGGGCACCCTCACCTTGCCGAGGTCGTGGAGGAGCCCCGCGATCCCGAAGCCGCGCACCTCCCGGGGACCGAGCCCCAGGTACTCGGCGAGAGCCATGGTGAGCACCGCCACGTTCAGTGTGTGGGTCACTGTATACTGGTCGAATTCCTTCAGGCGCAGCATGGGAATGAGGAAGGCCCGGTCGCCGTGCATCGCCACGGAGAGGGATCGCACGATCCCCTCCGCCTCGAGGAGGTGGAGCTGGCGCTCGTCCTTGAGCTCGGCGTGGAGCCACTCGATGGCCTGGATCTCCTCCTCCAGGGAGTATCCCAACGTGGCCAGCGATACCGCCTCGCCGGCGGTGCCCTCCGCCTCGTCCCTTCCCCTGAGACCGACCTCGCCGTAACGGATGTTCGTGGGCCGACCCTGGCGCACGGCCGCGGAGCTCACCATCGCACCCGTGAGCCGGTTGAACGCTTCCTCCAGGAAGGCATCGAAGTCCTCGCGGGTGACCCGACCGGTGAGCTCCAGGCGCTGGATGCCTACGCCGGCGAGGCGTCCCCCCCAATCCCAGTGCTTGAGCTCCCGGAGCGGTCGGCTATCCATCACGATCTCGTCGCCCAGGAACGTAAAGGCCCGCGTGACGCTCTCGTCCTGGAGATCGGTGAGCGCGGCGTAGGCGCGGTCGATGGCCCGTTCGCGGGCGGGATGCCCGTCCTCGTAGAGCGTCATCGTGGAGATGGCCTGGGCCATTCCCGTCAGGAAGTCCACCTCGGCGCTCATGTCGGGCCTCCACCCTCGGCACGCACGGCGCTGCGGACCTCCGGGTCCCTGGACCGTTGGGCCATGCGGAGCACCTCCTGGGCATCGGCGTCGTCGGACCACGCTTCGGCGAGGGTCCGCAGCGCCGCCAACACGGCAGGGGACGGCGCGGCCATGCGCATCCTCCCGAAGAGGGTCTTGCCCGAGGTGACGAGATCGAGGAGGGCGCTGACCGCCAGTGGCGAGCGCACCCGTCCCAGGACCCGGGCCCCGAGAGCACGGATCTCCGCGGCCCGTGCTTCGGCCCGCACGACGCGGTTCACCAGGGTGGGAACCACCGGATCCGGAACCTGATCCTGCACCTCCAGCAAGGCGATGCGCACCATGCGCTCGTCGTCGTCGGCCAGGGCCGCAACCAACACCCGCTCGCGCACGCCCGGCTTTCGCAGCGCCAGGGGAAGAGCCTCCCTACGCACCCGAGGATCGGGGTGCTCCATGAGCTTCTGGGCGTCGAAGCCGTCGGGGACGTACTGCAGACGCTGGAGGAGGGAGAGCATGTTGCGGAGCACGAACCAGCGGCCGTCCTGGAGGCGCTCCACGGCGCGCTGCGCCACGAACGGACCCATGCCAACCAGCGCGTCGAAGACCAGGCGCCGCACGGAGCGCGAGTCGGAATCCGCCAGCACGTCCAGGAGAGGGTCCACCGCCGCGGAGCCCATACGCTCGATGAGGATCCGCAGGGACTCGGCGTCGACGCGCCCCGAGCCCACCAGGTGCCGGAACAGGGAGGGGCTCGTGAGCCGACTGCGGATCCGCTCCCCGACCTCGCTGCCTTCGGGAGCCTCCCGCAGCATGGCCAGGAGCGCCCTGGCGCCGGCCTCCTCCAGGATGTCGGAGAGCGCCTTCCCCACGATGGGCCCATACGCATCCACCTCGAGAGCCATCTGGACGAGGCGGTCCGCACCCGACAGACGCTGGTCCCGGGAGTCGGATTCCTGGAAGAGCGGCGCCGCGCGGGACATGGAGTCCAGGACGTTGGTGTACGCGTCGGGGTTGGGGTCTTCGAGCTCCCATCCCTCGATGAGCGCCTCGATGTTCTCCCTGAGGGCGGCATCGGCCTGGGACCGCACCGTGTCGCTTCCCTGCGCCGCGTGCGCGGCGAGCTTCGTGAGCAGGCGGGTCATGGAGTGGGAGATGGTCTGCGCGGACGACGCGGCGGCCGCGCGCAGGACCTTCATCACGGCGTCCGCGGCAAGGGTCTGGCTGGCATCCAGCAAGAAGCGCTTCCGCTGCGCCGGGCTCCCGGCGACGCTCACCAGCCTGCTCAGGGTGTCGTCGTCGAGCTCGTTCAGGAGCTCGGACACGCGCCTGCGGGCCTCCTCTGCCTCGCTGCCGCCGGCGCCCTTCAGCCCCTCCGCGAGCCGGAGGAGATGGCCGGCGACGGCCTGGGCATACCCCGACTCCCCAAGGTGTCCGGCTATGCGCCGGGCGAGGGTGGCGACGTCCGGGCCGGTGTCCGGAAGCTCTTCCGACATCAGGGCCGCCCGTGCCAACCCGAGCCAGAGCAGTGTGGCGGGCTCCGTGCCGGCGCGCTCCCCACCGACTTCCCCGCTGATCTCGAGATGCTCGTAACCCCGCCTGTGGAGGCGGGCACGCTCCCAGTGCGGGAACTCCTCCGGGGGCAGGAATCCGAGGGGGGTTCCGCCGTGCTCGCTGTCGCTCGCCAGCGCGTGCAGAAGACCCGCGACGTCCGTGGCGGTCACTCCCCTGTCGAACGACACGGCTCCGAGCTGGTGGTCATGGATGCGACCCGCCAGGTCGGCGAGGACGGGGTGCTTCTGGTCGGTGACCACCCCCTCCACCAGGAGCTGACGCCGCGCGACGCCGATGCGCAGCGTTCCTCGTTCCTCGAGAATCCCGGTGAGACGTCCCAGGACGTTGTCCACAACGGGGGCCAGCGACGGATGCCCCGCGGGATACATCGCGTGGCGGTGCACGCCGATGGAAAGCTCGACGAGGAGCTCGCTGAGCTCCCGCGACAGCACGGCCCGTTCCGGAGCCGTCGTCGAAGTGTCGGTCACTGGGCTCGATCTTGCCTGGAAGGAAGCTCGGTTCGAAGGCCGCTTTGGGGCCCCGTTCCCCAAGCTCGAATGCTCGTGCCGCCTCGCCCCGTGTCAAGCGTCCCGCGGCCGGAAAGACTACAGCAGTAGGCTTGCCCCGCGCTTCACGGGGCGTGGAACCGACGCGTCGGGGAGCATACATTTGGGCTCCTGACGCCGCGATGGCCTGCACGTCGCCGTCGCTCCCTCCGACCGAACATCGTGCCAGATCCCACTCCAGATCCCGACCTCGACGGCACCTTCGAGGCCGAGGCGCATGTCACGCTCTTCGGCTTCGATCCCACCTCCGCACGCGTCCACCTGCTCCCCCGCTCCAGGGCGTGGCGGCTCCGCGGCTCGGTCCCCATCGTCCTCGTCACGCTGGTGTTGGTCCCCATGGTGGGCGTGATCCCGCCCCACGCTCCCTGGGTCCTCGCGGTCCTGGGCGGGGGCTTCTTCCTGGCACGCCGCCGCTGGAAGTGGCACTTCACCCTTACGGGACTCGAGGGGACGTGCCCACGGTGCGGCGCCGAGCTCCACGTGCGCCCCGGGCGTCTCAGGAATCCGCACACCCTGACGTGTGACGCGTGCCGCAACGACACCGTTCTCGAGGTTCCCCCCGAAGTCCTCGAGGCGCACGCTTCGGAAACGGCGTAGCGGCGCGACGTCCCTGCCCCCCTTCCCTACTCCGGCACCTCCCGCAGCACCGCCAGCGGAGGCCGGCGGAGAAGCCCTCGGGATCCCGCGAGCCCCACGGCCAGAGTGAGTCCCGCCACCGCTCCCCAGATCACCAGCAGCGGCACCGGATGCGTGTGGAAGGTCACCTGGAACACGTGAGGCACCATGATCGCCGAGGCGATCCACGCCAGCGCCAGCCCCGCCGCCGTGGCCAGCGTGCCCAGGGCCAGATATTCGGTGAAGAGCACGGTGAGCACCTGCGTACGCCGTGCACCCAGGGTCTTGAGGAGCGCGCCCTCACGCGTCCGCTGCAGGCGTGACGTCGCCAGCGCCCCCACCAGCACCAGGATGCCGGCCAGCGCGCTGAACAGTGCGAGGAAGGTCACCGCCGTGCGCACCCGGGAGAGCACGCTGTCGATGGCCTCCTGGACCCGGGAGAAGTCCAGCGCCGACACGTTGGGGAACACGTGCACCAGAGCTCGCTGGAAGTCCGCCCGCCGAGTGGGGTCGGGGATGCGTGCCAGCATGATGATGGTCTGAGGTGCGTCGTCGATGTAGCCGGGCTTGAAGATGGCGAAGAAGTTCGGCTGGAGCCGGCTCCACTCCACGTGCCGGATGCTGGTGACCACCGACTCCACCGGCATGCCGCCCACGTTCCAGGAGATGGTGTCTCCCAGGCCCACCTTCAGATCCTGTGCGATGCCCTCCTCCAGCGATACCGGCACGAGGTCTCCGGCGCTCACGGCCCGACCGCTGTCACCCGCCGCTGGCGTGCCGTCCCACCAGCGTCCGGCCACCAGCGTTTCCGCGCTGCCGAGCTTGGCCCGGTACGTATTGCGATACTCCCGCCTGAGCGCCCAGCGTCGCGGACGCTCCTCCCTTGGGATCATGGAATCCGAGCGGAGCTCCGCGGGCGTGCGCCCGTCGATGGCCGTGATCCGCGACATGATGAGGGGCGTGACCTCCAATCCAGCGCGGGCGGAGGCCGGCAACAGAGTGCGCAGGCTGTCCACCTGGTCCTTCTGGACGTCGAAGAGGAGCACGTTCGGACGCCCTTGCCCGAAGGACACCGTGAGGTCGTCCAGGAGGCTCCCTTCGACCTGCATGACCGTGCCCACCACGAACGCACCGAAGCCCAGCGCCAGGGTCACGGAAAGCGTCTGGTTGTGCGGCCGGAACAGGTTCGAGACACCCTGGCGCACCGGATACGATGCCCGGGTGGGGAAGAAGCGACGCGTGAGGCGCGTGAGCCCCCACGCCACGGCCGCCAGCAGGGCCACGGTGACCAGCAGGGCCACGGCGAAGACGAGCCCCACGCTGGTCTCCGGGGCCTCTACGCCACACAGGAGGAAGACGCTCGCCAGGAGCGCACTGTACGCGCCAATGCGCCACGGGTCGCGGCGGCGGCGGGGCGGCTCGAAGTCCTGTCGCAGCGCTTGTAGCGGCGGTACGTCCTTGATCTCCAGCAATGGAATGAAGGCGAAGACCACCGCCACCCACACGCCGATGCCCACGCCCGCCGCGGCGGCAGCCGGCGAGAAGCGCGTGCTCACCGGCACCGGCAGGACGCCCGCCAGGAGCACCGGGAGCACACGCTGCGTCGCCGCCCCCAGCGCCACGCCCACGCCCGAGCCGATGAGCCCCAGCGCCGCCGCCTGCACGACATAGGCGGCGAACACCGTCCACTGGTCGGCGCCCAGGCAGCGCAACACCGCCACCGCCGGGCGGCGCTCACGCACGTATACCTGGACGGCGGAGGCCACGCCGATGCCGCCCAGGAGGAGGGCGCCCAGGCCCACGAGTCCGAGAAAGCGCCCGAGGAACCGGATCGAGTTCGAGAGCCGGTGTGCCTGGTCCTCCGCCAGGCGGAAGCTCACGTCGGTGGCCCGCAGCACGCTCGAGTAGCGCTGACGCAGGGCGTGCCTGGCGCCTTCGTCGGGCATGCGGAGGTACACGGCGTAGCGGGCGAGGCTGCCGAACCCGAGGAGTCCGGCGGAGTCGAGGGTCGCCTGAGACACGTACACGCGGGGACCCACCGCGGTCTGATAGCCCAGGTCGGTGGGGGTGTTCTCCACCGTGGCCACCACCGGCACCCGCACCCGTCCCACCGCGAGCGTGTCGCCCAGGGAGATCTGGAGCTGCGTGAGCACCGCGGGATCCACCAGGGCCACCCCCTCACGGGCGTGCCGTCCCCAGGAATGGGCCGGGGTGGTCTCGACCTCGCCGTAGAAGGGGAAGCCGCCCTGCAGCGCCTGCACCTGGAGGAGACGCACGTCGCCGCTCTTCGGGGCGAGCACCATGGAGAGCGTCGTGGTGACCCGGGACACGTCCACGCCGGCCGCCGACAGGGAGTCGATGATGTGGGTCACCGAGTCGGGCAGGGGTCGATTCGCCTCGAAGCGCGCATCCGCGCCCATGAGGACGTCCGCCTCCTCCTGTACGGAGCGTGCCACGTCGTCACGGAAGGAGTGGATGGCCACCAGAGCCGCCACGCCCAGGGTGATGGCAGCCATGTAGACCCCCACCCTCCGGAAGCCGTGGCGGCTCTCCCGGACGGCCAGGCGGAGTGCGAAGCCGAGCTTCACGGACGGGGGGCCGCGGAGTCGGTACCGTCGGCGGACGGCGCGGGAGCGCCGGCCTCCTCGTCCGCCACGATGCATCCTCCCGCCAGGCGCACGATCCGGTGGGCGCGCTCCGCCAACGCTTGGTCGTGGGTGACCATCACCAGGGTGGTCCGGGCCTCGCGGTTCAGCTCCTCGAGCATGGCCACGATGGCCGCCCCGGTCTCCTGATCGAGGTTCCCCGTGGGCTCGTCGGCGAACAGGATCCGGGGTTGGTTGGCGAAGGCCCGGGCGAGAGCGACCCGCTGCTGCTCGCCGCCGGAGAGCTGAGCCGGGTAGTGGTGCATGCGGTCTCCCAGGCCGACGTGATCCAGCAGCTCCGTCGCCCGGGACCGGAGGCCCCGGCCGCCGCCGCGGAGCTCGAGGGGAACCAACACGTTCTCCAGCGCGGTGAGGGTGGGCAGCAGATGGAAGGTCTGGAACACGAAGCCCACGCGCTCGGCACGAAACCCCGCACGCTCGTCTTCGGTAAGAGCGAACAGGTCCTGCCCGTCAAGCACCACCCGGCCGGCGGAGGGCACGTCGAGTCCGGCCAGCAGTCCGAGGAGCGTCGTCTTGCCACTCCCCGACGGTCCGACGACCGCCACGAAGGACTCCGGCGCCACCTCCAGATCGATGTCGCGCAGGACGGGGAGGGGCCTGCCGCCGCTCGTATATGTCTTCTCGAGGCCCTGGGCCACGATCATCATGACGTCGCGATTCCTCCTGAGCTCATGCCTGGTCCTGACCGCCTGCAGTGGGGCCGGCGCCGGGGGAAACGGCGGCGGCGCGACACGTGCCGGGGCCAACGCTTCCGCACCGCCCGTGGCGTCGCAGCCGGCGCCGGCCTCTCCGTCGGCAGGGGACACCGCGCGCCCCTCCCCCGTTGACTCGCGGCCCATGGTGGTGTTCCTGGGCACGAGCCTCACGGCCGGCCTTGGGCTGGTCCGCACGGAGGATACCTACGTCTCACGCGTGGCGGAACTGGCGGACTCCGCCGGCCTGCCCATCCGTACGGTGAACGCCGGCGTCTCCGGGGCCACCAGCGCCGACGGCCTGAGCCGCATCGGCTGGGTGCTCAAGGACCCCCTCGACATCCTGGTCCTGGAGCTCGGCGCCAACGACGGCCTCCGGGGTCAGGACCCCCGGGCCACCCAGCGGAACCTCCTGGCCATCATCGACAGCACCCGGGCCCACTACCCACATGCTCGAATCGTCCTGGCGGGCATGGAGGCTCCGCCGAACCTGGGCGCGGCGTACACCCGGGCGTTCCGCGCCGTGTTTCCCCGGGTGGCGCGGGAACGGCACACCGCTTTGATTCCCTTCCTGCTCCAGGGCGTCGGCGGCGTGCGCGCGCTCAACCAGGCCGACGGCATCCACCCCAACGCGGAGGGAGAGCGCATCGTGGCCCACAACGTCTGGAAGGTGCTCGAGCCCATCGTGCGCGACGTGGAGGCCCACCGCCCGGCTCCGGAGGGCCGGTGAGCGCGCGCACGCCCCCGTTCGGACTGGGAGCAGTGGTCCTCGGCGGCCTCGCCGGGCTCCTCGTGCTCGTCCTGGTGGTGGGATTCCTGCTTCCGGGCACCTGGAGCACCGAGCGTTCTGCCGAGATCGACGCGCCCGCGCAGGCGGTCTTCCCCTGGCTCGATTCACCGCGGGCCTGGACCCGGTGGACTCCCGACTGGCCGGACTCCGGGCTCGTCATGGCGGGTCCCGCCCACGGCGTCGGCGCCACCATGTCCTGGAACGATCCGAACGTGGGCGACGGGCACTTCGAGGTGGTGGAGGCCGACGCTCCCCGGGTGGTGCGCTACCGCGTGGAGGTCCAGAGAGGGACGATGCGCACCGACGGGACCCTCCTGCTCCACGAGCACGATGGCCGCACCCTGCTCACGTGGCGCGAGAAGGGGGACTTCGGGCACAACCCTCTCATGGGCTATTGGGCGCGGGCCATGAAGAGGGTCCAGGGCGCCCAGCTGCAGAACGACCTGGCGACGCTGAAGGCTCTCGTCGAGAAGGGCGCCGACCCCGACGCGCCCGACGACTCCGCGACGGCGGCGCCGGCCGTGCCTTCGGGAGCCGACACGGCAAGAGTGCCGGAGGCGATGCCCTCCGGCGTCTGACCGCCGTCAGCCCTGCTGCCTCGCCCAGGCGATGAGGTCCTGGTTCGTCCGGGTCTTCCGCATGATGTTCAGGAGCTCGTTCATGCCGTCGGTGGGACCCACCCCGGCGAGCTGTCGGCGCATGGCCCGCGAGAGCCAGAGCGCGTCGTCGTCCAGGAGGAGCTCTTCCTTCCGGGTGGCGGAGCTGTTCAGGTCGATGGCCGGATAGATGCGCTTGTCCGCCAGCTCCCGCGACAGCACCAGCTCGCTGTTGCCCGTGCCCTTGAACTCCTCGAAGATCACCTGGTCCATGCGCGACCCGGTGTCCACCAGCGCCGTGGCGATGATGGTGAGGGACCCGCCCCCCTGGTCCGGCGCGATCTTGCGGGCGCTCCCCAGGAAACGCTTGGGCTTTTCCAGCGACTGGGCGTCCAGCCCGCCGGAGAGCGTCCGTCCGCTCCCCTCCTCCACCGTGTTGTGGGCCCGTGCCAGCCGGGTGATGGAGTCGAGGATGATGACCACGTCCTCACCCTGCTCCACCCGCCTGCGCGCCCTCTCCAGCGTCATCTCCGCCACCTGGGTGTGGCGCTCCGCCGAGCGATCGAAGGTGGAGGCGATGACCTCTCCGAAGCCGCACGCCTCCATCTCCGTGACCTCCTCGGGACGCTCGTCCACGAGCAGGATCAGCAGGTGGCACTCCGGGTTGTTGGTGACGATCCCCTCGGCCACCGCCTGCAGGACCGTCGTCTTCCCCGCCTTGGCCGGCGCCACGATCATCGCCCGCTGCCCCTTTCCGAAGGGACAGAACAAGTCGATGACCCGGTTGGTGTAGTCGGGTTGTCCGCGCACGGTGCGACCGCACTCCAGCACGAGCTGGGAGTCCGGGTGCATCGCGCTCAGCCTCTGGAACTCGGGACGGCGCTTGAGGTCGTCCGGCACCTTGTCGTTCACCCGGGCCAGGTACGCCAGCGGAGCGCTCTTCCCGTTCCGCACCTGGTTGCTCACCACGCCCATGAGCTCGTCCCCCGTGCGGAGGCCGAACTTCTGGACGATGCGTGAGCCGACGTAGATGTCGTCTCTGCCGGGTGTGTAGCTGGACTCGCGCCGGCGGATGAAGCCGGAGCCGCTGTTCAGCACCTCGAGGAGGCCCAACGGCCGGGATTCCGCCTCGAGCTGCTCCGGGTCTTCGGTCAGCGGAGGGAAATCCTCGTTGTTGCCGTTGCCTGCGTTGTTGCCGTCTGTGCGGTCGTGGGACCGCCGGCGCGGGCGCCGTCCACGGCGGCGGTGTCTGCCACCACGCCGTCCTTTGGACTTGTCGCTCTCGCCTGTCTGCATGTCGGGCGATTCGGGCACGTCTGAACCCATGTTACCGGGAAAGGGCGTCGCGGCGCGGATACACCAGCGTACGGCCTTCGGGAGAATGAACTCCGGGCTCGGAAGTCGAGCGGGAACTGTCCGGTCAGCTGGCCGGGTGGGCCGCTGTACAACGACGCTTCACGCGCCGACGGACTCTGGAATCTTCACCGTTTTGCGCCAAACGGCAAGGCGCTCTTCCGGGAACCCCCCTCTTCCGTGCCCGTTCGCTCCTCCCGGGAACCGCCATATGGGGCACCGGGACGATGCGATGCTCACTGATACGCCTCAGCGCTCCCCGGGTTTCCGGAGGACCCCGCCGGGGCCGCAGCTTCACCCCTCCTGCGTGTCCCGACGGGGCGGCGTGGTGTCACCCCTGCGTGACACCGCCACGCGGCCGTACATCCGTCGATCTTCCGCAAATGGCGCCATAGAGCGGTTTTCCACAAGCCGGGGCCCTGGCACGAGGCGTGCACCTGCCTAGATTTCGAACCAGTCGCAGTCGAAGGGAGGACACCGTGCGTAACGTGACGTCGTGCTCAATGACGCTGATCCTCGCCGCCGCCCTGGCTCTGCCGGCTCGCGACGCTCAGGCTCAGACCCGCTTCGTGGCCTCCGTCGGCGCAGGTTCCCTGTTCGATGGCGTCGGGTTCGGCTTCGGCGGTGGAGCCCTGGCCCCGGGCAGCATGTTCTTCGGCCTCTCCCTCGGACTCAACTGGGCCCATTCCTACGGCAGCCCGTACGGGATCTACTCCGACACCTACGACGGATGGCAGCGGGGGTATCGAGGCCATCCCGGGTACGGGTATGGGTATGGGAACGCGAGTTGCTGGGATTCGTACTGGGATCCCTACTGGGACCCCTGGGACGGCGACTGCGTCGCCTTCGCGCCCATGTGGGGGACGCCGTGGGGCTATCCCGCCTACCGCCCCTGGCGGTTCGGCTTCGGGTTCGGGTTCGGCTTCTCGAGTTGGTACGGCCCGACCCTCTCCGTATACATGGCGGACCCCTTCGCGACGCCGTGGGGCCCCTATTGGTCCTATGACCCCTGGGCCGGGTACTGGAACACGTGGGGTGCGCGTGCCGGCTGGGGACGCGGCTACTACGGCTACGGCGGAACGCGCGTGGTGTACGCCGGAGGCCGGCACGGTGGTTGGGGCGTGTACCGGCCGTCCCCGCTTGTGCGCCACGGTCCCACCTACGTCGAGAACCCCACGGGCGGGAACACCGGGCGCACCGCGCACCGGCGGGGGACCACGACCACGGCTGCGGTTCCCGCTCCGACGCGGGATCCCCGCGCCCCGGTGGTGCAGGGCAATCCCCTGGGTGTTCCCGGCTGGGGGGACCCGGGCACGGTGAGGGGTGACGCGGGCCCCAGGAGCGGCGTGAGCGGCTCAGGGACTTCGGGGCGCGTCGCGCAGCCTCGTGGTGCCACGAGGAGCCCCACCAGCGGAGGACGGATCGCGGATCCCCGCACCGGAGCTCCACGCGTGGCCGTACCGTCCGGCAACGGCAGGCCTTCCGGAAGAGCCGTACCCGCCACGAGCGGCAGGCCTTCCGGCCGCGCCGCGCCGTCCGGCAACGCCCGGCCTTCCGGAAGAGCGCCGGCCGCTGTCGGACGGACGTCGGGGGGCTCCGCACGGTCCGTCGGTGGATGGGCCTTCGCG
>JAJDNC010000101.1 GCA_022340865.1 Gemmatimonadota bacterium
CGTTCCTCCCTGCCTGCCGTCGGGAGTGCTGGTCGTCCCCGGCCGCGCTACATTGGCGTTCGCGTCCTGCTCCGCGCCTGCGCGGTGCGCTGCCCCACCGATCGGCCGGAGCGCAAGCCCTCACGCTTCTCCCCATCGACCCGTGTCCAACTTCCGCTGGCTCCCGGCTCTTCTCATTGTCGTCACCGTCACCGGATGCGCCCTCCCCAGTCCGGGCCGTTCCACCGGACCCGACGTGGGCAAGCGCGTCGTCGCGGAGCACGGCGTCGTGGCATCCGGAAACCCGTACGCCAGCGAGGCCGGGGTCGAGATCCTGCAGCAGGGGGGCAACGCGGTGGACGCCGCGGTGGCAACCGCCCTCGCCCTGGGCGTCACCGAGCCGATCATGAGCGGCCTGGGCGCCGGGGGCGGCATGCTGTACTACGACGCCGCCACGCACCAGGTGCATTACATCGACTTCTACAGCGAGGCCGGGAGCGCCCCTCCGGTGGGGCTCCGCGAGCTGAGAACCTCGATCACCACGCGGGGCGTGGCGATTCCGGGCGCCGTGGCGGGCCTGCTCGGCGCGCAGGCGAGGTACGGGAAGCTGACCCGCGCCCAGGTGTTCGCCCCCGCGATACGCCTCGCCGAGGAGGGCTACATCGCCAACTCGCTCCTCGAGCGCGAGGTGCGGGCGGACTCCCTCAAGGTGAGCCGGTACGAGGGTGCGCGGCACATCTTCCTGCCCGGCGGGCACCCGATCCGGGCGGGCGACCGGGTGATCCAGCCCGAGCTGGCCGCGACCATGAGGGCACTGGCCGCCGAGGGACCGGACCTCTTCTACAAGGGACGCATCGGCGACGACATCGTGCGCGTGCTGCGCGACGGCGGCAGCACCATCACGCGAGAGGATTTCGCGAGCTACCAGGCGCGCGACAAGCGTCCGCTGTGCACCACCTATCACGGCCGCATCGTGCTCTCGGCGCCCGCGCCACAGTCGGGGATGGAGGTACTGGAGACGCTGAATCTCCTGGCGCCGTACGACCTGCCCGCCCTCGGCCTGCCGAGCCGCTCGCCGGCGGCGTTCCGCGTGTTGGCGGGCGCCATGCGCGTGGCCGTCGCCGACCGCAACGCATACGTGGGTGACCCCCAACGCGTGGCCGTGCCGGAGGCCGGGCTCAGCGCGCCGGCATTCGCGGCCACGCGTCGCGCCCTCGTGGAGGCGCCGATCACGGGGCGTCTGGCGCCGGGGGACCCATGGCCCGACGACCGCGAGGCGCCGCCCGACGGTTGCGCGCTCTACGACCCGGCGCCGCCGAGCTCGCTGCCGCACGCGGCCGCCCTCGGCGCCCCCGGAGACGGGGAGCTGGCAGAGACGACCCATATGTCGGTGGTGGACGCCGACGGAGACGCGGTGTCGGTGACGAACACGCTGGGCCTCGGCTTCGGTACGGGCACGTGGGTGGACGGCGTGTTCTTCAACAGCGCCATGTTCAACTTCGCCCGCAACGATTCCGGTCCGAACGCGTGGGGCCCGCACCACGTGCCGGCCTCCACCATCGCGCCCACCCTCGTCCTGAAGGACGGCGCGGTGCAGATGGTGGTCGGCTGCCCCGGATCGGCGGCGATCCCACCCGCCATCGTCGGAACCATCGTATACGGGCTGGACTACGGGCTCGATCCTCTGGCTGCGCTGCGCATGCCGCGGATGGTTCCGACCTCGGGCCGGGCGCTGCGTCTCGAGGACGGGTTCGCGCCGGCGGTGGACAGCGTGGCCGAGCATCTGGGTTACGTGGTGACGAGCGGGCCGCCCGTGGACATGGCGTACGGAGGCGTCACCGTGATCCAGCGCATCGCCGGCCGATGGGTCGGGGCGGCCGATCCGCGGCGCGACGGCGAGGTGCGCGGATACTGAGCAAGACCTGCACCGGGGAGAAGCGGGCGGCCCTCCTCGGGTAGCTCCCATCCATCGGCTGAATCTGGGCGCAGGTTCGTGCAAGCGCATAAGCCGCTGTAAGCGCGTAGACTCCGTCCTTGGGCCGCCGTAGGGCCCCTTCGCACCCCCCTCTTGCCGGATCTTTCCCACCCCCTGACTATATCGTGCTCTTACTTGGTCGGTGACGGTCCACCTGCCCGTCTGACGACCCTCCCGCCTGTACGTCCGTTGGCCTGTTGGTCCGGTGGCCTGTCCCGGCCAACATGTGGACTTGTTACAGACTTGGAGGGGCGATGAAGTACCGACGTGCGAGTTGCATGATCGCTCTGCTCGCTGCCCTTGCCACCCCCTTCGTGGCGGCAGGACAGGAGACAACGGGCACCGTGCGGGGCCAGGTGAAGGACTCGGCGACGGCCCAGCCACTCTCCGGAGTGCAGGTGTCGATTCCGGCGACTTCCCAGGGCACGCTCACCGACGCCCGCGGGATGTTCCTACTGACCGGCATCTCGCCGGGGTCGGTGACGCTGGACGTCCAGATGATCGGCTACGAAACCGGGACCCGGAAGGTCGCCGTGACAGCGGGCCAGACGGCCGTCGCAGACTTCACGCTGGCTCAGCGGGCCGTGGTTCTCAACCAGTTGGTGGTCACGGCGACGGGCCAACAACAGGAGCGCCAGCTGGGCAACTCCGTCTCGACCATCGACGTCGCGAAGATGTCGGTCCCGCCGCCGAAGGGCGTGCAGGGCCTGCTGAGCGAACAGGTCCCGGGCGCGTACGTGATGGCCAACTCCGGGGCGCCGGGCGCCGGCGGTATCATCCGCTTGCGCGGCATCAACAGTGTGAGCCAGGGCAACGGCCCCATCATCTATGTCGATGGCGTCCGCATCTACAGCGGGTTGACGCCGACCATGCCGTTGAACCGACAAGGTGAGCTGGGGCTGAACGACATCGATCCCGCGGACATCGCGAGCATCCAGGTCGTGAGGGGCCCGGCGGCTACCACGTTGTACGGCACGCAGGCATCGGGAGGCGTGATCCAGATCTTCACGAAGCACGGGACCACCGGCGCTCCGCTGTGGAGCGCGGACCTCTCGACGGGCTTCAACAATCAGGGTCACATCGGCCCGAGCGCCGACCCCACGGGCATGTTCGTGAACAAGTGCAGTGGGATCATGACCACGAGTGACGGCACTCAGTTCGAGGATCCGTCGTGCCCCTCCAGTGGCAGCTGGCTGAGGAACGGGCTCATCGGGAAATACGATCTGTCGGTGCGGGGCGGCCAGGGCCAGATGAGCTACTACCTGTCCGGTTTCTACAACAACACGGACGGCACCCTGCAGAACTCGTCGACCCAGGGGAAGGGCTTCCGCGCGAACTTCGGATTCCGGCCTCTGGACAAGGTGAGCTTGAACCTCAACACGTCCTACACGCGCCGCAACACGAGCTGGGTGCCGGACGGGGACTCCGCCGAGGGCTTTCTGCTCAACGTGACGCGCGGCCCGAAAAACAGCTTCAAGGGCACGGACTGCACGGACTCGGGCGTGAAGTGCCTCGACAACGCAGCGATCTTCACCACGCAGAACACGACGAAGGCGGACCACTTCATCACGGGCGTCACCGTATCCTACTCACCGGGCACGTGGCTCACCAACCGTCTGACCTTCGGCTTCGACTACGACGAAGTCGTCAACCAGAACCTGATGCCCTTCGGCTTCAGCACCCACCCGACCGGCGTGATGTACTGGAACAACTGGGTGCACAAGCTCCTCACGGTGGACTACGTGAGCACCCTGAACAACAACCTGAGCTCGAGCTTCTCTTCGGCCTTCTCGGTGGGCGGCCAGTTCTACGACGACCGGGTGGAAAGCCTCGATGTGACCGCGCAGGACTTCGCCGGCCCGGGCCAGCCGACCATCGTCTCCGCGGCAACGCGCGAGGTGACGGGCGATGAGCGTGAGCGCGTGGTGAACGCGGGCTTCTTCGTGCAGGAGGTCCTGGGCTGGAAGGATCGCGCTTTCCTGACCGGCGGCCTGCGCGTGGACGGAAACAGCGCATTCGGAAAGGGCTTCGGACTGCAGCCCTATCCGAAGGTGAGCGCCTCCTACATCCTGTCGGACCATTCGTTCTGGCCCAAGAGCCTGATCCAGACCTTCAAGCTGCGTGCCGCGATCGGCGAGTCGGGCAAGGCGCCGGGGGCGTTTGACGCCGAGCGGACCTGGAACCCGATCGCGGGCAACGACGGCCAGCCGGGCTTCACGCCGGCACAGATCGGAGACGCGAACCTCGGTCCCGAGCGTACGTGGGAGTATGAGACCGGCTTCGAGGCGGGCGCTCTGCACAACCGGCTCGGCGTGGACTTCACCGCCTTCCAGCAGCGGACCAGCGATGCGCTGATTCAGGTTACCGCGCCACCCAGCGACGGATTCCTGAACACGCAGCTCGAGAACGTCGGGAAGCTGCGGAATGCGGGCATCGAAGTGAGCGTGCATGGGACCTTGATCCAGCGCGCCAACCTCCAGTGGAACGCCCGGGTCGATTACAGCAGCAACCACGACAAGGCCGTGGATCTCGGCGGCCAGGTCATCACGGTGCGGAGCACCGCACGGACGTACGTGGAGCAGGGCTATCCCATCCCGTCGTATTTCGGGAAGAAGGTCATGAACCCGAACGCGTACGCCGATCCCATCATCAAGGACAACCAGTTCCTCGGCGGGGAGTATCCGACTCAGATCATCGCGCTGAACACTTCGGTGCAACTGTTCAACCGCCTGACGGCGAGCGCGACCGGGGCGTGGGAGCTCGGCGCTTACCTGATGAATGCAGTCGGCTACCAGAATGCGCGCAAGGGCACCTGGTACGGCTGCTACGCGGTGCAGGCCAAGATGAGGGCCTACGCCGCCGGTGACGCGAGCGCCCTCAACGACGTGACCGCCCTGCAGCGGGTGAAGTGCTCGCAGACCTCGGGCGTGTACGACTACGACTTCTGGATCGAGCCGGACAACTACTTCAGGCTGCACGACGTGACGCTGACGTACCAGTTGCCGCAGTTCCGGTTCTTCGGCGCTCGCTCGGCGTCGTTGACCCTGTCCGGCCAGAACCTGCTGACGGTGACCAAGTACGACGGAACCGACCCACAGGTCTCCGACCTGCGAGACAGCTCGATGGCGCGACGGGATTATTACGTGTTCCCGGAACCGCGGACGTTCCTGTTGTCACTCCACGTCAGCTTCTAGCGGTGAGGAACACAATGAAGAAGACCTACATGACAGGATTCGCCGGCGTCGTCCTTGCCGGTTTGGTGATCCTGGTGACGGGGTGTGATCTGAGCGTCACCAACCCCGGGCCGATAGCCGACGCGGCCCTCAACACACCTTCGGCCATGCCTGCCCTCGTGGTGGGCATGTCGGCCGACCTTTCGGTGGCAGTGACTCAGACGGCCGAGGCGGTGGCACTCATGAGCGGCGAGATGGTCGAGGCGGGCAACTACGCCGACCAGCAGTACTGGTATGCCGGCACCTTCGGACCCGACGAGGTGATCACGCAGTGGGACGACATGCAGCAGGCCCGCTGGGTCGCCGAGCACGGCATCCTCCGCATGCAGAAGGTGATGGGCAGTGACTTCGACACGGACGCGCTCGCGCCACAGGCGTACCTGTGGGCCGGTTACTCAAACCGGCTCCTGGGCGAGAACGTGTGCCAGGCCGTCATCGACGGCGGTCCTGCTCTCTCGGACAGCGTCTACTTCCAGCGGGCGGACAGTGACTTCACGCAGGCGCTCACCTACGCCCAGGCGCAGGGCGACACGACGCTGATGAATGCCGCCCTGGCCGGCCGTGCGTCCGTGTTGCTGTCCCTGGGCGATTGGTCGGGAGCGGTGGCGGATGCCCAGCAGGTACCCGCAGACTTCGTGTACGACGCGATCTTCTCGACGAACACCGAGCGCGAGAACAACGACCTCGCGTACAACACGGTCAGTCGTCGCGAGTACAGTGTGTGGGGCACGCAGTGGGCGAACGTGTTCAACGATCCCCGGGTGCCGTGGGACACGGTGTATGCGGGCAGTCAGGTCCAGAACGGACAGGACGGACACACGCCCTACCTCCGCCAGATGAAGTACCCGTCGCTGGCGTCGAACATGCCGCTCTCCTCGGGAGCGGAGATGTTGCTGATCCGTGCCGAGGCAGCGCTGAGGAACAGCGATCTCGCGTCCTTCACGACCCTCGTCAACGACGAGCGTGCGGTCTACGGCATGGCGCCGATTTCCCAGCCAGCGAATGTGGCGTCGGCGTGGCCGACGCTCGAGTTCGAGCGTGGTGCGGTGCTCTGGCTGGAAGCCCGGCGGCTGTGGGACCTTCGCCGCTGGGGAGCGCAGGGCGTCAACAACTTCCTGCAGGGGCGTAACTCCTGCATCCCCATTGCCAGCGACGAGGCGCTGTCGAACCCGAACCTGCACTGACCGGGTTCGGCCGAGCCGTCGCGGCGACGGCCGGTCTCGAAGTGGTTCGGCCGGGGCCGACTCGGTGAGTCGGCCCCGGCGGGACCACCGACGTGCGAGGGCCCCGGGGCCGCTCCCACAATTTCATTGAATCCCGAGGGCGACCTGTTCCAGATTTGAACAGGGTTCCGAGCTCGTCGGGCCACGCCCGGGACGGACCCATTCGTTGTCTCTCATGACGAGGCCCTGCCACTTGAGCATCTCTTCGGTCGTCCGCCGCGCGTCGCGCTTCCAGGATCTCCTGGCCATTCCAGGGGGTGATGGCCCTTACGTCTTCACCAGGATGTTCCGGGAAGGCAACGGAAGGGAGCGTCGCCGGTCCCGGAGGCACTTCAAGCTGCTCAAGCGCGTCGATGGGACGCTTCGCGAGCTCGTCCAGCCCAACGAGAAGGTGGTCTTTCTGACCCGGGCATGGGGGCTCTCCTTCTGGGAGCAGTGGGTGCTGGGATGGCGGCGGGCAGTCGTCCTGACCGACTGCCGGGCGATCTTCCTTCAGCTCGACGCGGGCCGTCGGCCCGCCTTTCTCCACCGCCAGGTGGCCTACGGTGCCATCGCGACGGCAAGCGGTGGCCGCCGGGGTGAGGTGCAGGTCGGGACCCGCGGCGGTGACAAGCTCAAGCTGCGCGGGATCCGTCGGGTGGATCGAGTGGCCGTGGTGGAGAGGCTGCGCAACGCCGCCAAGGCGAACCGGGGGGCGCAGGCGGCCCTCGAGACCGAGACGCTCTGTCCGTACTGCCACAAGGGTCTCTCGGGGCGGCCCCGCTCCTGCCCCAGCTGTCTCAAGGACTTCAGGAAGGGATGGCTGTCGGCACTCTCCTCTCTGTTGATTCCGGGACTCGGAGACTACCGCGTCGGCTATCGCGCCTTCGCCGTCCTGGAGCTCCTGACCGCCGTCGCCATCTGGGCGGCCTACCTCGTCGGACCGGGGGTGTGGGGAATGCCGGGCCTCCATGTGCTGGGCCCCGAGTGGGTGTTCACGGCGGTCCACGGGGGCGACGCCGTCCTCACCTGGCGAGTCGTCCGCAGCGGGATCTTCCTCTCCGGAATGGCCTGACGCCTCCACTTTCCAGCGTGCCGGGAGTCCGAGCTCCCCGGTGCCCGCAGCGATCTCCGAGCCCGACGGGTCGACCATCTACAGCCGTGGCTCTATAGTAGGGACACCGGTGGAGCCATGAGCCTTTGGGCCAAAATGTTTCAGAATAGGCGCCCGGGCTACATCGCGGGGCTACTGGGCATCGCTGCCGTGACGGTGGTTTGTGCGGCCTTCCGCACACACCTGAACAACCAGACCGTATCGCTGGCGATGCTCCTGGTAGTCCTTTTTGTAGCTACAGGCTGGGGGAGCCGACCGGCCTATTTGGCGTCGGTGCTCGGCGTGCTCGGCTTCGGCTTCTTCTTCGTGGAGCCGGTGCATGCGTTCACCGTTGCCGAACCACGAGATTGGATCGCGCTCGGCGCCTTCCTCACCACGGCGTTCACGGTCGGCCAGCTCTCCGAGCGTGCGAGACGACGCGAGGTGGCTATGCGCGAGAGCGAGGCGAGCCTCAATGCCGCACAGCGGATCGCGCGGGTCGGAAGCTGGCACCTGGACGTCACACGGAACCGCCTCGATTGGTCCGACGAGGTATTTCGCATCTTCGAGACGCCGGAGTCCACCGAGCTGACGTACGAGACGTTCCTCGACACGGTCCATCCCGAGGACCGGGAGCACGTCCACCAGGCGTGGACCGAAGCCCTACAGGGAGCACCGTACGACATCGAGCACCGTATCGTCGTCAACGGCAAGCTGAAGTGGGTCCGCGAGATCGCTCAGCTCCGCTTCGACCCGCGCGGCAAGGCCCTCGAAGGAACCGGTACGGTTCAGGACATCACGGGGCCCAAGCAGGCCGAGAACGAGATCCGCCGGTTGGCCCGCCTGCAGGCCGTCGTGGCCGAAGTGGGCGAGCGCGCGCTCAGCCATCCGTCGCTCTCCGATGTGGTGGACGACGTGACCGCGCAGGTTGCGCGGACGCTGAACATCGAATTCTGCAAGATCCTCGAGTTGCTGCCGAATCACGAAGCGCTCCTGCTCAGATCCGGTGTCGGATGGAAGCCGGGCTACGTGGGTCACGCGACGGTGGCGCTCGGAGAGGGATCCCAGGCCGGGTACACGCTGCTGGTGGGCGAACCGGTGGTCGTCGAGGACCTGCAGGCCGAAGAGCGCTTCCAGGGAACGGTGCTGCTCCACGAGCACGCCGTCGTGAGCGGCGTGACCGTCGTCATCCCGACCAAGGAGGGACCGTACGGCGTCCTCGGAGCCCATACGAGCCGACGCCGGACCTTCACCTCGAACGAGATCGACTTTCTCCAATCCGTCGCCAACGTCCTGGGCTCGGCCATCGAGCGTCATCGGGGCGAGGCCGAGCTCTGGCGAATCCACCGGGCGCAGCGGGCCCTCAGCAAGTGCAACGAGGCCCTCGTTCGGGCCACCTCCGAGTCGGCTTTGCTCCAGCAGGTCTGCGAAATCGTGGTCCAGGAGGCCGGCTATCGATTCAGCTGGGTGGGACGCGCGGAGGACGACGCCGCCAAGTCGGTGCGGCCGGTGGCCAATGCGGGCTTCGCGGCGGGCTATCTGGAAGAGCTGAGGGCCACGTGGGCGAACAGCGAGCGCGGCCGGGGGCCAGCGGGGACCTGCATCCGCACCGGCCGGACGGCCGTGGCGAGGGAGATCGCGACGGACCCGCGCATGCTTCCCTGGCGCGAGGATGCCCTGAAGCGCGGGTACGGCTCCTGCGTCGCCATTCCGTTGCTCATCGACTCGACGGTCTTCGGTGCCCTCATGATCTACGCCTCCGAGCCCGACACCTTCGGCACGGAGGAGGTCGATCTCTTGAGCGAGCTCGCCTCCGACCTCTCGTTCGGCGTCGCCGCTCTGCGGACGAAGGCCGCTCATGAGGTGGCGGAGGAGGAGGTCCGCAAGCTCAACGCCGACCTGGAACAGCGCGTCGCTCGCAGGACCGCCGAGCTGCAGGAAGCGAACCGGGAGCTCGAGCAGGCGCGGGAGCTGGAAATCGACGTGGGATTCAAGATCCAGCAGACTCTCCTGCTCGACCGTCCGCCGCAGGAGATTCCCGGCTTGCAGGTGGCAGCGGTGACGGTGCCATCGCAAAGGATCGATGGTGACTTCTACGTCTTCATCACGCACCCGGACCAGTCGCTCGACGTGATCGTGGGCGACGTGATGGGCAAGGGGGTTCCCGCCGCGTTGCTGGGGGCCGCCACCAAGAGCCAGTTCCTGAAGGCCCTCAACAATCTCCTGGATCTCTCCAGGGGCCGAGCGCTTCCCGAGCCCAGGGAGATCGTGATGCGGGCGCACGCGGAGCTCGTCCGTGACCTGATCAACCTGGAGAGCTTCGTGACCCTCTCCTACGTCCGGATGGATGCCGGACGACGCTCGCTGCAACTGGTCGACTGCGGCCACACGGGACTTCTCCACGTGCACGACGGAACCGGTCGATGCGAGATCGTGCGCGGCAACAACCTGCCCCTGGGAATCCGGGAGGGAGAGATCCACGATCAACTCTCCGTCCCCGTTGGGCCGGGGGACCTGGTGCTCCTCTTCTCCGACGGGATCACAGACGCGCGGAATCCCGCCCGAGAGATATTCGGCCTGGAGCGCTTGCAGGAATGCGTTCTGAGCAACCGACACCTGGAGCCCACGGCGCTGGTGGAGGCGATCCGCAGGGCGGTCATCGACTTCTCGGAATCGGACCGGCTGGGGGACGATCTGACCGGAGTGGCGATCCGGGTGCGGGAAGACGAGCTGCCCATGGCGAGGGCCGAGGACGAGATCCCCAGCGAGCTCGCTCAGCTCTCCCGGGCGCGGCGATTCGTGCGCGACTTCTGTCGCAACCTGCCCAGCCGGCCTCTGGACGAGGGAAGCGTGTGCTCGCTGGAGCTGGCGGTGAACGAAGCGGTCAGCAACATCATGAAGCATGCATATCACGGACGCCCGGATCAGCCGATACGACTCGAGGCCGAGGCGTTCCCCGGCCGAGTCCTCATCCGGCTCCGCCATTCCGGAGACCCATTCGATTCCCCGAGCGACGCTCTTCCGGAGCTCGACCTGTCGGGGGAGTCCGGCCTCGGCCTCTACCTCATCGCGGTGAGCACCGACGGAGTACGCTACTACCACGACGATCGCGGCAAGAGCTGTGTCGAGCTGGCGAAGATCTACGAGTCCTGAACCGAGCGAGAGCGAAGACCGATGCAGATATCCGTGGACAGAGTAAACGACGTGACGGTCGCTCTGATTCCCGTGGAGGAGTTGGATGCGAGCAACGCCGCCGAGTTCAAGCGAGATGTCGCACGGATATTGGCGGCCGATACGCAGCTGGTGATCGATTTCAGCCGCTTGCGCTTCATCGACAGCTCCGGCCTCGGCGTCATGCTCTCCTGCCTGAGGCAAATGAGTGCACGAGGTGGCGACCTGAAGCTGTGCGGAATGTCGAAGCAGGTGCGAGCGACGTTCGAGCTCGTCCGGATGCATCGGATCTTCGACATATTTCCAACCTGCGAGGAAGCCGTGGGCGCGTTCTCGGACTGACGCCCCCGGCATTCCAAAGCGAGACGCCCAGTGAAGGCGCCGAACGATCTCGTTTCCGGCATTCAGGAATCCATCCGTCGTAACGCTCGCTATGCGCTCGGGAAGGAATGGGCGGAGCTGTCCCGGTACGAGCGATTCGTGGCGGTTGCGCTCGCTGCCCGGGATCGGATGGTCGACGGCATGCTGGCGACCGAAGAGCGCTACAGGGAACAGGACCCGAAGCGTCTCTATTACCTGTGCATAGAGTTCCTCATCGGACAGTCGCTGGCCAACAACCTCCGCAACCTCGGGATCCGGGAAGCCTGCCGACAGGCCGTGAGCAACCTCGGCGCGGATCTGGAGGAGATCGAGGACAGCGAGCCGGATGCCGCTCTGGGCAACGGCGGGCTCGGCCGCCTGGCCGCCTGCTTTCTGGATTCCCTGGCCACGCTGGGCATGCCGACGTGCGGATACGGCATCAACTACGAATACGGCCTGTTCAAGCAGGAGATCGACGACGGCTATCAGCGCGAGAGACCGGACAACTGGCTCGCCCAGAGCAGCCCCTGGCAGATCGCCCGAACGGACGAAGCGTGTCTGGTTCCCGTCTATGGCCGCATCGTGCACGAAGCCGATCGCCATGGGGCGTACAACCCGATGTGGATGGACTGGAAGGT
>JAJDNC010000119.1 GCA_022340865.1 Gemmatimonadota bacterium
CGAGGCACTGGCCACACGCGGGCGCTGGTCCGACGACCTCCCCGCCTGCGACCGCTGCCACGGACCCGGCGGCATCGGCGTCGGGACCGCCTTTCCGCCGCTGGCGGGTCAGCCCGCTCGCTATCTGATGAATCAGCTCGAGGCGTGGCGGCAGGGAACGCGTCCGCCGGGCCCCCTCGACCTCATGTCGACCCTCGCCAAGCGAATGTCCCGGGCCGATGTCGCCGCCGTGGCGGCGTACTACGCGCTCCAGCCGCCCACGCTCGCGCCTCGCAAGGGCAACCGGCCATGAAGACCTCCACGACCACCACCCTGGCGGTGGCGGCGCTGGCCGCCGTGGCCGGCGCGGCCATCACGTACTGGAGCACACGGCCGGCAGCCGCCCCTGTCGCGAAACCCGCCGGGGAGACCGCCGCATCCGGCGCGGGGCCCACCGCCGCGGCGGCACGGGAACCCGCATTCGCGCCGCCGCCGGACTCCGCCATCCCCGACGATGAGTTCGGGCGGGAGGTCCGACTCGGCCAGCGGATCTTCAACGAGACGGCCAGGTACGCACCGCGATACACGGGCAACGTGCTCAGCTGCACCAACTGCCACGTCGATGCCGGCCGGCTCGCGAACTCGTCCCCGCTCTGGGCCGCGTACGTCAACTTCCCGGCATACCGCAGCAAGAACGAGCACGTGAACACGTTCGAGGAGCGCATGCAGGGCTGCTTCCGCTTCAGCATGAACGGGAAGGCGCCGCCCATGGGTGACTCGGTGCTGGTAGCGCTGGAGAGCTACGCCTTCTGGCTCAGCACCGGCGCGCCCGTCAACAAGCCCATGGCGGGGCGCGGATACCCCAAGCTGTCGAAACCCGCGGAGACCCCCGACTACGGCCGCGGCGCCAGAGTGTTCGCCGAGCACTGCGCGCTCTGCCACGGCACCGACGGCCAGGGACAGCGCGCCGGCGGCACACAGGTCTTCCCACCGCTCTGGGGGCCGGAGTCGTTCAACTGGGGCGCGGGGATGGGCGGCATCGACAAGGCCGCGGGCTTCATCAAGGCCAACATGCCCCTCGGCCTCGGCGGCACCCTGAGCGATCAGGACGCCTGGGACGTCGCGCTCTTCATGGACAGCCACGAGCGCCCGCAGGATCCACGCTTCAAGGGCACGGTGGCGAACACCCGAAAGCTGTACCACGACTCTCCCATGTCCATGTACGGCAAGCGGGTGAACGGGGTGCTGCTCGGCGAGCACTCGGTGCCGCCGGGTGGGAGCACGCGCGGGCGCATCACGCCTTCTGGAGGATGACCTCGCGGAACGGCTTTCCGCAGGGGCTCGCGACATCCTCCGTGGCGACAGGGACGAGGGACGCCACTCGGTGGGCGACGTCGACGAACGCGCGCGGATCGCGAAGGAACATGATCGGGACGATGGCCTCCATGGCGGTCACGCCGGTGTTCGTCATATGGCCCTGCTCCGACGGCTGCTGGAGAAGCACTGCCAGGTGCCCCTTCCGGGCGAGGTGGGAGGCGACGGTGATCAGGGCGGGCTCCAGGTCCACGTACTCGAAGAACAGCGGACCATAGGCCATATCGAAACGCGCCGCGTCCCTGAATCCTTCCGGGAAGCTGCACCGTTCCGTCCGCAACATTCCCAGCGCCGCGAAGCGGTCACGCAGCGTTGCGAGGTACTCGCCATTGACGTCGACAGCCAGGATGTCCCGTAGCCTCGAAGCCCGAGCGCTCTCCAGACCGTTGCCGATGCCCGCCCCCAGGTAGAGGAGCGATTCCGGCTCGAACCTCTCCAGACACCGTGCCAGGTGTTGCCGGATCATCTCGCCCTGTCGCACCGACTCGTGCTCCATGTGCCTCTCGTAGGCGGCGGCCGGCACGGTAACCCAGGGATTGTCCATTGGCTTCGTCATCGCGACGGATTCAGGGCGCCGGACATCCCTTGTCGAACACCACCCGCCAGTGGCCGTCGCTCTCCAGCCTCCAGACGGAGTTGAAGGTGCCGATGCGCTTCCCCGCGGCGTCGAAGACCGGGCCCGTGCTCAGGGCCAGCTTCCCGGAGGCGAGCACCTCGACGGACTCGGGCCGCCACGAGAACGGCGCCTCCGGACCGTCGAAGTAGCGACTCCAGCCGGCGGTGACCTCCGCTCTCCCGCGGAGAGTCCGATCGCCGAAGAAGACCGCCTCCTCCGAGACGAAGCCGGCGAAGGCCTCGGCGTCGCGATCCGCCATGGTCCTGGCGAAGGCGAGCTCGGCCTGCATCACCTGGCGCTGCAGAGGTGTGGCCGCCTCCTGCGCGCCCCCGAACGTGGGGGTGCCGGCGAACGCGAGGACTGCCGTCAGGGCGAGGAGGCGGAGAGGGAGGTTCAGGAGCTTCATGGGACGTCCCCTGACGCGTGTTGTGAGTGGGACGTTCTACGGCCGTCGCGCGGGACTGTTACAGCGCCGCCGCCGTCACCCCCCGCCGCTCGACCCGCCCACCGTCTTCTCGATGCGGATCGGCTCCGGATAGCTGATGGGCCCCAGGGACGTCTGGATGGAAGGCGTGGCGTCCAGGCGCACCGTGTGGGCCCCGCCTTCCCCGGTCGTGGCCGCCAGGGCCAGGTCCACCATCTCGTGCAGCTGGTCGTGGAAGAACTGCAGCAGGTCGAGCTGCACCGGCACCTCGACGGTCACCGGCTGGCCGGGAGGGAGCACGTACTCCTTCTCGACCTCGCCGCTCACGGTCTTCTGGTCGTCCAGGAACAGGGTCCAGTCGAGCTTGAGCAGACGGGCCTGCACGTTGTCCGTGGGGTTGGATGCCTGGACCTGGAGCACGGTGTGGAAGGGGAGCGTGCCCTGGGCGAGGGCCGCGCCGACGCGCGCGAGCTGGAGCGGCGACAGGTCCGAGTAGCTCCGCATCGATTGGATGGGGACCCCGGCCAGGCTGCTCCCGGACGTGCCGGCCAGGGAGAAGTCCACCCGGCGCAGCGCCGTGAGCTGCTTGAGGGTGGCGCATCCGCTCAGCCCGGCGAGGACGCAGAGGGCGACGATGGCGCGGACGTGTCTCCTGGAGGCTCCTGAACGTTCCATGAACGATCCCTTCGAGTAGGGCCGCTTGTGGGGGGGGCCGCACCATCAACCTATAGCTCCGCCCTCAGGGCAACCGCCAGATGTTCAGCGTCCCGCTCGTGCCGTGCTGGTTCGCGTTCCCTTCCGGAAGCGCGATCCTCCCGTCCACCACGATGGGGCTGTTCCAGTGCCCGCCGCCGCACGGGAGCGTCGCGACGGCCTGGCCCGTCTCGGCCTCGTAGACCTGGAGGCCGCCTCCCGGGTCGTACACGTAGAGGAGACCGCCGGCGACCACCGGGCTGGTGCCGGGGCTCGAGCTCTGCCACGCGGACACGAGTCGGCCGCCGCTCAGCTTCCAGGCCTGCGTACCGCTGTTGTCCGCGACGAACAGCCATGTGGTGCCCCCGGAGTGCAGCACGGCGGGCGCCGTGAATAGATCGTTCCCCGACGGCGTGGACACGACCTGGGTCTCGCCGCCCTGGTGGGCGGTCGTGCCTTGCATGGTCTTCCAGTCCAGGAGGCGGATCTTGCCGTCCTTGCCGCCCTGCGCGACGAGACCGCCGCCCAGCAGCACCGGCGAGGTGGAGCCCAGGTCCGCGTCCGACGCGTTGAGCTGCGCGGTGTTCGTCGGCGTGTAGTTGCCCACCAGGCGCGTCGCGTCCGGATCCAGCTCGAGCGCCGCGTCACCCCAGTACGTGTTGCCGTCCCAGAGGCCGTTGCCCGTGGCGACGAAGATGTCCCCGCTCACCGAGTCGATCACCGCTCCGGCGCGGCCCCAGATCGCCGAGTCGCTCTCCGGGCACGACGTCGGGTCGATGAGTCCCGCCCGGTCGCTGCAGAGCGAGTTCCACACGTGCAGCAGCGCGCCGCCGGCCGCGTCCAGGACGGCGACGTGTCCCTGGTAGGGCGGCGCATCGCCGATGTAGCCGCCGGTGGTGGCGATGACGTGGCCATCGAAGAAGTTGAGCGCCGAGGCGATCTTCTCCCGCGTGGGCAGCTCGGTGATCGCCGTGCTCCACACCTCGTGGCCGTCGTTCACGGCGAGCTTCTGGATGTGGCCGTCGGGTGAAGCGGCGTACAGGTACTGCCGGTCCGGGTCGGCTACCGGCGTCGCCGTGGTGATGCGGTACGAGCCCGCCCAGCCGGCGTAGCCCGAGGGCGTGTAGCGCCAGAGCACGGTGCCGCTGTCGGCGTCCACCGCCAGCGTCTTGCCGTACGTGGTCGTGACGAAGAAGACGTCGTGGGTGCCGCCGTTGACGACGGCCCCGTGCAGGTAGATCGCGGACGCGTCCACCGTCCCGTCGAGGGCGACCTGCTGGAGCACCAGCGAGTCGACGTTGGCGGCGGTGATGCCCGTGGGGTCCGCGGAGGCGTCGGAGCGGCCGACGTCCCACCCGAAGCGCGTCCAGTCGTATCCGAGCCCGGCTCGACGGGAGCCCCCGGACGTCGAGTCCTGGGGCTGGCTCCCCGCCCTCGGGCCCACGCTGTTGCACCCGGCGACGGCCAGCGCGAGGACGAGGCAGGCGCCCGGCCGCGACCGGAGGCGCACCGTGCCGGACGGCTCCGCGCTCGGGACGACACCTCCACCTCCGCCTCCTCGTGGACGATTCGACATGGTCCCATCTCCTGCGGGGCGCGTTGCGAGTCGGCCTCATACCGCGGCCCACCGGGGCGGTTCCGTGGCGCAACCGCATTGCGCTGCTTGCCGGCATCGACCCGCTCGGACGGCACCGTGAGCGGCCACACCCATTCGGCCCACCAGCAACGAGCTCAATCCGACGGAGTCAACAGCCGCCGGAACGGCGGAAAGTCCCACAGGGGCTGGAGGTCCTCATTCTCGTAGAGCGCATCCACGTATATGCCCTGCGCGATGCCATCTCTGAGCAGTGCCGTGGCGCGCTCCTTCTCTCCGAGCCGGGCGGCGATGGCGGCGCGCCAGTAGAGATGTCTTCCGTGGGCGTAGGGATTGGCCCAGGCGGCGAGCCGGTCATCCACGCGGCGAGCTTCGGCCGCGTGGCCCGCGGCGGCGAGGGCCAGCCCGAGCGTGCCCAGGTAGTCCACCGACCGCGATTCCTCGGCGACGAGCTGCCGGAGCAGCACCACGGCCGAGTCGGGCTGCCCGAGGGACAATCGGGTCTGCGCCATGCCGTAGCGGTAGTCGGTGCTTCCGGCGTTCGTGTGGTACCAGTCCAGGGCACGCCGGAGGGTCCCGTCCGCTGCGGCCGGATGGCCGTGGAAGCGGAGCTCGCCGGCGAGCTGGACCAGGAGGCGGCCGGGGGAGGGGCCGCCCTGTGCGCCGCGGGTGACCCCCCGATCGGCATAGTCCGTAGCCCGCTCCACATGCCCCATGCCGATCAGTGCCCGGGCCTGCCAGAAGCTCGGCTCCGGCCGATCCGGGAAGCGCTCCGCAGCTTCCGTGGCGGCCTCGAGCTCGCCGCCATAGTCATGCAACTCGTGGAGAGCGGCGGTCAATGCCCGATGATAGCCGATCCACTGGCTGCGGGGCGGTCCCGTCTCCGGCTCGGCGCGGAGGGTCGCCACCGCCTCCCGAAGGCGGTTCGTGTGGAGGGCGAACTCCCCGAGCACGAGGCGACCCTCGCTGCTCGGCTGGCGAAGGTAACCCTCTCGGGCGATCCGGTAGGCGCCCTCGTTGTCGCCCCGGACCTGGGCCTCCAGGAAGTCCAGCGTCCCTGGCCAGGCAAGGGCGGCACGGTGCGCTTCCAGACCACGCAGGATACTGTCCTCCCGGGCGAGCTGGCCCAGATTCCAGAACGCGCTCGCGATCCAGATCGCCGGCGCAGTGAAGTTCGAGTCGGCCGCCCGTGCCCGGTCGAGCTCCCGTATCGCTTCCCGGAAGCGGTGCTGGAAGCCCAACTTCACGCCTGCGACGTATGCGAGGTACGCGTCGTACGTGGGCGGGTGAGCGTCGGTGACGGTGATGAGTCCGCGCAATGGAGTCCCGAGGCGGAGGGCCAGCCGCCCCATGATCTGCCGGCGGATGGGGCCGAGGGCCCGCATCGGCTCCGCCTGAGGGGTGCGGGCGGACTCGAAGACGTCCAGGACCTTCCCGCGCACCGGGTCCACGAGCTGAGAGCGCACTTCGAGGGTGTCACCCAAGCGGACGATCGAGCCGGTCACGACGAGCCCGGCGCCGGTTCGGCGGGCGATCCAGCGTGGCCGGTCCAGCCCCGCGTTCGGCTCCGCCAGGGCGGCCCGGACCGTGGCCAGCGACACGGGGTGGATGGTGTCGATGGCGGCCAGGCCTCCGCTGATCCAGTCCGCGGCGGCCACTCCCAGGGGGTCGAGCGACGTGCTCCCCGTCAGATTCTCGAAGGGCAGCACCGCCACCCGGTTGGGGACGGTGTCGCCGCGATTGGCGCGGACAACCACCAGCGCCAGGATTGCGGCTCCGGCCACGGCCGCCCCGACCGCCCACCGTCGGATGCGGCGAGCGGCGCGTCGCTCCGGGGCTCCGGGCGAGGCAAGGCTGCGGGTGAGGTGGTCGATGTCGGGCGTCTTTGAACCGCTCTCCTCCTCGACACCCGGCCTTTCCGGCTTCCCCCTTTGGTTGCCGGCCTCCGGCTCCTGCGCCTCGGCCGAGGGGCTGAGCGTTCCCGCGCGCACTGCCTCCATCACGGCCACCGTCTCCCGAGCCGGCGTGACTTCCAGCTCCTCGGCCAGGACGGTCGCGAACTTGTCGAAGAAGCGCAGCGCCGCCGCCCGGTCGCCCGCCGCGGCCAGCGCCCGGATGAAGTCACGGACGGGACTCTCGTCCGTGGGCACCAGCCGGAGTGCTCGCTGCCCTGCCCGCTCCGCGTCCACCAGATGTCCTTCCTCGATGCGCACGCGCGCCAGCGCCCACGCCGCTCCGGCGGCCAGCTCGCGAAGCCGCTCGCGCTCGTCATCGAGCCACGTCTCGAATGCCGGCGCATCGGGGACGTGGAAGCCGGCCAGCAGCCCGCCTCGGTACAGCGCCACCGCATCGGCCCACCGCCGCTCGGCGGCCGCCCGCTCGAATTCGACGACGTCGCAACGGATGCGGCTCCGGTCTACGCCCACTTCGTCGGCCCCACGGACCTGAACCACGGGCTCGGGGAGCATGCGGCGGAGGAAGAACAGGCTCTGCGAGAGGGCTTTGCGGGCCCGATGCTCATCGAGCTCAGGCCAGAGCAGCGCCACCAGGGTGTCCCGACGCTGGAACCTCCGGGGACGCGCAAGGGCGAGGTAGAGCAGGAGGGCGAGGCGCTTCGGCTGGGCGAGGACCGGCCGTGTGTCGCCACCGTCGGCGCGCAGGTCCACGGGACCGAATGCATGGAGCTCGAGCATCCTCAGCTCCTACGGTGGTCATGCCGAAGTGACCGCCAGGTGAACCGGGCGTGTCAGCCGGGCGAAGCCGGCTCCCCACCCTGGGCGCATAAGGTAAAGTCGGCGGACCGACCCAACAACGATCCGCCGAGCGTGCACCTCACGTGGGAGGAGGACCACATCATGAGCATATCGTCACTGGCACCGGGGCTGCTGCTCCTCGTGCCGCTTGTCCTGGCCGGCTGCACCGGCGACGACTCCGCCACCGTCGTGGCGCCGGAGGCGCCCCAGGCACCGGCGCCAGCCATGGCGACGTTCCCACGCGCGGGCGCGGACGCAGCCGTCATCGAGCGCGTGGCAGACATGTACAACACGGGCATGAATGGAGGCGGGTGGGCGATCGCCGACGAAATCTACGCGCCGGACTACGTCCCCCACGTCCCCGGCTTTCCGCAGATGAAGGATCTCCCGAGCGCGATCGCGGAGCTCAACGCCGAGAGCATGACGCTCAGCGACTACCACTTCGTGCTCGACGACGTCTTCGGTGCCGGCGACGAGATCGTGGCCCGGTTCACCGCAACTGCGAAGTGGATCTGGCAGGTGCCCGAGGCCAGGCCATACGTAAACCCGGGGATCATCATCTTCCGCTTCGAGAACGGGAAGATCGCGGAGGAGTGGTGGCAGTTCGACCTCCTCGGCGTGCAGGAACAGGTCGGATTCGTTCCCCCCACCCCCACCCGATCCGGGTACGGTTGGAGCCCGAGCTCAACCGTCACCGGAAATCCCGGGATCCCGGGGCAGAACGCGAGCCTGGTGCGTCGCGCCGCCCAGATGGTGAGCACCGGTAACCTCGTGCTGGCCGAACACGTGCTTTCACCGACGCTCCTCTATCACGATCCGGCCGTTCCGCCGGTGACGGACCTGACCAGCTTCGAGCAGGTGGTGGTCGCCCCGCTGCGCACCGCTTTCCCGGATGTCCACGTGGCGGTCGAGGACGTGGTCGCGAGCGGGGATCGCGTCGCCGTCCGCCTGACGTTCCAAGGCACGCAGCTGCAGCCGTTCGGCGGCATCCCCACGACGGGCAGAACCGTGGAATGGACGAGCAGCGCCATCTACCGCATTGCCGACAGGAAGATCGTGGAGGCGTGGTCGGCGTGGGACGCGGCAGGCCTCCTGACCCAGTTGATGGCTCCATGACGACCCGGTGCGCCGCCCGGCCAGCCGGGCGGCGCAGTCATGGCGTTTCGGCCCCTCACCAATGCAGAGTGCACGGTTTGCGCATATCTGCTGTTCGATAGACATTGGGGATCGAACGGGGGCTTCAGCTCCCGGACCTGCCCACCGGATCCTCGAACGGGGGCAGCCATGCCCGAGCTTCTCGACCGTCTCCGGGCCGCGCTCGCCGACCCTCGCACCTGCTCGCGGCCCACCCCAGCGTGACTTCATGCTGGACCAGACGTCGAGCTTTGACCCCGCCGACCCCGAGCCCATGCCCGATCACGCTTCGCGCGGTGCCCTCCAGTTCGACCAGTCTCTGCCCGACGACTTCGACGACTGAGAACGGCTCCACCCCGGGCACCCCACCCCGCTCCGGCCGTGCTCGACGCGTATCGCTATTTCCGTCCGGACGCCCACTGGGCCGTGTGGGCCTCCCGGGCCACCAAAGCGGCGTCGATAGTCCTGACGCTGGCCGCCCGCTAGCTTCGGCACCGCGACCGCGGGCAGGAGGCCCCGGCCCGGCCCGTAGCGGAAGTGGACGAGATGGCCCTTCCCACCGCATCATGTCGCCATGAGTGATCCGTCCCCTCCCGTCGATGACCCCGAGAGCATCGGCCCGTACCGCATCCTTGGCGTGCTCGGCGAGGGTGGGATGGGGGTGGTGTACGAGGCCGAGCAGACGGTGCCGGTGCGCCGCCGCGTGGCGCTCAAGGTGATGAAGCAGGGGATGGACACGCGTCAGGTGGTCGCCCGATTCGAGGCCGAGCGTCAGGCGCTGGCGGTGATGCACCATCCCGGGATCGCCCAAGTGTACGACGGCGGCGCCAGCGGGACGGGTCGACCCTACTTCGCGATGGAGCTGGTACGGGGCACGCCCCTCACCACCTACTGCGACACGCACAACCTGGCACTCGCCGAGCGGCTCGCTCTCTTCATCAAGGTCTGCGACGCGATCCAGCACGCCCATCAGAAGGGCGTGATCCATCGGGACCTCAAACCGTCCAACATCCTCGTGACGGAGGTCGACGGAGAGGCCGCGCCGAAGGTGATCGACTTCGGCGTCGCCAAGGCGATCGGCTTCCGACTCACCGAGGAGACGATGGTGACCTCGTTCGGCGCGGCCCTGGGGACGCTCGCGTACATGAGCCCCGAGCAGGCGGAGATGTCGCTCTCGGACGTGGACACGCGAGCCGACATCTACAGTCTCGGTGTCGTCCTGTACGAGCTGTTGGTGGGCGAGCTGCCGATCGACCCCGCGAAGGTCGGCATCCAGCGCTTTCTGCTCGACCTGGTCGGCGGCGCGACCGACACACCGCGGCCCAGCCGCATCCGACGGGTGCTCAAGGGCGATCTCGATTGGATCGTGCTCAGGGCGTTGGAGCGCGACCGCGACCGGCGTTACGAGAGCGCCAGCGCCCTCGGCGACGATCTGCGGCACTACCTGGCGCACGAGCCGGTGGCGGCGCGGCCGCCGACGCCGGCGTATCGGTTCGGGCGGTTTGCGCGCCGCAATCGCGTCGCGGTGGTCGCCGGCACGGCCGTGGTGGTGGCATTGATGAGCGGACTGGTGGCGGCGACGGTGGGATTCGTCCGCGCATCGCGCGCCGAGCGCACCGCGCGGACGGAGGCGGCGACGGCCAAGCAAGTCTCGGACTTCATGACCAACCTCTTCGACGTGGCCGATCCGGGCGCAGCCGGTGGGCAGCACTTGAGTGCCGTGGATATCCTCGACAACGGCGCCAAGCGGATCCGAAACGAGCTGAAGGATCAACCGCTTGTTCGGGCGCGCCTGATGATCAGCATCGCCCATGCGTACCGGACGATCGGCGAGCTGACCCGTGCGACCCCGCTCGCGGAGGAGGCGGTGCGGTTGTTCGATTCGCTATCCGACGCGCCGCCGTTGGATGTCGCGTCGGCAAAGGGCGATCTGGCCGTCATGCTCGCGGACGCGGGCGGCGGGCCCCGCGTGGAGCGACTCGACCGCGAGGCACTGGCCACGTTCGATCACCAGCTGGGTGACACATGGGACGTGCGCAGCGCGAGCATCGCGGCGGGTCTCGCCTTCGAGCTGAACCGGCAGCTCCGGCACGCCGAAGCGGACAGCATCCTCACCGAGATGCTCGCCCGTCACCGCGGCCTCGGCGACGACGCCGGTATCGCCGACGTGTGGAACGAGTCGTGTCGCACCCGGATGTTCTTGAATGAGCTGGACAGCGCCCTCGCGGCGTGCGACTCCGGGCTCGCCGTCAGCGGGCGGCTCTACCCGGGGCCGAACTGGGTCACCTCGAACGCGCTGCAGTACCTCGCTCTGGTGCAGCGGCAGCGGGGGAAGTACGACTCCGCGCTGGCGGCGTTCCGCAAGACGCTCGCCATGCGCCAGGACCTCTACGGCGGCCGATCGCACGTGCTCTTCGCGTTCACCGCCCGAGACATGGCGGTCACGTTCGAGCAGGCCGGCGTCATGGACTCGGCGCTGGCGTACGCGCGCACGGCGGCGACGGTCGCGCGGACGGCGTTTCCGGACGGCAGCCTCTACCGACAGGATATGCTGACGTCATACGCCCACATGCTCAATCGTATCGGCGATCACGCGACTGCGCTCACGGTCACCCGCGAAGCGCTCGTGGACGTCGAACGATACGCCCGATCCCACCGCTCGGACCCGGAGGCGGCCATTGAGTGGCTGGCGGGTCGCGCCCGCTACGCGGCGACGGCTCGCGCGGCCGGACACGCCGTGGAGGCTCGCGCGGCCGCCGCGCGCAGCCTGACGATCGTGGACTCTCTCGCTCGGCGAGCGCCGCAGGACCGCACCACCGCGCTCGACCTGAACGCGCTGTGCTGGTGGGGAAGTCTCGCCGGCGGCGCCCGGCAGGTGCTCGCAACGTGCGATGCGGCGGTCCAGGCCGCCGACGCAGATACGCGCACACGTATCTTCGACAGCCGCGGGGTGGCGCGCGCCCTCGCCGGAGACGACGCCGGCGCCATCGAAGACTTCGAGGCCTACATCGCGGGCTCGACCGACGCGGGCGCCAAGACCGAGCGGGAGGGCTGGGTCACTGATCTGAAGGCGGGGCGGAATCCCCTCTCAACGGACGTGCTGGGCCGGCTCATGGGCGTCGAGTGACCGCGCGGGTCCTGGTCGGCGCGCTGCTGCTCCTCACCGGGGGCGCGATGGGGTGGTGGATCGCCGTGCGGGCCCGGCGACCGCCGGCCACTCCGCCGTCCGGCGACGCCGGCCGCACCCGGTTCTTCGGCAACATCGTGCACGAGTTGCGGACGCCGCTGACGCTCGTACTCGGACAGATCGACGCCGCCCTCACCGAGACGGACCCGGCCAAGCGCTCGCACCAGCTACGCGTAGCGCAGCGGAGCGCGCGGCGGATAGAGAGATTGGCGGAGCAGGCGCTGGCGTTGACGCGGCTCGATGCCGGCGCGCTGCGTCCAACGGTGCGGGACCTGGACGTGACGTCCTTCCTCGAGTCGCTGGTGATGTCGTTCGAGGAGCTGGCCGAGCGGAAGGGCGTCCTGCTCGAGTTCGTGGCTCGGCCGCGGCAGGTGATGGGACGCCTCGATGCCGATCACCTCACGACGATCGTTTCCAACCTCGTCTCCAACGCGTTCAAGTACACGCCGGCCGGCGGGCGCGTGGGCGTCGCGGCGGAACTCCGACCGCCGGATCGTCTGGTCATCACCGTGGCCGACACGGGACCCGGAGTTCCCGCCGACCGTCGTGAGGAGGTGTTCCGCCGGTTCAGCCGGGGGCCCGACGACGACACACGCCACCCGGGTGGGGCAGGAATCGGGCTCGCGCTCGCGCGCGCGCTGGCCCGCACGGCCGGCGGCGATCTCACCCTCGACACGGTCGCGCCGCAGGGTGCGCACTTCCGCGTCACACTTCCGCTCGGCGTCACGGCTCCGGAAGCGCCCGGTGTACCCCTCGATGCCACCCGGCGCCCCGAAGTGACGGACGAGATTCTCTACCGCACCACGGCGGAAGGCGTGCAGCAGCCGTCCGATCCCCCGCTGCCGGCGATTCTCGTGGTGGACGACAACGCGGACCTGCGCGAGTGGATCGCCTCCACGCTGGCCGGAGTGGGTTTGGCGACCGGGGTGAGCGGCGCCGAGGCGGCGCTGGAGGCGGCGCAGGCGCTGGTTCCCGATCTGGTCGTCTCCGACGTGCGGATGGCGGGAATGGACGGTGTGGAGCTGTGCCGCCGGCTCCGAGCCGACGAGCGGACGAGTCACGTCCCGATCGTGCTGCTCAGCGTACGCTCCGAGGTCGAGGCGCGGCTCGGCGGCCTGGAAGCCGGAGCCGACGAGTACCTGCCCAAGCCCATCGACGCACGCGAGTTGGTGGTACGGGTCAAAGGCCTCCTCCAGAGGCACGAGGCGCTGCGTGAGCGATTCCGGGAGCGGGTCATCGTCAAACCCGCGGACGTGTCGGCGCGCTCGGTGGATCAGGCCTTCTTCGAGCGCGTGGTGGCGACGGTGGAAGACGAGATCGGCAACCCCGACTTCAGCGTGCCGGAGCTTGCCGGGGCGGTGGCGATGAGCACCTCTCAGCTCACCCGCAAGCTCCGGGCTCTCGTCGGGCAATCACCCGCCCAGCTGGTCCGTGGGATGCGCATGGAACGCGCGGCGGCACTGATCGCAGCCGACGCCGGCACCTTGGCCCAGATCGGCTACCGCGTGGGCTTCAGCGATCAGGCCCACTTCTCCCGCACCTTCAAGCGTCATTTCGGCAAGACTCCCGGACAGTACAAAGACGAGGCCGCCCGGTTGCCCGGGCGGCCTCTACCGCGCTGACGAGAGCGCCGTTCTAGCGAAGCTGCACTAACGCCAACGCGGGTTCTCGGCATCCAGACCCTCGGCGGTTAGGGCGGTGCGGTTCGAGCCGTCCAGTCCCTGGACGTACAGGCGGTTCAGACTCCGGTCGCTGCCGGAGATGGTGCCCACGACGTCCACGGTGACGAGCTTCGTGCCGGCGGAGTTGAAGCCGCCGAGAAGCTCGTGGCCCGTCGTGGTGATCTGCGTGGGATTGGTGCCATCGACGTTCATGACCCAGACGTCCTGCGCATTGCACGTCGCATCGCCACAGTGCTGGAAGTAGATCTTGGACCCGTCGGGGCTCCACATCGGGACCGAGTTGTTCAGGGTGGAGTCGTTGGTGAGCTGCGTGAGGCCGGTGCCGTCTTGATTCACGACCCAGATGTTGCTGTTGAAGGTGATGTCGCTCTCGGAGATACGGCGGGTGGTACGTATGAACACGACCTTGGTGTTGTCCGGCGACCACATGGGCGAGTTGTCGAAAGACAGCGAGTCGCGTGCCCCGGCCGCGTTCGAGACGTTGACGGCGCCGCTGCCGTCGGCGTTCATGATGTCGACGGTCTGGGCCGGTCCGCCTATCAGAGAGGAATCCACGGTGACGAGCAACCGCATCCCGTCCGCCGACCAGCCGCTGACGCTCCACCAGTCGGTGCCGGGAGTGATTCTGGTCACGCCGGTCAGGTCGGCGTTGGCCACGTGCAGGGCGTTCGTGTATTGAAGGTCACTGCTCACGGGCTCGTAGCCGCTGAACGCGACCTTGCTGCCGTCCGGGGACCATACCGGCGCCCATTGAGGCGCGATCTGTGTATGGTGGTACGTGACGCTCTTGTTCAGTGCGATCTCGTAGGCATCGAAGTCGTTGCTGTTCTCGGCGGAGCCATGGAACGAGATCATGGTGTGCGCGGGATTCCAGTCGCCCAGGGAGCTGTCGAATTCGTCCGGGCTGTCGGTGAGGCGGACCTCCGGTCCCCCACTCGCGTCGATCACGTAGATATCGTTACGATCGCTCGCCGAGCGCCGTTCGAACGCGATCGGGTCCTTGAAACAGGTGACTGCGAAGACGACCGACGTCGTCGTGCCGAACGTGACTGCTGCCGTCGTGTCCGGCTTGGCGTGCGGCGTGCAGTTGGCCGCCTGTCCTGTGAGAGTCAGGTGGGGGAAGCCCGGCGCGAGGTCCAGGTCGACCGTGTCGACGGGGTTCATGGCCACGCTGTCGGTGCCGACCCAGATGGTATAGCCGTCCGGATCGATATCGAGCCCGTCCGTGCTCGTGACGATCTGCAGCGTGCCGACGTTGGTGGCGCATGTCACGTCGAACGACACGGCGGTCGTCTGGCCCGACGTCACCGTGACGCTCTTCGCGCTGTCGGTCGCGCAATTCGCGGCCACCCCCGTCAGGGCGATCCGGTGGCTGCCGGCAGGCACGCTGTCCACCGTGAGGGTCCCGTTGACGGGAACGGCACCCCGCGCGAGCCCGTCGATATTTCCCTGGTAGCCGTCACTGTCGAGATCCGCACCGGTGGTGGCGGCCGTGATGGTGAGGGATCCGGCCGCCGGTGTGTCCTGACTCGGACCGGTGGTGCTGTTGCCGCATCCGGTCAGTGCCAGGAGAAGCGGCAGGATGGCGAGCCCGCCGGTCCACGTCCGATGGGTGGAGAAGGGAATGCTCATGGTGCATGCTCCGCTAGGGTTGCCCGCAGCATGCCACCTGGGAGCCCGGCCGGGCTTGCACGTTTCGCGCAAAGGTCGGCCGATTCCGCGCGAAATGTCCTACCCGGCCGGCGTTCCCGTCGTCATCGGAGCCTACATCTGTTCCCTACCGCCCTCCCGCCAGCGAGCTCGCCACTTCCAGACGGTCCGCTCACTCACCCCCACGGCCGCTGCCGCGGCCGCTCCTGACTCCCCGGCCTCAAGACGCTCTACCATCTGTTCTCGACCTCGAGGCGCTAGCGCTGCATTCTTGTGGACGTTCACTGGGGGCCTCCCGGGGTGAGGGTTGGTGTCTCGCAACCCCCAGCGTCTCGCCCCGGACCCTCAGTGAACAACCTCCCTGGTTTTCACAACTAGGCGGCCCGGCTCGCACGGGCCCGTTCAGTCGACAACGGCGAACACCCGAAGCCCGCGGACACTCCCAACGCCGGACTCGCCACCACGGCCCGACCAGCCCCCCCACGGCCCCGTCGACGACCGCCGACACGGCCACGTTGTGTCCGACCACCCCACCCCCATGTCCGGACACGCCGACGAACATCGTGACGAGGATCTTGTCACAGACCAATTGCCTAACAGAAACCTCCCAACGCCCGAAAAGCGTTGGGAGGCCTTGCCGAACTCAGTGCCCCGCCAGGGACTCGAACCCCGAACCTACTGATTAAGAGTCAGTTGCTCTAGCCAGTTGAGCTAGCGGGGCGGACACGCCCGCCGCATCGGATCGCACGGCGCACGAGGCGTCACGGTCCGGCCGCGAGCGCAAAAAGCTACCCTATCTGCGGGTGGGGTCAACCTTGCGGGGTGCCGCGCGCGGGACGATGCGCGCAGCGCTCTCCCGGCCGCCCCGCACACGACCCACGCGGTGGTGTGACGGTCCGGTTCCCCACGCCGCCAGGCAGCTGCCGGAAGTCACTCCTCCGTCGCACCCACCGGCTCCACCTCCACCTTCACGTCGAGCCCGTCTCTCACGGTCGCCGTCACCACGCAGAAGTCCTCGAAGAGCTCCATGCAGCGGGAGAGCCGGGACCGGGGGATCCCGTCCACCCGGGGCTGGATCGTCACCTTCACCTCGCCGATGCGCAGGCGGCCCCGCTCGTTCCGCGTCATCCGGCCCTCCACCCGGGTGGTGATATCGCCTACCGGCACACGGGCCTTCTCCAGACAGAAGAGCAGGCTGGCGCTGAGGCAGTTGGCGATGGCGGCGCCCAGCACCCGGGAGGCGTTGGGGCCGGTGTCCTCGCCCAGGGGCCCCGGCTCGTCCAGCCGGAGGGCGGGCCAGGAATCGTCGTCGAAGTGGGCATCGAAACGGTACTTCTCGATGCGATCCAGGGTCAGGGAAAAGCGGCCTTCCGGCTTCGTCTCGCTCACGGTTCCTCCGTGGGTGTCTTTCATCCGTTTCGTGGGGCACGCCGCCGGAGCGGCGTCACTCCGAAAACTCACGCCCTGGGGCGTCGTGTTCCAAGTGGTGGCCGGCCCGCTGCGGGCGAGCGGCCTGTACCCTATCTTCTCCGGGGTTTCGTCGACAGACGCCTGCCCTTAAGGTCCCCGAACGTCGCGGTACGGCTCGGAGGCCGCGGCAGGACCGACTCTGGTGACTGTCCACATCGGGTCTACTCGGAGGTACTTCATGCGCAGTCTGACTCTCCTCGCCCTGCCCCTGGTCATGGTGGCGTGCCAGGCTCCTCCGGCCAACACGTCACAGAGCGCCGACACCACCGCTGTCAAGGACACCATGCCCCACCAGGCGCTCGCCCTCACGCCGACCCAGAAGGCCGGCGAGCAGACGTTCGAGACCGTGTGCTGGACGTGCCACGCCAACGACGGGCGCGGCGACGGTCCGGCCGTCCAGGCGGGCGTTGTCCCGCCGCCCCCGAACTTCCTGACCGGGGGCTACGCCAACCTCACGCAAGCGGAGCTGGAGCAGCGCTTCCAGGCCAGCCTCAAGGGAGCCAACGACCCGAAGCACCCGCACATGAAGTACGTGGTCTCGCTGCTCAAGCCCGCGAAGTTCGACGAGGCCCTGGCCTTCATCCCGGCGCTGGCGTATCCCCCGGAGATCCCGGGCAGCGCCATCAACGGGCAGCGTATCTTCCAGTTCCGCTGCGCCCCGTGCCACGGCAAGAACGGCGAGGGTGACGGCCCGGCAGCCGCATCGCTGGTGACCATCGCCCCGGCCAACTTCACCAAGGACACCCTCATCGCCAGCAAGAACTGGCAGGGCGTCTACAACCGCATCAAGGAGGGCGGCAAGAGCATCCACGGCTCCGCCATGCCCACCTGGGGCGTGATCCTCAAGGACGCCGACATCTGGGACCTGGTGGCGTACCTGGCCACGTTCCAGCCGGGACTCCTGAGCAAGCCGAGCTGGGAGTAACAGCGGGGGGCCCACCGGAACCCATACACGGAGCGCCCCGGCCCGTGAGGGTCGGGGCGCTCTGCTTTCGTCGGATCCGCTCTTACTTCTACTTCGTGGCGCTCGCCGTGTACCCCCACCACGTCAGCACGACGATGTAGGTCATCGCCGTAACGGTGAGGTATGTCCACAGCCTCCTGGGCTTGGCCCCCGGTTTCGGCCGGTCCAGGAAGGGCACGAAGAGCAGGATCACGCCCAGCACCCCGAAGGCGCCGATGCCCAGGAGCTCGCCCTCGATCCCCAGGATCTTCGCGGGAAGGAGCTTGAGCGTCTGGAACATGAACATGAAGTACCACTCCGGGCGGATGCCG
>JAJDNC010000121.1 GCA_022340865.1 Gemmatimonadota bacterium
CGGCCGAAGGTGGCCACCGCCAGGTCGTTTTCCCGGCTCTGGATGGCCAGGTCGCGCACCTCCACCGTGGGGAGACCACCCTTCAGGCGCACCCAGTGGCCACCTCCGTCACGGGTGAAGAAGAGGCCGAACTCCGTCCCCACGAAGAGCAGGTCCGGGACCTTGGGGTCCTCGGCGATGCTGTACACCGAGCCCCGCTCCGGCAGGTTCGAGGCGATGGAGGTCCACGTCTTCCCCTGGTCGGTGCTCTTCAGCAGGTACGGCTTGAAGTCGCCGCTCTTGTGGTTGTTGAAGGCGGCATAGACGGTGTTCACGTCGTGGCGCGAGGCCAGCACCTTGGCGACGAAGGTCCGGTCCGGGACCCCCGGGAAGCGCTCGGTCTTCCGCCAGTGGGCGCCGCCGTCGTCGGAGACCTGGACGAGGCCGTCGTCGGTGCCCACGTAGAGGAGCCCCTCCTTCAGCGGTGACTCGTCCAGCGCCGAGATGGTCCCGTAGATGGTGGTGGACGTGTTCTTGGCCACCGCGTCCTCGCCCCACACCCGGCCCATCACCGGGAGCTTGTTGCGGTCGATGCCCCGGGTGAGGTCCGGGCTCACGGCACGCCACGAGTCGCCGCGGTCGTCGCTCCTGAAGAGGATGTTCGCGGCGTGGTAGAGCCGCGTGTGGGAGTGCGGGCTGATGAGGAGAGGCGCGTCCCAGTTCCAGCGCAGGGCCGGCTGCCCCGGGGCGGACTGGGGCTGGATGTAGACCTGCTCGCCGCTGGCCTTATCGTAGCGCACCAGGCCGCCGTACTGCGACTGCGCATAGACGATGTTCGGGTCCTGCGGGTCGATCTGGCTGCCGAAGCCGTCCCCGCCCACGGTGACCTGCCAGTCGGCATTCACGATGCCGTGCTGGCTGGTGGTCCGGGACGGACCCAGGAGCGAGAAGTTGTCCTGGGTGCCGCCGGCCACGTTGTAGAAGGGCTTCGCGTCGTCCACCGCCACGTGGTAGAACTGCGTCACCGGGAGGTTGGCCTTGAACTGCCAGGTGCGGGCGCCGTCCCAGGTCTCGTAGATGCCGCCGTCGTTGCCGTTCAGGTAGTGGAGGGGGTGGTGGGGATCCACCCAGAGCGCGTGGTTGTCCACGTGCTTGTGCAGCTCGCCCAGGCGATGGAAGGTGTGGCCGCCGTCGTCGGTGACCTGCTCCCAGACGTCGTTGGCGTAGACGCGGTCCCGGTTCACCGGGTCGCACTCGATCTCCGAGTAGTACAGCCCCGCCGTGGAGTAGCCGTTCATCTTCTCGAACGAGCCCCCGCGGTTGGTGGATCGGAAGAACCCGCCCTTGCCGTCGGCAGCCTCGACCATGGCGTAGACGTAGTCGGGATCCACGGGTGAGATGCAGAGGCCGATGCGCCCCAGGTCCACCGTGGGTAGCCCGTTGGTGATCTTCGTCCAGCTCTTGCCGGCGTCGGTGGACTTGTACAGCGCCGACTCCGGTCCGCCGCCGATGTACGTCCACTGGCGACGGCGTCGCTGCCATGCGCTGGCGTAGAGCACGTCGGGGTCACGGGGGTCCATGACCACGTCGGCCACGCCCGTGTTCTCGCTGATCTGCAGCACCGGCGTCCACGTCTTCCCGCCGTCGGTGGTCTTGTAGAGGCCGCGGTCTCCGCCCGCGCTCCAGAGCGGCCCCTGGGCGGCGACGTAGACGACGTCGGAGCTCCGCGGATCCACCACGATGCTCCCGATGTGCTCCGAGTGCTCGAGGCCCACGTGGGTCCACGTCTGTCCGTCGTCCACCGACTTGTAGACGCCGTCACCGTAGCCCACGCTCCGCTGCGCGTTGTTCTCGCCGGTCCCCACCCACACCACGTGGGGGTTGTTGGGGTCCAGCGTCACCACGCCGATGGAGTACGAGCCCTCCGAGCCGAAGACCGGCGTGAACGTGGTGCCGTCGTTCACGGTCTTCCACACGCCCCCGGACGCGGTGGCCACGTACCACGACGACGGATCCGCCGGGTTCACCGCGAAGTCCGCGATGCGCCCCGACGTGAGGGCCGGCCCGATGTTGCGCAGGGGGAGGCCCGCGAAGGTGGCGGCGGTGAAGAGGGAGTCCTGCGCGGCGGCGGGACGGGTCCCGAGGGACACCGCGAGGAGAAGGACGAGCGGGCAGCCGAGAACAACGCGAAGAGGCTTCATGACGCTCCGGTCCGGTCAGCGAGGACGGCCCCGCCGACGGCCCGGATGCTCCTGCCGCCGGGGCGGGGTCCCGGCAAGATCGGACGATGGGGGTGGGCTCCGCCAGGGAAGGTCGGTGAAGCGGCCCGAGCCCGGAGGAACGAATGCGCCGCCACCTCGGCCCGATGCGCGAACCACCTGTGGCAGCGTCCCCGAACCGCTACTTCCCCAGGCGGTTCTCCGCCACCTTCGCGCGCAGCTCGGTGATCCAGTTCGGCGACACCACGAGCTGGTAGTCGTTGGCGTCGGCCAGGAGGGCGATGACGCTCTTCATGTCGCGGGAGACGTCGTAGTCCGCACCGAAGTACATGGGGCCCGCGAAGCCCGACGAAGACATCAGCGTGTCCCGGGACAGCAGGGTCAGGGTAGGCTTCAACCGGAAGTGTGCCTCCATGATCACGCCGTTCGCACGGTAGAAGAGGCGGGTGCCGTCCTTCGACCAGACCGGCTCGATACCTCCGGACACCGAGACCGGAATCCTGGACGACGGGTCGGGGAACGAGCGGACGTACACCTCGTCCTGGCCCGACTCGTCGGACGTCACCGCCACCCACTTTCCGCCGGGGGAGAACTGGGCGCCCCGTTCGTTGGCCTTGGAGGTGAGGAACCCTTCGGGCTTCGCCGCCGAGTCCAGCCCCGCCTTCATGACGTCCCAGGAAGAGTTGGTCCCCAGCGTGGTCATCGCCAGCCACTTGCCGTCCGGGGAGAGGGCCGCCACCGGCATCTGCATCGGATACGTCAGGATGTTCCGCGCCGGCGACCCGCCGGTGGCCGCCTGCTCCCAGACGCCGGCGCTGCCATCGGGCGCGGTGCCGGTGAACACGATGTCCTTGCCGTCGGGGGTCCAGTCGGCCCACTGCACGGTCCCCAGGGTGGTGAGCCGCGAGAAGGTCTTCAACGTCCGGTCGTAGATCCACACGTCGGTGCTCTGGTCTTCCCCCACGATCACCGAGATCCGACGGCCGTCCGGCGAGAGCCTCGGGAACCCCATCCGTCGGGCTTCCGGGAGCACGGCGGCCTTCCGCACGTCCGGAAAGACCCACGCCAGCCGGGACTGCGCCCGGCCTCGCGACTCCACCAGCGCACCCCCGCTGGAGATGAAGATCCCCGAGTTGCCGTTGGTGGATGATGGCACGGCGACGGGATTCGCCACGGGGATGGGCTTGCCCGTGACCTTCTTCGCGCCCGCGTCGAAGGACACCGCCATCACCTGGCCGTCGGCCTGCACGTAGATCAGCATGCCGTCGAGGACCGCCAGGGGCCGGATCCCCGCGATGCCCAGGGGCACCACCTTCCCGTCGTCCAGGCTCGTGGCGGCGAGCTTGGACGTGGCCAGGCTCCCGTACCAGAGGGTGAACACGATGGTCTTGCCGTCGGACGCCGCGATGGGCCAGACGTGATCGCGGATTCCGTCCGCCGTATCCGGCTCGGTGAGGGCGGTGGCCTCGCCCCCGGCGGCGCTGACGTGGGACAGGCCCAAGAAAGGTCCCTGGGCGCCCAAAACGATCTCGTTGCTCTCGGTCCAGCACGCGCCGTTGGCGCCGTTGGCCTCGGTGATGTTCACCGGGGCGCTGCCGTCCAGGCGCACCTTACGCTCCTTGCCGCTCTGCTCGAAGGCCAGCCACTTGCCGTCGGGCGAGAAGTACGGCTGGTACGCCCCCTCGGTGCCCGGGATGGGCTGCGGGTCCAGCTGGTCCGTGCGCAACGCGTACAGCTGGACCCCCGCCCCCACCCGACCCACGCTGTATACGACCAGCCCGCCGTCCGGGGAGATCGCAGCAGGCCACGGGAAGTTGTCCACGGGCCGCGTGCTGTCGGTGGTGGCGATGGCGAAACGTATGGGGAGGAGCGCTTCCGTCTTCTGGGCTCGGCGCGAGAGAAGAGCGAAGGCCAGCGATGCCACCGTCGCCACTCCCAGCCCCAGAACCACGGGGTCCCGGAGGCGGGCGCGGCGACCTGCGGTCGCGGTAGCCTCGCCAGCCGCCCCGCTCGCCACATCACCGGCCACACCCCCCAGGCTCGCAGGCGGCGCGCCACCGGGCGCCGTCACCGTCAGCCGCCCCAGCAGCGCCTCGGCGAAGTCGTGGGCGGTGTGGAAGCGGTCCGCCGGGAGCTTCTCCAGAGCCTTGGCCACCGCCGCGCCCACGTACGGTGGCACGGACTTCCGCAGGTTCGTCACCGGAGCCGGCTCCTCGGTGACGATCTTCATGATGATCTGGTACGCCGACGCCCCCACGTGCGGGGGGTTCCCGGTGAGCATCTCGTAGAGCATGCACCCCAGCGAATAGACGTCGGCCCGTCCGGTGATGTCCTTGTCCGCCGTGGCCTGCTCCGGGCTCATGTAGTGCGGGGTGCCCAGGCTCAGCCCCGTCTCCGTCATGCGGCCGCCGGCCGCCGCGCTCACCGCCAGCGCGATGCCGAAGTCAGCCACCATGGGCCGGCCGTCGTGGAGCAGGATGTTCTCCGGCTTGATGTCCCGGTGGATGACGTCGTGGCGATGAGCGTAGTCCAGCGCCTCGGCGATGTCGGCGGTGATCCTCACCGCCTCGTCCACGGCGAGCTGGGTCTCCCGGTTCAGCTTGTCCCGGAGGGTCTCGCCGTCCACGTACGGCATCACGTAGTACAGGAAGCCGCCGGCGGTGCCGGAGTCGAAGAGGGGCAGGATGTTCGGGTGCGACAGGTTCGCTGTGGTCTTGATCTCCTGGACGAACCGGTCGGCACCCAGCACGGCGGCGAGCTCCGGCCTGAGCACCTTGAGGGCCACGCTACGGTCGTGCTTGACGTCGTGGGCGAGATAGACCGTGGCCATCCCCCCCTGCCCCAGCTCGCGCTCGATGACGTAGTGCTCGGCGAGGCTGGCGACGAGGGCGGCCGGAGGCGTGGATCCCGAGGGCGACGCGGGGCCTTCCGGGGGATCCGGCGGGACAGCGGGAGGGGTGGTCACGGCCTCAAGATGTGAAGCGGACGCCCGGAGGGCCAGCGTGCCGGGAATCCTCCTCCGTCAGCCACCTTTCCACCCCGGCCCCCGGACGACCCGGCCGGGAAGCGCCCCGGTGTGCTCGCCGTCCTTCACCACCTGCGTCCCGTTCACGAACACGTCCACCACTCCCGTGGCGTACTGGTGGGGGTTCGCGTAGGTCGCGATGCGGTTCATCATCGTCGTGCCTCGGTAGAGGGGATGGAAAGCCCCGCAGTCGGACGCCCGCTACGACGGCGAGTCGTCCGGTTCCTCCTCGTCGCTCTTCACCAGACCCGTCCCCACCGCCTCCTTCGCCTCCCGTGACAGCTCGGCGGCCAGGCGCTCGACGCGTTTGGCGCTTCGCCCCGAGATCCAGTTCCACGCCAGCCGGCCGGCGGCGGCGCCGACGCCGGCACCGGCCACGAACACGAGGGCGGCGGGGGCGGCCGGAATGCCCAGGGAGCCCACTACGGCGATGGCACCGATGACGCCCCACCCCGCGGGCACGCCGTGGAGCGCGCCCTTGACGTGGGCGGCGGTCTTCTCCACCACCTGGATGGTGGTTTCCCCGTCCGACGGCGTAATGGAGACCTGCGTGCTCTGGAAGCGCTCGGAGCTCGTCCAGCGCACCGAGCCCAGCGCCTGCGAGATGACCCCCGCTCCCTCGGCGCGCGCGTCCACCAGGCGGACCAGGCGCTCCATGGCTTCCTCGTTCAGCTCGCCCGCCACGGCCCGAACCGCCCGGCGGGCGCGCGGAGCGCCCACGACCAGAGATCCGGGCTCCCGCCGTCGGTCCAGCTCCGCCAGGGCGCGGCTCATCGCCTCGCGGGAGATCCCCACCTCCCGCGCGATGGCCTCCAGGTCCGCGCGCGACAGACCGCCTTCCCCTCCGGCTCCCACCACCTCCTCGATCTCCGAGGCCCTGCGCAGGGCGACGGCGACCTCCCGATCGGTGTAGCGCCGGCTGCTGTCCTCGTCCATGGTCAGGTTACATATGTAGATGCTCGGCGCCGCACAAGGCGGACAGCGGGCCGGCGGAGGCGACCCGCTCGTCGGAGTCGGGGCCGGGGCGCTCGCCACCGCGGGAGGCTCCCCCGTTTTCATCGACCGACCTGAGGCGTATGCTTGCGTCATGTCGCCCCATTCCGAGCCACGAGCTACCCGGTGACGGCCTACATCGGCCGCAGGCTCCTGCAGATGATCCCCATGATGCTGGGGATCTCGCTGGTGCTCTTCGCCATCATCCAGGCAACCCCGGGAGGGCCGGAGGCCGCCCTTCTCGGAACCGGACGCGCAGTGGACCCGCAGGCCTTGGCGGCGTACCGGCACCGCATGGGCGTGGACGAGCCGGTGCCCGTCCAGTACGTGCGCTGGCTCACCGCGGCGCTCTCCGGGGACCTGGGGGAGAGCTTTTCGACGGGGCGTCCGGTGTCGCGGATGATCCTGGAGCGGTTGCCCGCGACGTTGGAGCTCATGGGCGCGGCGTTCCTCATCGCGGTCCTCGCCGCGCTGGCCCTGGGCATCTTCAGCGCGGTACGCCAGTACAGCGCCTTCGACTTCCTGGGCACGGGCTTCTCGTTCCTGGGAATCGCCATGCCCGTGTTCTGGTTCGCGCTGATCCTGCAGCTGGTCTTCGGCGTGTGGCTGAGGTGGCTGCCCATCTCCGGGCGCGAGACCGTGGGCGTCGCCACGCTGGCGGATCACCTGAAGCATCTGATCCTGCCGGCGTCGGTGCTCTCGCTGCGTTACATCGCCGGGTGGTCGCGCTACCTGCGCTCCAGCCTCCTGGGCGCCCTGCGGGCGGACTACGTGCGCACGGCCCGGGCGAAGGGTCTGCCCGAGCGCACCGTGGTGGGCGTGCACGCCGTGCGCAACGCACTCATCCCGGTGGTCTCCGTCATGGCCCTCAACCTGGCGGACCTCTTCTCCGGCGCGGTCATCACCGAGACCGTGTTCGCCTGGCCGGGCATCGGCCGGATGTTCGTGACCGCCATGTACGCCCGCGACTACAATGTGCTCATGGGCATCCTGCTGATGGGCTCGCTCATGGTCCTGGTGTTCAACCTGGTGGCGGACGTCGTGTACGGGATCCTCGACCCCCGCATCCGCTATGGGTGACGCCGCGACCGGCACGCCGCGCTCTCCCGCGGCGCGCGTCTGGCGCCAGCTCCGGCGCCACCGTCCTGCCATGGCGTCACTCGTGGTCTTCGTCCTCATCGCGGCGGCATGCCTGGCCGCCCCCGTCATCGCGCCCTACCGCTTCGACGCCATCGACCTGAGGGCGATGAGCCAGGCGCCGTCGCTGCACCACCTCATGGGCACGGACGGTCTGGGACGGGACCTCTTCACCCGGGTCCTCTACGGCGGCCGGCTCTCCATCCTCATCGGGCTGCTCTCGGCCGCCTTGGCCACCGGGGCGGGCACGCTGGTGGGAGCGGTGGCGGGCTACTACGGCGGCTTCGTCGACTCGGTGCTCATGCGCCTCACCGACGTCGCCTACGCCATCCCCAGCCTGCCGCTCCTCATCGTCCTCGCATCGTTCACGCAGGCGGATGCCACATCCATCGCCGTCATCATCGGCCTGCTGAGCTGGATGGGCACCGCGCGCGTCGTCCGGGCCGAGGTGCTCAGCCTGAGGACCACGGCGTTCGTCGAGGCCGCCCGGGCCCTGGGCGCGTCCACGCGCCGCATCATCGGCCGGCACATCCTGCCCAACGCCGTGGGGCCCATCGTGGTGGGGGCGACCCTCGCCGTGGGCAACGCCATCATCGCGGAGTCGTCGCTCTCGTTCCTGGGGCTGGGTGTCCAGGCGCCGGTGCCCACGTGGGGGAACCTCCTTCAGGACGCCACCAGCACCATGGCCACCTACCCGTGGCTCACCATCTTCCCGGGGCTCGCCATCCTGGTGGTGGTGCTGGCGGTGAACTTCCTGGGAGACGGCCTCCAGGACGCCCTGGATCCCACCGCGAGGTCGTCGTGAACGGCGGCCCGCGGCCGGGCGGCGACGGGGCTGTCCCGGCGGGCGCCGGGGCGGCGGCGGGCGGCGAGACCGTGGACACCACCCCTCTGCTGCAGGTCCGGGATCTGGTGGTGCGCTTCCACACCGAGACCGGGCCCGTGTACGCGGTGAACGGGATCTCCTGGACGCTGGCCCAGGGCGAGGCGCTGGCGGTGGTGGGAGAAAGCGGGGCGGGCAAGACCGTCAGCGTGCTCTCGCTCCTGGGGCTCCTCCCCGGGACGGGACGAGTGGAGGGGGGCGAGGCGCTCTTCCGGGGGCGGGATCTGCTGCGCCTCCCGCCTGCCGAGCTGCGCGACGTCCGCGGCCGGGACATCGCCATCGTCTTCCAGGACCCCGCGACCTCGCTGAACCCGGTGCTCACCGTGGGCCGCCAGATCACGGAGGGCCTCCGATACCACCTGGGCGCCTCCGCCGCCGACGCGCGGGCCCGGGCGGTGGAGCTCCTGGACCTGGTGGGCATCGCCAATCCGAGAGCGCGCCTCTCCGACCATCCCCACGAGCTCTCCGGTGGACAGCGTCAGCGGGTGATGATCGCCATGGCGCTGGCATGCGGTCCCGCGGTGCTCGTAGCCGACGAGCCCACCACCGCCCTGGACGTGACCATCCAGGCGCAGATCGTGGATCTGGTGAAGCGGCTCCAGGCCGAGCTGGGCATGGCCATCGTGTGGATCACCCACGACCTGGCGCTGGTGGCGGGCCTGGTGGACCGCGTCGTGGTCATGTACGCGGGCACCGTGGTGGAGAACGCCCCGGTGGCCGATCTCTACGCGCGTCCGTCCCACCCCTACACGCGGGGCCTGCTCCGCTCCGTGCCCACCGTGGAGCCCGAGAGACGGAAGCGTCTGCGTTCCATCGACGGCGCCCCACCGGACCTTCGAGAGAAGCCCGCGGGGTGTCCCTTCGCGCCTCGCTGCGCGTGGGCCGTGGAGCGTTGCCGGAGGGAGACCCCGTCGCTGGCGTCGGTGTCCGGGGAGCATCGCTCGGCATGCTGGCGCTGGCGCGAGCTGGACGCTCTCCAGGCCGCAAGGAGGGGACCGTGAGCACGCCCCTGGTGCGCGTCTC
>JAJDNC010000123.1 GCA_022340865.1 Gemmatimonadota bacterium
CAGGTCGTCGTCACGGTCAAGGACGCGGGATCGCGGGTGACCCTGCCGTTCCTGGACCGCGTCGACGACTACCTCCGGCGCAATCCGCCTCCCGCGGGCAGCGCGGACCTCACCGGCACCGTGCGCATGGCGGATACCTTCTCCTTCCACGTGCTGCGGAGCTTCGGTCCGAGCATCGTGCTGGCGCTCTTCCTCATCTGCCTGGTGATGGCCGTGCTCTTCCGGTCTCTGCGGATGGGCCTGGTGGCGATGGTGCCCAACGTCTTTCCGTTGGTGACGCTGGCCGGCGTCATGGCGCTTCTGGGCGTCACCCTGAAGCCGTCCACCATCCTCGTGTTTTCCATCGCCTTCGGAATCGCGGTCGACGACTCCATCCACCTCATGTCGCGCTTCAACCAACTCGTCGCGCGCGGACGGCTCAAGGGTCGAGCGCTGCGGGCGGCGCTCCGGGAAACGGGCTCCGCGCTGGTGATGAGCACCATCGTCGTGACCGCCGGCTTCTCGCTCCTCATGCTGTCCCGCTTCGAGGTCCTCTATCTCCTGGGTCTGCTCACCGCGACCACTGCGCTGGCCGCGCTGGCGGCTGACCTGTTGTTGTTCCCGGCGCTCATCGGGATGGCGGGCTCGTGGATACGAGGAAGTGACGGCTCCTCGGCCTCCCTCACATACACCGCTCCGGCGCGGGATCCCGGAGATTGTACCGGGACGACATGACGTACCCGTAGGCCCCGGCGTTGGCGACGAGGAGGACATCACCCTCCTCGGTGGGCGGAAGGAGCCGGTCGAGCCCCAGGACATCGCCGGACTCGCAGATGGGCCCGACGACGTTGACCCGCTCCGTGGATTTCTCCTCCAGCCGCGTCAGGTTGACGATCTCGTGGTAGGCACCGTAGAGCGCCGGACGGATCAGCGAGTTCATCCCGGCGGCGATCCCCACGTACCGGACCTCGCCCTTTCCCTTGGTCTGCGTCACCCGCGCCAGCAGGACGCCGGCTTCCGCCACGACGAAGCGCCCGGGCTCCACCCAGAGAGCCTTGCCCGGGCTCGCCTCCCGGATGCGTCGCAGCCCGTCCGCCACCGCGGTCATGTCGAGGGCGTCCTGGGCCGGCTTCTCCGGCACTCCGAAGCCACCCCCCACGTCCAGCACCTCCACGTCCGGGAGGCGGCTCGCCGCCATGGCCAGCGTGTCGCCCACCTGCTCCCAGTGGCCCGGTGTGAGGATCCCGCTCCCCGAGTGCGCGTGGAGCCCCACGATCCGTGCTCCGGCACGCGCCGCCAGCTCGCCCACCTCGTCCAACTCGAAGAGCGGAACACCGAACTTCGCGTGTCTGCCGGCCGTGCGGACCTTCTCGTGGTGGCCCCGGCCGATCCCCGGATCCAGACGCACGAAGAGGGCGGCACCGTCGAAGAGCTCGGGCCACCGTCGGAGCGGATAGACGGAGTCGAGGGTGGTGCGCACGCCCCGCTCCAGGCCGACGCGGTACTCCTCCCTCGCGGCGAAGTTGGGCGTGAAGAGGATGTCCGAGGCGGGCAGGTCGGGGAAGAGCGCGAGCACCCTCTCGATCTCGCCCGGCGAGACGCACTCGAAGCCCACGCCGGCGACCCGGACGCGCTCCATGACCTCGGCGTTGGCGTTCGCCTTCATCGCGAAGAGCACCCGATCCACGGCGTCGATGGACGTCAGGACACCGAGACGGGCGTCGACGGTCTCCAGGTCGTAGACGTACGCGCAGGCGTCGGCACCCAGCCGCTCCAGGAGCGCGGCGCGCTTCCGCTCCCACCAGCGCGGCTCGCGCCGCGGCGCTCGTTCGTCCGAGGCCCGCAGCCGCTCCCAGCTCGGGCCGAACACCTCCGGGCTGCCCCCTTCGGCGATGAGCTGGGCGTGGAGCAACCGCACGAGGCGGTCCGCCTGGTGCTCGTCCACCACCACCGTGAGGTTCAGGTCGCTGGCCGCCTGCGTCACGAGGTGGATGCGCTGCTGCTCGAAGACCTCCAGCGCCGGCCCCAGCCGGTGGAGCATCGCGCGGATCCTCCTTCCCACCAGGCTCACCGCCGCGCACGGCCGGATCACGGTCACCCGGCAGAGGCGGCCCAGCTCCTCCACCAGCGCATCCAGGGTCTCCCTCTCCAGGAGGTTGGCCCCCGCGTCCAGCGACACGGTGACGTCGGTCTCCGAGGTCGATACCAGATCGATGGAGAGGCCCGCCCTGCGGAACACGTCGAACGCCTCCGCGAGGAACCCGACCTCCTGCCACATGCCCACGGTCTCCATGGAGACGAGGACGACATCCGTCTTCCGGGAGATCGCCTTCACCTGGGCGGGGCCCTCCTCCGCGTCGCGGCGGATGACGGTCCCCTGGACCTCGGGGGACAGCGTGCTGAAGATGTGGATCGGCACCGCCTGGTCCCTGAGCGCGGGGATGCACCGGGGGTGTAGCACCTTGCTCCCCGTGGTCGCGATCTCCTGTGCCTCGCGGTAGTCCAGCTGGCGGAGGAGCCGTGCCGACGGGACGATCCGCGGGTCGGCGGTGAACATCCCGGGTACGTCGGTCCAGATCTCCAGCCGTTCCGCCGAGAGCTTACCCGCGATGTAGGCGGCGGCGGTGTCCGAGCCGCCCCTTCCCAGCACGACGGTCTCTCCGGCGGCGTTGCGGGCGACGAAGCCCTGCGTGAGCGGCACGCCCTCGATGGACGAGAGCCGCGCCGCCGCCGCCGCATCCGGAGCCGCGTCGCACTCGGCCGACAGGTGCGCCGACGCGTCGGAGCCGTCGCGTGCTTCCACGCTCACCAGGAGATCCCGGGCATCCACCCATGCGCAGGGGATCCCCCGCCGGGCGAGGAACGCGGCCCCGAGCCGCGTCGCCAGCCTCTCGCCCACCGCGAGGATCCGCGCACGCGTGCGGGGCGTGACCTCGCGAAGGAGTGCCGCGCCCTCGGCGAGCTCGCTCAGCTCCCGGCGGTCCTCCCGGAGCAGCGCCTCCACCTCTTCCGGGGGGAGGCCCAGCTCCGCCGCGAGGCGGTCGTGGCGCTCGCCGATCTCGGAGAGCAGGGCGACGTGCGTGTGCTCGAGGGCCCGGGCGGGAAGGACCCCGAGAAGGTCGGTGACGCCTCTGAGCGCCGAGTGGACCACCACGGGGCGCACGCCTTCCTCGAGGCGCCTGCGGACCACCCCGGCGATCGTCTCCCAGGAGGCGAGGCTCGAGACCGAGGTGCCTCCGAACTTGAGGACGATCCAGCGTGGAGGGGTCTGGCTCACGGTGAGGGAGTTTCGGGGTGTCGTGGCGAAGGGCGGAGAAAGCTACAGCGGCCGGCGCCGCCGATCACGCCCGGCCGCTCACCCCGGCTTCCCGCGGCCGGAGATGGGGGCGGCTGGCCGTCACCCGCGGGAGAGGAGGCCGATGGTCCAAGCGGACGATGACCTGAACGTCGACCCGCGATCGGTCTGGCCACCCAGCAGGGATGGTTGGACCTGGCGGCGGCGCTGAACGTGGAGCCCGAGGCGCTGGCCGGTATCATCCACTCGGGGGACCGCTGCACCCGGTCGGTAGCGGCACCGACCCTCCCGCCGCGATGGCCGAGCGGGGAACGGCCGTGCCGTGTCTATCCCGGCGTTCCAAGCGCCGGTCCGCTCCGGGGGAGGGAAATCTCAGGACGTCGCCCGCGACCCGACCATTTGCGTGGCGGCGGAGCCCGCCCTCCCGCCGCCATCACCAACCCGCCGAGCACACCGAGGCCGCCGATCACGACCCGCACGCTGAACGCCTCGCCGAGCACCACAATGCCGAGCGCCACCGCGAAGAGCGTGGACAGGAGGGGGATCAGCATCGTGCGGGTCACCTGCATCCGCTGGATCAGCCAGTAGAGCAGGACGAACGCGAGGGCGGAACCCAGGAGTGCGAGGTAGAAGAGTGAGAGGGCGCCGCGCGGGGTCCAGTGGTAGTGCAGGGGATTGCCGTCCACGATCAGCGCGAGCACCACGAGTGGAATCCACCCGCCGACCATCTGCACGGCTGTGAGGACGACGGGATCGATGTGCGTTCCGCTCCGCTTGATCACGATGTCAGCGTATGCGGTGCCCAAGCTCGCCACCACGATCGCCGCTGAGCCTGCGAGCGCGAGCGGCCCCTTCACCGAGATCTGGTTCCAGAAGATGAGCACGACGCCCAACACCGCGAGCGCCACGCCGCCGGTCTTGCGCCACGTCATCGGTTCCTCGGGAAGCATGAAGTGCGCGAGCACGATCCCGAAGACCGGGAAGTTGGTGTACAGGATCGCCGCGAGCCCCGATGAGATATGCGACTCGCCCCAGAAGACGAGCGCGTAGTTGACGGTGAACGTGAGCCAGCCGGTGACCAGCATGAGCCGCCACTCGGGCCACGTCCGCGGGAGGCGCGCCCGACGGATCACGAGCCATAGCACCAGCGGGATCGAGGCGACGACGAACCGAAGTCCCGCAAAGCCCAGCGGCGGAAGGCCCGAGTCGAGCCCCACCTTGATGAAGAGCCAGGTGGAGCCCCAGATCGTGCCGAGGAGAAGCCAGGCGACGGCGGGAAAGGACATGGACGGGAAGCTCAGTGGCTCGATCCACAAATTCAATGGCATGGAGCTTCACCTGCCGTCACGGATCCTCGCGCCCACTCGTTCCGTATGCATCGGCGCAGCCACAGCTGCGAGGTCACCACACGCGGAGTGGGCTCATGCGATGCGCGCACCGGTACCTCATCCTCCTGTCGTTTCTGCTGACGGCCTGCGCGACGACGCCGACGGCCCCGAGCGTGGTGGGCACGTGGGGCGGGACGTCGGCCAGCCTGGTGTTGCAGCCTGGTGGCGGGCGGGTCATGTACCTGTGCGGTGCGGGGACGATCGACGCGGGGTGGCACGTCGCGCCGGATGGGACGTTGACCGCGACGGGGGAGCACTACTTCGGCGGCGGGCCGATGCCGGTAGGGGGCTGGACACCGCACCCGGCGACGTATGTGGGGCATATTGACGGTGACCGGATGACGCTGACGGTGACGGTGACCGACACGAATACGACGCTGGGTCCGTTCGAGCTGGTGCGAAACGGGCCCGCGGTGCACGAGATCTGCGTCTGACGGCTTGGAACAGCCGAGGCGCGACCGCGCGCGCGTGGATCGTCACCGCGTGGATACGCTCGAGACAAAGACGGGGGGCGCCGGGGATTCCCGGCGCCCCCCGCAGAACGGGCCGCTCAGGTCAGTTGAACGGCTCCGCCCGCTTGATCCACTTGTCCAGGTCCTTCTCCTTCGGGTTCACCGGCTCTCCGGGGTGGATGATCCCGGCCGGGCACTTCTCGGCGGCCTGGACCAACTGGGCGAAGGTGCCGGCGTGGACGTCCTTGATGTACGCCTGCTTGTTCTCGTCGTACGCGAACATCCGGTTGTTGAGGTTCGTGCAGTCGTTGCACGAGGTGCAGCGCGGCGTCTCGATGTACGCCTCGAGCCCGAAGGACTCCTCTTCCTCCTCCTCCTCGGCTGCCGGTGCAGGCGCCGGTGCGGCCGGCGCCTCGAGCACCGCCGTGGAGCTCGCCCCGTTGCCCCCCGCCGGCGCTTCCGCCGCCGGTGCGGCAGCCGGAACCGAGGCCCCGTCCCCGAAGCTGATCCCGTCCACCGGCCCGATGGGCTGGAGGCCCGGGATGGCGTTGGCGCGGGTGAGCAAGTCCTGCATGGTCATCTGGCCGTCGCCCATCTTCAGCAGGCCCTCGGCCATGCGCCGGGCGATGGCCCGCGGATAGGTGGACTTCAGGTCCGCGAGCTTCGCCTCGTACTCTGCCTTGAGGGCGGAGAGCTTCGCCTCGTACTCCTCGTCCATCGTCGCGGCCAACGTGTCGCGCACCGCATCGGGCACGTCGAGCCCGGCCATCTCCTTGATCTGGTGCCAGAAGAGGAGCCGGTCCTCCGCCAGGATCACCATCTCGTTGGAGACCTGGAGCCGCTTGAGCTTGCGCTCGTCGGTCAGCGTCCAGATGAAGGGCTTCTTGCCCTCGCGCTCCTCGTGTGAGAGCACCGTGAAGTCGGCGAAGGGCACGAACGAGTCGTCCACGTCCTCCTCGGCGAGCTCCGAGAAGTTCTTGCGGAAGCGCACCTCGGTGGCCGCCCAATCGGCCACGGTGAGGGGCAGCTCCATGGACGCCTCGTTGCCCTCCGCGTCCACGTACTTGAGCTCGTACGTGGGCCACACCTGGTCGGTGGAGGGGTTGCCGTCCAGCGACAGACAGTCCGCCACGTCCTGGCCGGCGTCGGGGTCGTACGTGAGGAACGGGAACGCACGGGACTCCAGCGCCAGCCTGGCCGCCGTGGGCGCCCAGTCGTCCGCCAGCCCGTGCTCCACCGGGCACGGGGTGTAGATGTTGAACACTGCCGGGCGCCGCGTGTTGAGCCCCTTGATGACGCCCTCGATGAGGTGGGAAGCGGAGGCCTGAGAGGACTGGTGGACGAACACGCCTCTGTGGGCCATGGCGATGAAGGCCAGCTCCTTACGGACCTCCGACTTCCCGTGTTGTGCCTTCCCCCACGCGGACATGTCGGCGACCTGACCGGTGAACCCGGAGGTGCAGGCCTGACCGCCCGTGTTGGAGTACACCTGCGTGTCCAGCACCATGACCCGGATGGGCTTCCCGCTCGCCATGAGGCGGGAGAGGTTCTGGAACCCGATGTCCAGCATCGCGCCGTCGCCCCCGATGCTCAGTATGGGCGGGCACAGCCGGAACTCCTCGTCGGTGAACTGCTGCCAGTCGAACTCCTCGGCGAGGCGAGCGAACTCGGCGTCGTCGTACGTGTCCGCTGCGAGCTGCTCCGCCTTCCTCAGCGCCAGGAAGTGGTCGCCCATCTTCCGCATGTGCCCCTCGAACACGCCGATGGCGATGGAGGGCGCATCCTGGAAGAGGTGGTTCACCCAGGGGAAGGGATAGGGGTTGTAGGGATACGTGCTCCCCCACACGGAGGAGCATCCCGTGGAATTCGTGATACCCAGGCTCACACGTCCGCGGCCGCTGGGACCTTCGACGTAGAGCCACTTCAGGTGCTCGAGCTCCTCCATGGACTTCTGGAGGAGCGTGAGCCGCTCCTTCTTGGCGGCGGGGAGCTTCACGCCCACCTGCTCGCCGGGCTCCTTGGCGGCCTTGGCCACGTCGGTCTCGGAGCCCACCAGCTCGCGTGCCTGCGTGTCCAGGGACGCCACCAGCTCGTCGACCCTCTTCAGCAGCTTGTCCACACGGGGCTGCATGAGGGCCTCGACGGTGGAGGTCACCAGGTGCACGGCCGTCTTCTCGCCGCATCCCATGCACGAGCCGTCGCCGCCGGCCATGGAGCGGTAGTTGTCCTTCTTCAGGAGCAGGGACGAGAGCACGCCGATGCCCTCGTCGAGGTCCCGGATGTTGATGAAGCTGTCGTCGGTGTCCGGGAGCTGCTCCCAGACCTTCCAGTTGCGGCGCAGCTTGGCGACGACCTCTTCGTCCTGCTGGACGGTGACGAGCGCGTGCTCGGGGCAGACGTCCACGCAGATGTTGCACCCCTTGCACGCCTCGGGGTTGATGGTGATGGCCAGCAGGCCGCCCGAGTCCTTCTGCTTGCTCTCGGGTAGGTCGAAGAACGGAGCCGTCTTGGCCAGCGGGAACTCGTCCAGCACGGGGTAGACCCTGGCCCACTGCTCGTCGAGCTGGGCGCGCCGGTCGGCGTCCCATCCCAGCTTGTCCACCACGTTGGCGTAGGCCGAAGCCGCCACCTCGCCGAAGGACTTGAAGGGCACGCCCTTCAGGATCTTCCGGGTCTCCCTGGACAGGTGCTTGGCGATCTGCTTCACCCTGTCGTTGGGCTTGCCGTCGGCGGTGGTGCGGATGACCGTGTCGTACAGGTCCTCGACGCTCAGCACCAGCCCGGGAATCGCCGCGTCGGGGCACTGCACCCAGCACTGGCTGCACCCCGTGCACTTCTCGGCGATGAGGCTCGGCACCTCGAAGCGGATGTTGGTCATGTCCCGCACGGTGCTGGTTGCCGCCGGGATGGCGGACAGAGCCGCGTACGGGTCGGCGATGCCGTCCTGGCCGATGGAGCAGAGCGCGCACACCTGCTCGAAGAAGCGGCCCTGGTTGCCGATGCCCTGCTCCGCCTTCGGCGTGTTCAGGAGGTAGGGCATGTACGAGCCCGGAGCCTCCGTGGCCTCGTCGGCGGAGACCTCCTCGGTGGCGGGGACGCGCTTCACCTCGTCGTAGCCCCGGCGAATGACGCGCATGTTGTCGTCCACCACGCGCTGGCCGAGCTTGCCGAACTTGGCCTCGATCTGGGCGGCGATGCCCTCGAAAAGCCCCTTCTCGTCCATGCCCTCGTTCTTGGCCAGCGGCGCGCACTTGAAGAACGCGCCCATGAACGCGACACCCTGCATGCGGTAGCGCAGCTCGGGGTCCTGGGCCTCCGCCGAAGCGATGCCGAAGCCGTCCAGGCAGAAGACCTGGATGTCCTTCTCCTTGACGGCGCGGCGTGCCTGCGCGGGGAGGTTCCGCCACACCTGCTCGGGCTCCTCGTTGCTCTGGATGACGAAGACGCCGCCCTTCTCCATCCCCGCCAGGGGATCGGAGTGCCGGAAGACGTTGCCGTCGGGCGAGAGCACCACGTTCACGTGCTTGAGCTCCGCGTTGAGCTTGATGGGCTCGTGCGCGAGGACCGCGTAGAACGTGGTGGGCTGGCCCTTCTTCTCGGAGCCGTACTTGGGGTTCGCCTTGACGTCCATGCCGAAGAGCTCGAAGGCCGTCATGGCGATGTTCTTGCCCATGGTGATGGCGCCCCATCCACCCACCGAGTGGATGCGCAGCGCCGTCGAGCCCTCGGGCAGCAGGTTCAGGTCCCCCGCCGGCTCCAAGGCGAGCTCGCCGAGGTGCGGATAGGCCTCGAGGAGCTCCTCCTGCCAGATCTGGAGCTTGGGCAGGCGGGTGCCCTTCCGGATGAAGTCGATCCCCAGGTAGAACTGCCGCTGGTGCCTCCCCTCGGGGAGCATGTTGTTCACCGCGGCGACGATGTCGCCGGGCTGGATGTCGCGGCTGCCGAAGCCGAAGCCCGCGGAGTAGAAGTCGGGGGTCCCGGCGGGATCCACGGGGGCGAGCTTCGGGAACGGGAGCCCGGTCTTGCCGTTGGTGCGCTGCGCCTTCCAGTTCTCCATCCCCTGGGTCATGGCCGCCCGGATCTCCCGGAGGAGGGGCGGGTCCACCGCCAGGGGCTGGTCGCAACGCTCCAGCACCGTCACGCCCTTCTTGCCCGCGAGGAGCTTCGTGACCAGGTCGGCGGGGAACGGGCGGAACATGGTGACGTTCAGGACGCCCACCTTGAGCCCCTGCTTACGCAGGTGCTCGGCCACCACCTCGAGGTTCGGCACCACCGAGCCCTGCCCGGCGAGCACGTAGTCGGCGTCCTCGATGAGGTAGCCCACCGCCCGGGCGTACGCGCGGCCGGTGAGAGCCGCGAACTCCCGGAACGCCCGGTCCGCCAGGTCGACGATGTGGTCGAAGTAGAAGGGCCGCTGGGACGCCACGCCCTGGGCGTAGGAGTCCTGGTTCTGCACCGGCCCGAGCATGGCGGGCTGGTCCACGCTGAAGAGCTCGGGGATGCGCCGGCGCTTCTCGCCGAAGGTCAGCCGCTGGGCTCCGGTGGGCGACTCGATGATGTCCGACGGATCGCCGAGGAACTCCCTCACCAGCTCCGGCTCGGCGAGCCTCGCCGTCTCGATGACGTGGGAGGTGAGGAAGCCGTCCTGGGCGTTGAGCCCCGGGTTGAGGGACAGCTCCGCGATGCGGTGGGCGATGAGGGAGTAGTCTCCCGCCTCCTGCACGTTCTTGGCGAAGAGCTGGAAGAAGCCGGTGTCGTCCACGGCGTGGTAGTCGTCGTGGCCCGCGTGCACGTTGAGCGCATGCTTGGTCATGGCGCGGGCGGCGATGTTCAGCACGTAGGTGAGACGCTTGCCGGTGGCCGCGTACAGCGACTCGTGCATGTACGCGATGCCCTGTCCGCTGGAGAAGTTCGTGGAGCGGAGCCCCGTCATGCTCATCCCCGCGGTCACCGCGGCGGCGGCGTGCTCGCCCTCCGGCTCGAAGAAGAGGAGCCGGCGGCCGTTCACGTTGGTCTTGCCGGCGGCCATGGCGGCGGCCCACCCCTCGCCCATCTGCGTGGACGGAGTGATGGGATACGCGCCCGCGGCCTCGCTCCCCAGGGTCTCCGAGTGCACCACCGACCCGGTTCCGTCGGTGGCGGTCAGGACTCCGGGATACTTGGGAACTGCGGCACCCTCGCGGGGCCCGGTCTGCTTGCTCATGCGGCCTCACTCCCGGCGGGGACGAGGAGCTCGGCGAACTGCTGGCCCTCGATCCAGACGATGGCCCTGGTGGGGCATCGCTCGACCGCCTTGGGGTTCTCTAGCTCGATCTTGTCGTAGTCGATGACCGCCAGGCCCTCGATCATCTCGATGAGACCCGGCGCGTCCGCGGCGCAGCGGCCGCAGGCGTTGCACGCCACCGAGCACACGGCCTCGGCCGCGTCACCCGACAGCAGGTTCTTGCACTGCACCAGCAGGTGGTGGTCCTGGGGCATCACCACGAACAGGTCCAGCGGGCACGCGTCCACGCAGTCGCCGCAGGCGGTGCACCTGTCGGGATCCACCACCGGGAGCCCGAAGGGGCTCATGACGATGGCGTCGAAGGTGCACGCCACCGCGCAGTCGGCGAAGCCCAGGCACCCCCAGGAGCACGCCTTGCCGCCGCCCGTCACCGCAGCCGCCGCCGCGCAGCTCTCCACGCCGTGGTAGGAGCCTTTGTACACGGACACGTCCCGGCCCCCGGCGCAGAGCAGCCGCGCCACGCGCTTGTCCGCCTCGCCGGCAGCCACGCCCAGATAGGTCGCGATGTCTTCCTTGGCGTCGGCGGTGGCGACGGTACAGGTCGCCGGTGGGATCTCCCCGCGCACCACCGCTTCGGCGAAGGCCCTGCACCCGGCCTGGCCACAGGCGCCGCAGTCGTTGCCGGGAAGCAGCTCCCGGACTCCCTCGACGCGCGGATCCTCCCACACCTTGAAGTTGGCGTGGACCACCGAGATGAAGATGCCGAACACCATGGTCACGCCACCCAGGACGATGACCGAGACGAGAAGCTCGTGCGGGGTGATCACGGCGCTCTCCTACGCTCCCGGGGTCCCGAGGTCCACCTGGGCCAGCAGCAGCGCGGCGAGGCGGTCGGCCGGCACCTCCTCCACGGGCGCGGAGGGAACGGCTCCCTCCACGTCCAGCGCCACGCCCGCCGGCTTCTTCGCCAGAGCCTCCAGGTGCTCCAGCTCCTCCAGCCAGACCGGCGTCCTGCGGCCGTGTCCCACGGACGGCTTCTCGGGCATGTGCGTCACGGTGATACGCTGCGACGGCGTCGCACCCGCGTCGGGATCGTGGACGAAACGCGCCTGCTCGTCCCGCTCCTCGTCGAAGAGGAGCGCCACGCCGGGATGGGGCGAGGACGCCAGTCCCGAGAGCTCCGCGACGTCGGCGGTCTGGACCACGTACGTGCCGGGGGTGATGAGCCGCGCCAGCGGAGCCGGCGTCGTGGGTCCCTTCACAACCAGGATGATCTTCACGAGCCCGTCCAGGAACTCGCCCAGCCCGGCCGGCAGAAGGTCCTCGTTGCCCACCTCCACCACCAGGGGTGGTGCCAGCTGGCGCTCGGAGCGGTTCCACTTGCGGAACGCCAGGCTCGACAGGAACACGTTGTGCTCGTCGGGCTCGAAGCGGCCGTCCCGGGCCAGCTCCACGGCGCGCGACGCGCCGAACACCTGCCCGACGTGGTCGAGGGCGTCCTTGACCGCGTCACGCAGGTCTTCGCCGGGGCCCACCACCACGTGGTGGAACTCCTCGCCCATGGAGAACCCGTCCAGGATCTCCTCGGCACGCTCCAGCACGCCCTCCGCCTCGGTGCTGAGCCTCTCGCCGCTCCCCAGCAGGAACGCGAACTTCTCGGCGTTCAGGCGGCCCACGGCGAACGGACCGAGCTCCATGATGGCCTGCTCGGCGCGGTACTCGCTGGCGCCCCGGCGGCTGGTCACGAAGGTGCGGATCTCCTCCACCGCCGTGGCCACCGCCGAGTGGAACGCCTCCACCCTTGGGGTCAAAGCCTTCAGAGCGGCCACCGTCAGGTCGCCGCTGTCGAGCCCCGAGTTCTCAGACGGCATAGCGGTCGAAATCCTCGTTCAGGAGGTCCATCTTCTCCCGGGCGGTACGCTTCTGCAGCGCACGGGTCTCCTCGTACCGGGGACGGGACTCGTCACGGAAGAAGAGCCCCAGCCGGATCGCGCTCATGTCCTCCGCCAGCTCCCTGGCCCGGTTCAGGTCCGCGGGGTCGTGGCGGGTGGTGTTCTTGTAGATCTTCTCGATGCCCGCGGCCCGGATCCCCTCCGGATGATCCAGGATCTCGATCATGTCGGGCGTCTTCACCGCGTCGGTGAAGAGGTCGGGCATGAAGTGCGGGCAGCGCTGCAGGACGCGCACGAAGGCGAAGCCCCGGTGCTCGTACGCCGCCTTGAGCGTCGCGAACAAATGGGCCGGGATCCACTCGGCGGTCTGCGCCACGAACGATGCGTTGGTCACCCCGAGGGTGGCCTCCAGCGGGTTCATGGGGAGCAGGTAGCTGCCCCGCGGCTGCGTGTTGCTCTTGTAGCCCCGCGGCGTCGTGGGCGACGTCTGCTTCTTGGTGAGCCCATAGATGTTGTTGTCCAGGAGCAGCGCCACCATGTCCAGGTTGTAGCGCGTGGCGTGGATCCAGTGCCCGGCGCCGATGGAGACGCAGTCTCCGTCCCCCATGACCGCGAAGACGTCGAGCTCCGGCCGGCTGAGCTTCACGCCGGTGGCCACGGGAAGCGCGCGCCCGTGGATGCCGTGGAAGCCGTACGTGTTCATGTAGTGGGGGAAGCGGCTCGAGCACCCGATCCCGGACACGAACACCGTGGTCTCGGGCTTGAGCTGCTTGTCCGCCATGAGACGCTGCGCCGCCGTGAGCACCGAGTGGTCGCCGCAGCCGGAGCACCACCGTGCGATGGGCCCCTCGTAGTCGCCCATCTCGAAGACGCGGTCGTCGTCCTCGTCGGCGAGGTGCAGCAGGGAGCAGGACGGCATGATCATGCCTCACCTCCGGGCATGTGTTGGCGGATGGCCTGAAGGATCTTGCCCGGGCGCAGGGGCTCGCCGAGGACCCGGGTCCAGCAGTCGACGTCCACGAGCGTCTGGGCGCGGAGCATCATGGCCAGCTGTCCGTAACGCCGGTTCTCCGGCGTGATGTATGGATCGCCCACGATGTCGGAGTAGTTGATCTCCACCGTCATCACCTTCTCGAAGCGGCCGAAGATCTCCTTGAGGCCCGGCTGCAGAGGTGACAGGAACGTCAGGTGCGTGCTGGAGACCGACAGGCCCTCCTTGCGGGCTCGGCCCACGGCCTCCTCGATGGCACCCTTGGTGCTCCCCCAACCCACGATGAGCAGGTCGCCTCCCTCTGGATCGCCGTTGATCTCCGGAGGGAGCAGCGTGCTCTGGAAGACCGCGAGCTTGCGGCTCCGCATGGTCATGGAGCGCTGCACGGTATCGGAGTCGTACGCGACCTTGCTCCGCTCGTCGTGGGCGAGCCCCGTGAGGGTGTGCTCGCCCCCGGCCTGACCGGGGATGAAGCGCCTGGAGAGCCCCGTCTCGGGATCCCAGTCGTAGGGCTTGGCGCCCGCGGGAATCGGACGCTGGTCCGGCGGCCCCGCCTGCCACTCCGGCGACAGCTCCGGACGGGGGAAGGGCGCCACGCCGGTGGCGAGGTTCGCGTCGGACAGCACGATGACCACGGTGCGCAGGGCCTCGGCGATGCGCCGGGCGGTGGTCATGATGTCGAAGCACTCACCGATGGTGGCGGGCGCCATGACCACGTGAGGCGCGTCACCCGGCTGGCCGTACGTCGCCGCCAGCAGGTCCGACTGCTCCACCTTGGTGGGCAGCCCGGTGCTGGGTCCGCCGCGCTGCACGTTCACCAGCACCAGCGGGATCTCCGTCATCACCGCCAGGCCGAGGAACTCGGTCTTCAGGGCCATGCCGGGGCCCGACGTGATGGTGAACGTGCACTTGCCGGCGTACGAGGCGCCGATGGCCACGCCGGCCGCGGCGATCTCGTCCTCGGCCTGGTGCAGCACGCCGCCGTACTTCTCGAAGATCTCGCCCAGCTTGTGCGACACGCTGGTGGCCGGCGTGATGGGGTACATGGCGGCCAGGTCGAGGCCGGCTGCCACGGCACCCAGCGCGATGGCCTCGTTGCCGTTCATCACCACCATGGGTCCGGCAGCCTCCATGCCGGGAACCACGTAGCGGACGTCCAGGTTCTCTTCGGCCCAGGAGTAGCCCAGCTCCAGCAGCTTGATGTTGTTCTCGGTGATGATGGGCTTCTTGGTGCGGAAGGCGAAGGCGATCTGCTCCTTGGTGCGCTCCAGATCCCGGTCGAAAAGCCAGGTCAGCAGCCCCAGGGCGAACATGTTCTTCCCCTTGCGGGCGTTGTCCACCACGGTGAGGCACTGCTCCTCCATGGGGACCTCGATGATCCGGTAGCTCCGGTGGGAGAGCCGCTCCATGGCGTCCTCCCACTCCTTCCGGACGGCCGGATCGGGGTGGGTGGCCCACATGTTCTCCAACAAGATCACCGCGTCGTCGGCCAGGGCGTTCAGGTCGTGCCGGCCCAGAAGCGCCTGCTCGTTGAAGGCGACGATCACGTTGGTCTCGTCGCCCCAGTTGGTGACTTCCTTGTCACCCAGGCGGATGCGGATGCCCGAGGCACCGGCGGGGTTTCGCGGCGGAGGCTCGACCTCCGCGGGGATGATCTCCACGGTCCAGACGCCGTTGCCCATCTTCGCGGACACCGACCCGAAGATGGTGCCGCACTTCTGGGCGCCTTCGCCTGAATCGGAGACGACTTCGACGGAGATGTCCGAAACGGTGTGCACGGACATTTCTTTTTCCGCCAGCGCGGAGGCGCCGGCGGTCTCTAGCTTCATCGCCATCCTTCCCCCGAGGAAGAGGGTCGGTTCTGTCTGTCCGGCCGGGCGGCCGGTGGCCCACGAGGAAGCTACCGGGCGGGACTCGGGGGGGGTGTCGGGAGGAAAAGGCAGCCGTCGTGGGGATTTGTGTTGCTCGGGGAGTGGGGGAAATCCCTACCGGAACCGGCGTCGTCGGGAGGGGCGGAGAGCCGGGCTCCCGTGCGGTGCCGAAAGCCGCCTCAAACGCCGCTCCGCACCCCTTCCATGAAGGCCTTGAGACGGCCCGCGTCCAGGCGTCCACGGGGGTCCCGGAGCCCGGAGCAAACGTCCACGCCCCAGGGGCGTACCGCCGCCATGGCAACAGCGACGTTGTCAGGGCGCAGACCGCCGGCAAGGAGGACGGGAACGTCGCTCTCCTCCACGATGCGCGCGCTCACCGACCAGTCGTGGGTGCGGCCCGTCCCGCCGAGCTCCGCCACCCGGGCCGCGGGCCTTCCCGAGTCCAGCAACAGGTAGTCCGCCCCCTCCGCGGCGCGGCGGGCTTCGTCGACGGCGGACCGACCCTCCACGTGGACGACCTGGAGGATCACCACGCCGGAAAGGGCGGCGCGCACCGCACGACGGGTGGCGGCGGGGACGTCCCGCACGATCTGAACGCCCCGTACACCCGTTCCGCGCACGTGTGCGACGATGTCGGCGGCCCCGGTCCGCGACGTCAGGAGCACCGTGGTGACGTCGTGCGGAGCCGCGGCCGCGACCCGCGCGATGGCCTCGTCGGGGATGGGGCCGGGGCCGCTGGGCATGGCGCCCACCAGGCCGACGAAGCGCGCACCGGCCTCCGTGGCCAGGCGCAGCTCTCCCTCGTCCTGGATGCAGCAGACCTTCACCGCGGGCGCTCCGGCCCGGGACGCCGGACCCCCGCTCACCGGACACGGGCCCCCGCGGTTGCGGCCGGCTTCTCCCGGCGACCCGGTACCACCGCCACCGCGGTCGCCGACGCCGCGCCCCGCTCATCCATACGTCAGCCCCCCGAGCCCCCCGGTCCGTCCCCCGTCAGCACCCATCCCCCCGGATCCAGGACCACGTCCTTCGGCCGGGCGGCGGCCGGGAAGCTCAGGTGCTCCACGCGCCGGCGCAGATCCACCCGGTGCAGCTCCGGGGAGCCGCCGGGCGGCACCACCTCGACCTCCATGGGGAGCCGGAACGTGGGCCAGGTCGCGTCCTGCGTCTGGGTCACCGTGACGTCCACGCTGTCGGCGCGACCGTCCCAGGACCACTCGGTCTTCAGCACCGGGTACCCGGGCTCCTCCAGCCACTGGTGGAAGAACCACTTCAGGTCCCTGCCCGACACCTGCTCCATGACGTCGCGCAGGTCGTCGCTGGTGGCGTTGCCGCCGCCGAACCGTGCGTAGTAGGCGCGGATGCCGTGGAAGAAGGTGGTGTCCCCGAGGATCCCCCGGAGCATGTGCAGGATCCATCCCCCCTTCTCGTAGTTGTTGGCGTTGATGAGGTCGAAGAGGTTCTGCTCCGTCCGGTCGATGACCGGCTCCCCGGTGACCGGCGAGGCCAGGTACGTCTGGCGGTCCTTCTCCATGAGCTGCCGGAACTTCTTCTCGCCGTCCACGTGCTCGAAGTAGAGGTGGCTGAAGTACGTGGCGAACCCCTCGGAGAGCCACAGCTCGGGCCAGTCCTCCTCCGTGACCCAGTCGCCGAACCACTGGTGGGCGGTCTCGTGGGCGACGGTGCCCTCGATGTTCCGCCCCGACGCGAGCTCCTCCTCCGAGTAGAAGATGGCCGACGCGTTCTCCATGCCGCCGAAGCGGGTGGCGGACTCGACGTGAGCCAGCTTCTCGAAGTGGTACGGGCCGATGAGCTTCGCGTAGTAGTCCACGATCCCGGGCGCGTGCAGGAACGACAGGTGGGCCTGCGCGGTGTCCTCCGGGAAGAGCCACGCGGACACCTCGATGCACCCGTCGGCCCGGGGGGAGGCGGGCGCAAGCCCGCACGCCGCCGTGCCCAACGGGATCTCCACCATGTTCGCCGCGCCGAAGACCATGAGGTACGGAGACACCGCCTCGGCCAGGCGCCAGCGCCAGACGCGCTCGGGCCCGTGGGTCGCCGTGGCGGCTTCCGCCGTGGGCTTGCCCACCTCGGCGCCGTCGGCCACCACCACCCACTTCGCCGGCGCGTGCACGGTGAAGGACACCGTGGCCTTGTCCGAGGGGTCGTCCACCGACGGGAACCAGAAGCGCGCCCGGTTCGGCCAGTTGTCGGCGAACACCGCCGGGTGGCCGTGGACGTTGTCCATCATGACCAGCCCGTCGTCCGGAACGCCCTGGTAGCGGACGTCCACCGAGAAGGTGTCCGTGGGGGTGGCGTCCGCCGGCAGCGGGACCGACAGGTGACCGTCCGCGTACGGGGCCTCCACCGCCCGGCCGTCCACCGTCACACCGGTCACCGCCAGGCCCGTGAAGTCCAGCACCGCCGTGTCGACCCCCGGGCGCGTCGTGCGCAGGGTGAGCGTCGCATTGCCGCGGATGCTCTTGCCCCCCGGATCGGGAAGGGAGATGTCCAGGTCGTAGTGCACCACGTCGATGGCGCCGTACGTGCCGGGAGGGGAAGCCCGACCGGCGAGGATGGGGGGAGGCTCGGGAGGCGTGCCCTGGGCCCGAACCGATGCGGCGACCGCCGCCGATCCCACCAGGAGCAGCGCGGACACCATGGCCGAACGGAGTACCTCTCGGACAGCCGCGCGGAGAGGTGGACGAGGCGCGCTCATTCTTCTCTCTCCTCCTTCGCCGGCCGGAACCGCCAGAGCGACCCTGCCAGGGCGTCGCCGAGGGCCTCGACCTTCCCGTCAGGGGTCCACGCGGCGATCACGTCGTAGTCGGGGCCGACGGGCAGCAGCTCCAGCGCACCCGTCTTCGGATCCAGGATGCCCGCCGGCCAGTGCCACAATGCGGGAGATACCGCGGTCACCAGGATCCTCCCATCGGCGGCAACCGCGCCCGGTCCGATGGCCTGCGGTGACAGGGGGATCCGCCCGTGAACCGGGATTTCCCGTTCGGCCGTGCCGTCCAGGGGAACGTGAAAGAGATGGACCCGGTCCGCGGCGTTCGTCTCGATGACCAGATAGCGCCCGGCGGGGTCGATGGCCACATAGTCCCCGTCGCGGAGGCGCTTCGCTGTGCCGCCGCCCGCGGGCATCGACCAGATCCCGCCCGCCCGGGCGAAGTAGATCGTGTGGCTGTCCGGTGACCCGACGAATTCAGTGACTTCCCCGAACCCGGGAATGTGCCCGGCGATGCGACCGTCGGCCGCGGCTGCGATGAGCAGCGTGTCCATATCGGCCCCCGACCAGGCCATGATCCGGTCACCCCCGAGCATCGCCGCCGGCCCTCTGGCCGCCGCGTCGGTCCCCAGGAACGGCGCGGCCAACTCTCCGGGACGGATGGTCACCAGCCGTTCGCGCCCGCCGGATCGAGAGCTCGTCAGGATACGTCCGTCCGGGAGCGGCAGCAGGTTGTCGTCGCACTCCGGAAGGAGATCGTACGTCTCGAGGTGGCGACTCCGGGGATCGTACGTGAACCACACGCACGGACGGTGGAGCTGGTCGACGTAGATGCTGCCGTCGGGCCCGGCGTCCACGTCCGTGATCATGCTGGTGCTGGAGAACAGGGTCCTCACGCGGCCCGAGCCGTCCCGGGGGATGGAGACCACGTCGTAGCCGTCCCCCACGGTCCGCGGCATCAGCACCGCGCTCCCGTCGGCGGCCACGCCGAAGGAGGTGCCGCCTTGCATGACGAGCCCGCTCAGGTCGGAGAGGAGGCGGACCGCCTTGCTGGCGAGGTCGATGGCGTAGAGGGCTTCGGGGCCAGCCGCGTGCGCGCCCGGCACCCCGAAGAAGGCCGCCTCCTTCCCGTCCGGGAAAGCCCGGAAGAAGTCCTTCGACCACGTGAGCGCGGACGAGGCGGGAAGCGTGTCGAGGCGCCCCGACTGGGGCCAGTAGCGATAGAGCTGGAGGCGTCGGTCCGCGTTCAGTCGGTCGACGAGGAGGCTCCCGTCGGGAAGCGCCTGGGGCCCCCCCGCCTGGTCGAGGACCAGACGGTCGTCGGTTCCGAGCGGCGTGATGCTGTACACCCCCTGCAGCCCCTCGAAGAAGCGGCTGTAGTAGATGCGCGTCCCGTCCGGCGTCCAGGCGAAATCCTCCGCCAGGCCCCGGGTGGTGTCGTGCGTGAGGACGCGCCAGTCGCCCGACTCCGGGTTCAGCACGGCGAGCTGGGTCTGACCGTCCACCATGGCGGCGAAGGCCACGGTCTTGCCGTCGGGTGAGACCCGCGGGAACATCGCCACGGGCGGACCCCCGAGGCGCTCGCCGACCCAGGCGGATGTCGAGCCCGCGCCCGCAGCGGCCTCCCGGTGGGCACCCAGGCGGTACGCACCGAAGAGCAACGCCGCCGCCACCACCAGGCCGGCGACGAGGCGTAGGCCTCTCCGGCCCGCCGAGGACGCCGGCGCCGGCGAGGAAGCCCCCTGCCCGGACCCCACCGGCATCCGCTCGCCGGTCCGCAGGGCCTCGGCGAAGGCGTTGGCCGTGGCGTACCGGTCGGCGGGAAGCCGCTGCAGCGCCTTGAGGACCGCGGCTTCCAGGCCGGGTGAGACCGTGTCGCGCCTGCCGCGTATGGGCCGCGCGGACTCGGTGAGCACCCGGGCGACGATGGCCTGGGCGCTCCCTCCGGAGAAGGGAGGCTCGCCCGCGAGCATCTCGTACAGCACGCAGCCGAGGGAATAGATGTCGGTGCGGCCGTCGATGCTCCGCTCCCCGGTGGCCTGCTCGGGGCTCATGTACTGGGGTGTGCCCAGCGAGAGGCCCGTCTGCGTCAGGCGGACGCCGCCGGCGTTGGAGACGGCCAGCGCGATGCCGAAGTCGGCCACCAGCGCCGTGCCGTCGTGGAGCAGGATGTTCTCGGGCTTGATATCGCGGTGCACCACACCGTGGCGATGCGCGTAGTCGAGGGCGCCGGCCACCTCGGTGGTGATGCGGACCGCTTCCTCGATGCTCAGCTGCTGCTCGCGCTCCAGACGCTCTCGCAGCGACTCGCCTTCCACGACAGGCATGACATAGAAGAGCTGGCCCTGCGCCGTCCCCGAGTCGAAGAGCGGGAGGATGTGGGGGTGCTGAAGGCTCGCCGTCACCTTCATCTCGGTGACGAAGCGCTCCGCACCGAGCACCGCGGCCAGCTCCGGATGGAGCACCTTGATGGCCACGCTGCGGTCGTGCCGGACGTCGCGGGCCAGATAGACCGTCGCCATCCCGCCCTGGCCGATCTCCCCCTCGACCACGTAGCGGTCCCGGAGGGACGCGTTGAGCTCGGCGACGACGTCGCTCATTCGGGGCACCTGCGCGTGTTGGTCTGCACGAAAGGGGACACGGCATCGTACTGCGCCGCCGCGTCGATGACCATGTTCGTGTCGAAGCGAGCGGCCACGCCCGCCCCGCGCGAGGTCGCTCGAGGGCGGCATGGGGGGTCCCGGCTCGACGCCGACGAACCCCCGCGCCTACGCCGGCGGGATCCTGTCCTTCCCCCTCCGGCTTCTGGGCTCGTCGCCGCCCCGCACGAGCTGCTCGATCTTCCCGATGAGCGAGTCCGAGCCCGCCTCGCTGGCCCCGAACAGGCCGTCGTCGGTCTCGTCCACGCGCTCCATGACGCCGTGCAGGTTGATCCACAGGTCGAAGCGCTCGCTCAGGCGCACCACCGAGTAGAAGAGGCGGGGGCGTCGTCCCTTTCCGGCCAGGAGGTCCAGCAGGACCGCGACGATGGAAAGGGGAACGACCACCCAGTCCTTGGCGCCGTCCAGGAGCAGCTTGACCTGGAAGATCAGGAAGTCTCGGATGGTGACGCTGCGCGTCGCCCTGGTCATGGGTCGGTCCCTTTGTCTGGCCATGCGTCAAAGCGTACCACATCGCGGGATGTCCCGCACAGAAGGTCCTACGTAACGGATGTCCGCCGGATTCAAAGTGGGCGTCCGCGCGCGGGTCCTCGGGGTTGGCGCAGGATTCGACACCTGTCTTCGCGCGCGGGTCTCCACGGAGGGCGCAGGAACCTTCCGCGGCCGGTGCCGTAGGATTGGAACCCGCCACGTTCGTAGAAATTCACGTCTCCGGAACCCATGCGGACCCTCCTCCCACCCACTCCGGCCCCGGCGGTAGGAGCCGCGGCATGAGCCAGTGAGCCGCGTCTTCGAGCTGCTGTTCAAGTACCGCCCCATCGTCTTCGAGCAGGGGCATCTGGCCCTGGGGGCCCCGGGGGCGTTGCGCGCCTGGCTCCTGGGCGGCGGGGTTCTGGCGGCGGTGGTGGTGGCCTCGTACACGCTGGCGCGGGGCAGGACCCGCCCCGCCGAGCGCGCGGTCATGGCCGGGCTCCGGGTGGCGCTTCTGGCGGCGCTCCTGTTCTGCTTCCTCCAACCCGTCCTGGTGCTGTCCACGGTGGTCCCGCAGCAGAACTTCGTGGGCGTCGTCGTCGACGACTCCCGGAGCATGCGGCTCACCGATGCCGATGGCCGTCCCCGGAGCGACTTCGTGCGGGAAGCCTTCACGCCGGGGCAGAGCAAGCTCCTCCACGACCTGGCGGCCCGCTTCACCGTCCGTTTCTTCCGATTCTCCGCCGGATCGAGCCGCATCGACTCCCCCGGGGCTCTGACCTACGACGGCACCCACACGTACATCGGCGCGGCGCTGGACGCGACGCGCCAGGAGCTCGCCGGCGTCCCGCTCTCCGGGCTCGTGCTGGTGAGCGACGGGGCCGACAACTCCTCCACCCCGCTCACCGGGTCCCTGGTTCCCCTGCAGGCGGCGGGTGTGCCGGTGTTCACCGTGGGGGTGGGCGACGAGTCCATCTCGCCGGACATCGAGATGGGGCGGGTCGACGTGCCGCGCTCCGTCCTCAGGGGAAGCGACCTCCTCGTGGACGTCGTGGTCACGCAGACCGGTGTGGGCCGCAGGAGCGTTCCCCTCATCGTCGAGAACGACCAACGCATCCTGGCCCGGCAGCAGGTGGAGCTCGGGCCCGATGGCGAGCCGGTGGTGACGCGCGTGCGCCTGCGCCTCGACTCCGTGGGGCCGACGCGGCTGCGCTTTCGCATCCCCGTGCAGGAGGGCGAGCGCGTGGCGCAAAACAACCAGCGCGAGGTGGACGTCGAGGTGCTGGGCGAGCGCGCGAAGGTCCTCTACTTCGAGGGGGAGCCGCGCTACGAGGTGAAGTTCATCCGCCAGGCGGAGGCGGGCGATCCGAACATCCAGGTGGTGGTCCTCCTGCGCACGGCCCCGCGCAAGTTCCTGCGTCTGGACGTGGACAGCGCCAACGAGCTGGTGGACGGCTTCCCGCGCACGCGGGAGGAGCTGTACCGGTACCGGGCCCTGGTGCTGGGGAGCATCGAGGCTTCGTACTTCTCCCACGACCAGCTCCAGATGATCGCCGACTTCGTCTCGCAGCGTGGGGGCGGGCTCCTCATGCTGGGTGGACGGAGGTCCTTCGCCGAGGGCGGCTGGGCGGGCACGCCGGTGGAAGAGGTGCTCCCGGTAATCCTCGGTGCGCCGGTGCAGGGTCGGGATGGCTTCCTGGCCGAGATCAAGGTGGCCCCCACCCCCGCCGGGCTCGCCAACCCCGTGGTGCAGCTGAGCGCCGCACCCGGTGGGGTGGCCGCCCGCTGGGACTCGCTGCCGACGGTGACCACGGTGAACCCCATCTCGGAGCTGCGCCCCGGAGCCACGGCACTCCTGGTGGGGACCGGACAGGGACTGACCGCGGACCAGGTGGTGCTCGCCCATCAGCGCTACGGCAGGGGGAAGGCGCTGGCACTCACCGTCCAGGACGACTACCTCTGGCGCATGGGCGCCCAGGTCCCCCTGAGCAACCACAGCCATCAGATCTTCTGGCAGCAGCTCATGCGCTGGCTGGCGGAGGGCGTCCCCGACGAGGTGAGCGCCACCCTCGCGCAGGACCGCGTGGAGCGCGGGGGGGACGCACATCTTTCGGTGGAGGTGAGCGACTCGTCCTTCATCGCGGTGAACGACGCCAGGGTGAGCGCCCACATCACGAGCCCGTCGGGCGCGGTCACGGACACGACGCTGGCGTGGGTCCCCCAGCGCGACGGCGAGTACGCTCTGGACTTCAAGCCCGCCGAGTCCGGCGATTACCGCGTCGACGTGGCCGCCACCCGGGGCGCCCACACCCTGGGCGGCGACCAGGTGTTCCTCCGCGTGGCGCCCAGCGACCAGGAGTACTTCGGCGCCGGCCGGCGCACGCAGCTCCTCGAGCGCATCGCCAAGGAGACCGGCGGTCGCTTCTACACGCCGCAGACCGTGGGCACGCTCCCCGAGGACATCGCGGTGTCCGGCGCGGGCGTCACCCTCACCGAGCAGCGCGACCTCTGGGACATGCCCGCGCTCTTCCTTCTCATGGTGCTGCTCATGGGCGCGGAGTGGTGGTACCGGCGCTCCCGGGGGCTCGCATGATACACGCTGGTGAACTTCGTGGCGATCTCCGCGCCGGCGCACTCCGCTTCGCCCCGAGGGCGCTGCTGACGCTGCCGGGCTGCACCGTCCGGACGCCCCTCCTCGTCGCCCTGCTGGCCGTGCTCACGGCCCTGCCCGCCTCCGCGCAGCAGACGCGCGCCCTGATCGTGGTGGGGCTCGGGGGCACCGCCGAGTACCGCCAGGAGTTCCACCGGCTCGCGCTGCGACTGGATTCCGCCCTCACGCACGAGTTGGGCGTGCCCGCGGACAACGTCACCGTGCTGGAGGAGAGCCCCGCCACCGCTCCGGATCGGCGGGAAGCCCGCTCCACGAAGGCGAACGTCCTCTCGGCCCTGGCGGCCATGGCCCGCGCCGCCGCTCCCCATGACGACGTCCTCCTGGTGCTCATCGGCCACGGCACCTCCGAGGGTGAGGACGTCCGCTTCAACTTGCCGGGTCCCGACCTGACCCCGGCGGAGCTGGCCACAGCCCTGGCGGCGTTCAAGACCCAGAAGGTCGCCGTGGTGAACACCGCCAGCGCCAGCGGAGGGTTCGTGGCGCCGCTGGCCGCCCCCGACCGCGTGGTGGTGGCGGCGACCGCCAGCGCCCTGGAGCGCAACGCCACGGTCTTCCCGCGCTACTTCGTGGATGCGCTGGCCGGGACCGACGCCGACTTCGACAAGGACGGGCAGGTCTCCATCCTGGAGGCGTTCCGGTACGCCACCGAGGAGGTGGCCCGCCACTACAAGGAAGAGAACGAGCTCCAGGTGGAGCACGCGGTGCTGGACGACAACGGGGACGGCGAGGGGAGCCGCGCCCCCGCCGCCGACAGCACCGACGGCAGGCTCGCCGCGACGTTCCGGCTGGGCCTGCCGCACGGCACGGCGGCCACCGCGGCGCCCGCCACCGCCGACTCCGTGCTGGCCCGCCTGTACGCCGAGCGCACGGGGATCCAGAAGAAGATCGACGACCTGCGGGCACGAAAGGCGTCGCTCCCGCCGGCCCAGTACGAGGAGCAGCTCGAGAATCTCCTGGTGGAGCTGGCCCTGAAGGACCGGGAGATCCGCCGCCACGGAGGTGGGTCGTGAGGCGCCGTGGCGGGGAGGAGGGTCCGGGCACCCGCGCGCGGGCCGCGGTCGGGACAGCGGGCGGGCTGCGCGCGGGCTGCGTTGCGGCCGCGCTGCCGGGGGTGCTGCTGGCGCTGCTCGCGTCCGCCGTTCCGACCGGCGCCTCCGGCCAGACCGTCGCGCAGGCCCGGACCTCGCTCCGCTCCGGCCGCTACGACGAGGCCATCGCCGCCTACCGCGGCGTGCTCCGGCGGGACGCGTCCTCCGTGGAGGCCCGGCGGGGCCTGGTCACGGCGCTGGTCACCGTGGGGCGCTACGACGACGCCGAAGCCGCGGCCCGACCGGCCGGCGGCGGCCCGCCTGAGCCGGCCATGGCCAACACCCTGGGCGAGGTGCTGCTCCTCACGGGCAGGCTCGACGCGGCGGAGGCGGCCTTCCGCCGGGCCGTCGACGGGAGGGCCGACGACCGGCTCACAGCGGAGGCCAACCTCGCCGAGCTGCTCTTCGACCGCGGCCACGTCGGGGACGCCATGGCGCGCTTCGACCGCTTCATCGACGTCTACAACAACGCCGGCGGCGACCTCCCGGCCCCGGACCTGGTGGCGGTGGGGCGGGCGGTGCGTCGCCTGGGACGGCGTAATCCCGACCTCTTCCAGGACGCGCTGAAGGCCTTCGACGAAGCCGCGGCGAAGGACCCGGGGTGGCCCGAGCCCGTGCTCCTCACCGGGGAGCTCTTCCTGGAGAAGTACGAGAGCCCCGAGGCCAAGAAGGAGCTGGAGAAGGTGCTGTCGGCGAACCCCAGGGACCCCAGGGCGCTGGTGGACATGGCCCGCGCCCTGGACTTCGACGGTGTCGCCGGAGCGCGGGCGCGCGTGGACTCCGCGCTGAAGGTGAACCCCCGCTCGGTGCCGGCGCTGGTGGAGTCCGCGCGGCTGCACCTCTCGCGGGAGTCCGCCGGCGACGCCCGGGCGGACCTCGCGAAGGCGCTGGACGTGAACCCGTCCTCCCTGGACGCGCTCTCCATGCTGGCCGCGGCGGACTTCATCGCCGGGGACACCGCGGCGTTCCAGCGGACGCGGGCCCGGGCGCTGGCCATCGACCCGCGATGCGCCGAGGTGGACGCCACCGTGGCCGAGATGGCGGTGCGGGTACGCCGCTACTCCACCGCCGTGAGCCGTTCCCGCGTCGCCGTCGCGCTGGACTCCGCCGCATGGGACGCGTGGGGCATCCTGGGCATGAACGAGTTCCGCCTGGGCGACATCACCGACGCGCGGACGCACCTGGAGAAGGCCTTCGCCGGAGACCCCTACAACCCCTGGTTCAAGAACAGCCTCGACCTGCTGGACTCGTTCAAGAACTACGAGACCATCCCCACGGAGCACTTCCGGCTCTTCCTGCGGAAGGACGAGGCGGCGCTGCTGGCCCCGTACGTATCCGCGTGGGCGGAGGAGGCCTACGACAGCCTGGCGGCACACTACGGGGAGAAGCCGCCCCTGCCGGTGCGGGTGGAGATGTACCCCAACCACGCCGACTTCTCGGTGCGCACGCTGGGCGAGACGGGCCTGGGCGCGCTGGGGGTGAGCTTCGGCAGCGTGCTGGTCCTCGACTCGCCGGCCGCCCGGGAGAAGGGCGAGTACAACTGGGCCTCCACGCTCTGGCACGAGCTGTCCCACGCGTTCCACCTGGCCATGACGAACCACCGGGTGCCGCGCTGGTTCACCGAGGGGCTGGCCGTGTACGAGCAGCACCGGGCCAGGCCGGGGTGGGGAATGCAGCCCACCATCCCCTTCGTGGAAGCGCTGCGGGACGGCCGCCTGAAGAAGGTGAGCGACCTGGACGACGGCTTCATGCGCCCGGAGTACCCCCAGCAGGTGATGTTCTCGTACTACGAGGCGTCGCAGGTCTTCCAGCTCATCGCGGACCGCTGGGGCTTCGAGGCCATCCGCACCATGCTCGACGGGTACCGGGACGGGCGCACCACAGACGAGCTCTTCACCACCGTGCTGGGCACGCCCCTGAAGAAGTTCGACGGTGACTTCGACGCCTGGATGAAGCAGCGCTTCGCCGGGCCCCTGAAGGGGCTCGCCCGCATCGCGGACGCGCCGCCGGCCGCCGCCGGCATCCCCGCGTTGGAGAGCTTCGTGCGCGCCCACCCCGGGGACCTCCTGGGACAGCTCAGGCTCGGCGCCCGCCTGGTGGGCGCGAAGCGCTACGACGACGCCGAGCCCCACCTCACCGCGGCGCTGCGCATGTTCCCGGAGTACGGCGGCCCGGACAGCCCCTACTGGTGGCTGGCCCAGGTGCACGAGGCCAGGGGGGAGCCGGAGCTCGCGGTGGCGGCTCTGGCCAGGCTGAACGCCCTCTCCGAGTCGAACTACGCGGCCCTCACGGAGGAGGCCACGCTCCAGGAACGCCTGGGACGCACCCGGGACGCGGAGCGGACGCTCTCCAGGGTCATGGAGATCGACCCGTACGAGATCGACGTGCACCGGCACCTCGCGTCGCTGGCCGCCCAGGTGAAGGACCACGCCACCGCGATCAGGGAGCGCGAGGCGGTGGTGGCGCTGAAGCCGCCGGACCGCGCGCGGGCCCTGTACCGGCTGGCCGTGGCACAGCGGGACGCCGGCGACGTCACGTCCGCCCGTCACACGGTGCTGCAGGCACTGGAGATCGCGCCGAACTACTCCGACGCGCTGGAGCTCCTCCTCGAGCTGCGCGCGGGCGGAGGGAAGGAGCCTGCCAACGAAGGCTACAAGCTCGCCATCAACTACGTGATCTACGGCCTCACGCACTGACACCCAGGAGAATCCCTTGACCCCTGAAGCGATCGGAACGGTGCAACTGGAGAGCGCGGACGACGTCGCCCTCGCCGACCGGATGAAGGAAGGACGGGAGCAGATCATCCGCGAGCTGCGCAAGCTCATCGTGGGTCAGGACGAGGTCATCGAGCAGGTGCTCCTCACCCTCTTCGTGGGCGGCAACAGCCTGCTGGTGGGCGTGCCCGGTCTGGCGAAGACCCTGCTCATCCACAGCGTGGCGCAGGTCCTGGACCTGAAGTTCAGCCGCATCCAGTTCACGCCGGACCTGATGCCGTCGGACATCACCGGCACGGACATCATCCAGGAGGACGTGCGCACGGGACGCCGGGAGATGGTCTTCGCCCCCGGACCGGTGTTCAGCAACATCGTGCTGGCCGACGAGATCAATCGGACCCCTCCCAAGACCCAGGCGGCGCTCCTGGAGGCCATGCAGGAGCACCGGGTCAGCGTCCAGGGGCGCACGTACACGCTGGACGAGCCGTTCTACGTGTTCGCCACGCAGAATCCCATCGAGCTGGAGGGAACGTATCCGCTCCCGGAGGCGCAGCTCGACCGCTTCATGTTCCAGATCATCATCGAGCACATGTCCCGGGACGAGGAGCTGGAGGTGGTGCGCACCACCACGGCGATCCAGGAGCCCGACTTCCGGAACGTGGTCACCGGGCCGGACCTCGTCGCGTTCCAGAAGCTGGTGCGCCGGGTGCCCGTCTCCGAGCCGGTGATGGACTATGCGGTGGAGCTGACGCGCACGAGCCGCCCCGGCGAAGGGAGCCCGGACTTCGTGCAGAAGTGGGTGGCGTACGGGGCGTCGGTGCGTGCGGCGCAGTACCTCGTGCTCGGCGGCAAGGCGCGGGCCATCACGCAGGGCCGCTACCACGTGACCTTCGACGACATCCGTACCCTCGCCCATCCCGTGCTGCGCCACCGCGTGCTCACGAACTTCCACGCCGAGTCCGAGGGGCGCACCGCCGTCGAGCTGGTGGACATGCTCCTCGACGCGGTCCCCGTGCCCTCCTCGGGGATGTAGCTCATGGCCGCCCTCACACCGCAGCGGGCCGTGCGCCCCGGAGCCCGGTTCCTCGATCCCGCCGTCCTGGCACGGATCGACAACCTGGAGCTGCTGGCGCGCACGGTGGTGGACGGCTTCCTGGCGGGGCTGCACCGCTCCCCGTACCTGGGCTTCAGCCTCGACTTCGCCGAGCACCGGCAGTACATGCCCGGCGACGACATCCGGCGCATCGACTGGCGCCTCTTCGCCCGCACCGACCGGCATTACATCAAGCTCTTCGAGGCGGAGACCAACGCGAACTTCGTGGTGCTCCTGGACGTGTCCCGCTCCATGGACTACACGAGCCACGCCGTCACCAAGCTGGACTACGCGCGCTACCTCACCGCGGCCCTGTGCTTCTTCAGCCGACGCCAGCGCGACCGGGTCGGCCTGGTGACCTTCGACGACGCCATCGTGGACTACGTGCCTCCCTCCATGAAGCACATGGACACGGTGCTCCACGTCCTCGACGGCATCGAGGCGGGGCGCGCGGGCTCGCTGGCGGAGCCCCTCCTCCAGATCACCGAGCTCACGGGGCGGAAGGGGATCGTCGTCGTGGTGTCCGACTTCTATGCGGACACCGACACGGTCTTCCGTTCGGTGGCGCTCCTCAAGGCCCGGGGCCACGACGTCATCGTGTTCCACGTGCTCGACCCGGCCGAGCTCGCCTTTCCGTTCCAGGACGCCTCGGGCTTCGAGGACATGGAGACCGGCGAGCAGATCCCGGTGATCCCCGAGCGCCTCCGGGACGAGTACCTGCGCCTGCTGCGCACCCACACCACCGAGCTGGAGGAGCGCTTCGCGGGCAGCCGTATCGACTATCGGCTGCTGGACACCTCGCAACCCCTGGACCTGGCGCTCTTCGCCTACCTCGCGGCCCGCCAGCGACTGAGCCGGACACGATGAGCCTGACCTTCCTCGTCCCCCTCTTCCTGCTGGGGCTGGCCGGAATCGTCATTCCCGTCGTGCTCCACCTGACGCGCCGGCGGCGGCGGAACGTCGTGCTCTTCCCGTCCCTGGTCTTTCTGCGCAAGGTCCCCTTCCAGGAGCAGAGCCGACGGCGCGTCGAGCACTGGCTCCTGCTGGCGCTGCGGGCGCTGGCCCTCGGGCTGTTGGCCGTCGCCTTCGCCCGGCCGCTCTTCCAGAACGGCTCGGTGGCGGCCGCCGGGGGAAGCGGGCCCAGAGAGGTGGTGGTGCTCCTGGACCAGTCCTACAGCATGGGCGTGGGCGACGCCTTCGCCCGCGCCGTCGCCGCGGCCGGGCACGTCTTCGACGGCCTCGGGCCCCTGGACCGGGCGAGCCTGGTGACCTTCTCCCGCGGCGCCCGCGTGCTGGTACGCTCCACCACGGACCCGACCCGCCTCCGGAGCGCGCTGGACACGGTACGCGTCGGCTCGGGGGTCACGCGCTTCGGTCCCGCCCTCAAGGTCGCCGAGACCATCCTGGAGGAGTCGAGGCTGCCCTCCGGCGACGTGGTCCTCATCAGCGACTTCCAGAAGAACGGATGGACGGGGAACGAGGACGTCCACCTGCCGGCGGGTGCGAAGCTCACGCCGGTGGACGTGGCCGGGACTCTCGACGAGAACGTGCAGGTGGCCGACGTGACGCTGGCCCGGCAGGCGCTCTCCGGCAGGGAGCGCGTCACCCCCACGGCCCGCATCGTGCGCCAGGGGGGCCGGGGCCCACGGCAGGTTCCGGTGACCCTGGAGCTGGAGGGACAGACGGTGCAGACCCGCACGGTCCCGGTGCCCGCCGACGGCGCGGCGTCGGTGACCTTCGCGCCGTTCACGCTCTCCCTGCCCCACACCCGCGGGGCGGTCAGCGTCCCCGACGACGGTCTCGCGGCCGACGACGCCCGTTACTTCGTGGCGTCGCCGGGGAGCGCGATCCCGGTCTCGGTGCTGGAGGGGTCCCGCACGGGACGCAATGCCAGCCTCTATCTCCGCGAGGCGCTGGACATCTCTCCCGACGACCGCTTCACGGTGCGCGTGCGCCGGAGCGACGAGGTGCGCGGCGAGGACCTTTCGGGCGCGGCGGTGCTGGTGCTCAACGACACCCGGCTGGACGGTGCCTCCGCCCAGCGGGTAAGCCGCTTCGTGGAGGCCGGCGGTGGCGTGCTGGTGGTCCTGGGCCAGGAGGCGTCCTGGCCCGCCTCTGCGGCGGATATCCTGCCTGGAACGGTGGGCGGCGTGCAGGATCCAGCCGAAGGCCAGGGAGGGCGCCTCGGATTCCTCGACCACGACAGCCCCATCTTCGAGGTGTTCGCGAGACCCCGGAGCGGCGACTTCACCGCCGCACGCTTCTTCCGCGCGCGGGCCTTCCAGCCGGCGGACTCGGCGCGGGTGCTCGCACGCTACGACGACGGCACTCCCGCCCTGGTGGAGGGATACCGTGGCAAGGGCACGGTGCTGGTGTGGACCTCCACCCTCGACCAGTTCTGGAACGACCTGGCTCTGCAGCCGGTGTTCCTGCCCTTCGTGCAGCGCATGTTGGAGTACCTGAGCGGGCGGGGTCAGGTCGTCCCCTGGCTCACCGCCGGGCAGGTGTTGAACCTGGCCGATCCCAAGGCGCTGGAGTCGGCGGGGCTGTCGTCGCCGAAGGAGGCCGGGCTCGAGCCCGGAGTGGTGCCCATCGTGCTGTCACCATCGGGGAGCGTGGTACCCCTGCCGAAGGAGGGCCCGCGCTATCTCACGCTCGAGGACCGGGGCTTCTACACGGTGCGCCCGGAGGGGGTGGAGCCGACGCGCCCCTTCGTCATCGCGGTGAACGTGGACCTGTCGGAGTCGAAGCTGGAGCATCTGGACCCGGCGGAGCTGGCGGCCCGGGTGACGGCGCCGGCGGGCGCGGTGCGGGCGCCTCCCTCGGGGAACGCCGCGGAGCTGCGGCGGGAGGACCTGGAGAAACGGCAGTCGGCGTGGCGTTATCTGCTATACGCCGCGTTCGGCCTGCTCCTGCTGGATACGGCCCTGTCCAACTGGATGTCGCGAAGAAGGAAGGTACCGGGCCCGGTGGTGAGCCGTTCGTAGACGGGGCGAGGGGATGACGGCGCGAAGACGGTGGCGGCGGACGACCGCGGCGATGTAGTGTGCCAGAGCAGCGGCGGGCTGCGAGAAGGAGGAGTCGAGATGAGCGGAAAGGCCGGAAGGGCTCAGGTCCTGGACGTCGTGCGGAGCGTCAAGCGGCGCTGGCGCCTGCGGGTGATGCTGAGGGGGCTCACCTACGCCCTCGCCCTCACGCTGGCGGCGACCTTCCTCTCCTCCCTGGCGCTGGAGCGCCTGCGCTTCGCGCCGACGGCGGTCCTGTGGCTGCGCGTCCTCACCTGGGGCACGCTGGCGGTCTCGGTCTGGGCGTACCTGCTCCGTCCCCTCCTCCGTCGTGTCACCGACACCCAGGTGGCCCTCTATCTGGAGGAGCACGAGCCCTCGCTGGAGCATACGGTGGTGAGCGCCCTGGATGCCGACGAGACCCGCCACCCGTCGCCGGCGCTGGCGCGTCGCGTCGCGGAGACGGCTCTGGAGCGGGCGCGCCGGGTGGACTTCGGCCGCCGCGTCGAGCAGCCGCGACTGTACCGCTTCGGCGGGATGCTCACCGCGGTGGCGGTGGCCGGCGTCGCGCTGGTCCTCCTGGGCCCCGTCCATCTGCGGAGCGGCGTCACCGCCCTCCTCGTCCCCACCCGGGACGCGGGAGTGGTGAACCCCTTCACCATCGACGTGAGCCCCGGAGACGTCACCATTCCGCGCCGCACCGACCAGCTCATCAGCGCAAGGCTCTCCGGCTTCGATGCCGCCGAGGCCTCGGTGTTCACGCGCACCTCCCCGGACGCCCCCTTCCAGCGCATGAGCATGCTCACCGCGGAGGACGGCGGCTTCCAGCTCATGCTCCTGGGCGTGGATCAGCGCACCCAGTACTTCGTGGAGGCGTCGGGCGTGCGCTCGCCGACGTACACCATCGATGTCGCCGAGCTGCCGTACGTGGATCGCCTGGACCTCGTCTACCACTTCCCCGCCTACACGGGGCTCGAGCCCCGCACCGTGGAGGACGGCGGAGACGTGGCGGCGCTTCCCGGAACGGTGGTGGAGGTCCACGTGACCCCCACCCTCCCCGCCGCGGGCGGGCGCCTGATCCTCGACGGGAAGCCCGGCGACTCCCTTGCGACCGCCACCGACGGCACGCTGGTGGGGCGCTTCACCGTGACCCGGAAGGGCTTCTACTCGGTGGACCTGGCCCGGTCCGGCGGCGCCATGGCCAACGCGTCGCCGGAGTACACCATCGACGTGCTGAAGGACCGGGAGCCGACGGTGGAGTTCACCAAGCCGGGGCGCGACACGCACGTGTCTCCCATCGAGGAGGTCTACCTGCAGATGCACGCCGACGACGACTACGGCATCGGCGACGTGCGCCTGGTGTACTCGACCAACGGCGGTCCCGAGGACACGGTGCCGGTGTTCAGGGCCAGCGGTGCTCCCCTCGCCGACGTGTCGGCGGGCCACACGCTGTACCTGGAGGATCTCGGCCTCGAGCCTGGAGATCTGATCTCCTACTACGCCATCGCCCGGGACAATCGGGGTCCGGGAGCCACGCCCGTGGCCAGCGACATGTACTTCCTCCAGATCCGCCCCTTCGAGCACACGTATCGTCAGGGGCAGTCCAACCCCGGGGCCGGCCAGGGTCAGGGCCAGGGGCAGACGAACCAGGCGCTCTCCGAGATGGAGCGGCAGATCATCGCCGCCACGTTCAACCTCGTGCGGCAGAAGGGGACGTATCCGGCGGACGAGTTCAGCCAGAACGTGGTGAGCGTGGGGCTGGCGCAGGAGCGCCTCCGCGGTCAGGTACACACGCTGGTCCAGCGCATGCACGAGCGGGGCGTGGCGGACAGCGATCCGGGAGTCCACGACGTGGCGGCCATCCTGCCGCGCGCGGATTCCGCGATGGTGCGCGCCAAGGCGCGCCTGGACGACGAGGACCTGAAGGGGGCGATCCCCGAGGAGCAGGTGGCGTTGCGCTTCCTCCAGCAGGCGGAGGACACGTACGACCGCGTCGTGGTGCAACAGCGCAGCCAGGGTGGGGGCGGCGGCGGACAGCAGCAGGCGGCCGACGACCTCGCCGACCTCTTCCAGCTCCAGATGGACAAGCTCAAGAACCAGTACGAGACCGTCCAGCGCGGCGAGGAGCAGAGGACCGACGACCAGGTGGACGCGCTCCTGGAGAAGCTGAAGGAGCTGGCGCGCCGGCAGCAGCAGGAGGCGGAGCGCCAGAGGCAGCAGGGCCAGCCCGGCGCCCAGGGCTCGGCCGCCTCGGGAGCGGGGGGTGGCGACCAGCAGCGGAACCTCGCCGACCAGGCCGAGGAAGCGGCACGGCAGCTCGAGCGCCTCGCTCGCCAGAACGGTGACCCGGACCTGCAGGAGACCGCACGTCGTCTCCAGGAGGCCGCGGATGCCATGCGCCGTGCGGCGGCCCGTTCGGGGAGCGCGGCGCAGGCGGAGGTGAACACCGCAGCCGCTCGCCTGGAGGATGCCCGCCGACGACTCGAGCAGGCGCAGTCGCAGCGTGCACGCCGGGATGCGGAGAACGCCATGCGCGAGGCCGACGACCTGGCCCGTCAACAGCGGGGCGTGGAGCAGGACGTGCGCAACCTGCCCGAGAGCGGGCAGGGCCGCGCGGACGCCATCTCCCGGCTGAGAGACCGGAAGGACCAGATGACCGGAGCCGTGTCGGACCTGGAGAAGCAGCTCGACCGCGCGGCCACCGTGTCTCGCGGCCAGCAGCCGGAGGCGGCCCAGAAGCTGGCGGACGCCGCCAACCAGATCCGCGACTCGAAGCTCAAGGAGAAGATCCAGTACTCCAGGGGAACCATCGAGCAATACGATCGCGAATCGGCGGTGACCTTCGAGCTCGGCATCGAGGGCGACATCCAGGCGCTCCGGGACAAGCTCCAGGAGGCGCTGGACGCCGCCACGGACGCGAAGCCCGATCCCCTGAAGCAGGCGCTGGAGAACACCCGGGACCTGATGCGGGGCATGGAGTCCATGGACCGCCGGCTGCGCGAGCCGTCCTCCTCCGATCGGTCGGCACAGGGCGCCCGGGCCGGGGGCCAACAGGGCCGGCAGGACCAGGAGCAACAGGGGCAAGGTCAGGAGGGACAGGCGGGGGATCAACAGGGCCGGCAGGGGCAAGGTCGACAGGGGCAGGCGGGGGACCAGCAGGCCCGGGGTCGCGCCCAACAGGGTGCTGGGCGGGGAGGCCAGGCGCCGGCCAGGGAGGGTGGACGACAGGGGCGCTCCGGAGCTCCGACGGGTGGAGCGCCCGGTGGATCCGCGGACGCGCAGCCCGATGTCGGGAGTGGGGCTCGGCCCGGAGCGCCGACGGGGCTACGCCCCCTCACCGACGAGGACATCCGTCAGCTCACCCGGGAGCTCCGCGAGCGAGCCGTGCAGGCGGATACGCTGAGCATGCAGCTCCGCGCCGGCGGCCAGGATGCTTCGGGCGCGCAGGCGATCCGGGACGCCCTCCAGCGTCTGGAGCAACGCGGCGTGTGGAACGACCCGGCCCAGGCGGCCGCCCTGCAGGCGGAGGTGCTGGAGTCTCTCAAACGGCTGGAGTTCTCGCTGCGGCGGGAGGTGGAAGGCGTTCCCGAGGAGCGCGCCACCCTGCAGGGCTCGGACGAAGTGCCCGACGGGTATCGGAAGCTCGTGGAGCAGTACTACAAGGCGCTGGCGGGAAGCGCGCAGAAGAGGAGAGGAGGAGGGGGAGGCTGACGCAGGGGCGCCTCAGCCGGGTCGGTCGAGAACCTGGCGCACCTTGCTGCGCAGCCCGTCCACGGTGAAGGGCTTGGACACGAAGTTCACCTCGGCGACGCGGACGCCACGGAGGATGACCTCGTCCTCCGTATAGGCGGACATGAAGAGGACCCTGATGTGGGGGTAGCGACGGCGAAGCTCCTCGCTCACCTCCCTGCCCCCCATCTCGGGCATGACCACGTCCGTGAGGAGCAGCTTGATCCTGCCGCCCTGCTCTTCGGCGATCTTCAAAGCCTCCCGACCGCCCCCCGCCTCCAGCACCTCGTAGCCTCCTCTGCGCAGGACCTTCGCGGCCATGCGCAGCACCGCGGCATCGTCGTCCACCACCAGCACCAGCTCGTCGTGGACGCGCGAGCCCGCTCCCCGCCTGCCCTCGGGTGACGCTTCCGGAGCGGGGGGATCCCCTTTCACCATCAGATGGGCAGGTCGACCCACACGGTCACGCGCTCCTGTGTGGGGTTCCTGGGCATGCATACGAGTCCTTCCGCGGTGGACTGGGAGTCGCCCGCGAAGATGTGACGCTACCTCGATCCCGATTCCTGCGGCGGCTGCAAACTTCGGAAGCCTCGGTTCCCGCCGCAAGCGGGCATGTTGCTCGCTCCGGGGTTCCCCTCCCCGGAGGAGATGCCCGCCTGCGGCGTCTCGTCAGCTCCTCACCCCCCGCGCTCACCGAAGCGGTGGTCGAGCATGAGCAGCGCGGCCGTGCTCTCTCCCGCCATCTTGAGCTGCTCGACGGCCCTGCCGGCGTTCTCTTCCTCCTCCACCTGCTCGTTGACGAACCACTGGAGCTCCAGCTCGGTGGCGTAGTCGTCCTTCTCCCGGGCGAGGTCGAAGAGCTCGTGGATCATCCCCGTGATCTTCTTCTCGTGCGCCAGGGCCGCCTGGAACACCGACAGCGGGCTCCCGAGCTTCTTCGGAGGCGCTTCCACGGCCTTGAGCTCGACGTGGCCTCCGCAGCGCAGCACGTGGGCATAGAGCTTCATGGCGTGCTCGACCTCTTCGTCCGCCTGCAGCTTCATCCAGTGGGCGAAACCGTCGAAGTTCTGCTCCGAGAAGTGGGCCGACATACCCAGATAGAGGTACGCCGAGTGCAGCTCGGCCCGGATCTGCTCGTTCAGGGCGCTCTGGACCTTCGTGTCCACGCCGCCTCCTTCGTTGGGGTGGGTCGGGGTTATGAAAGGATCGCCTGCCGCGACATGTCCTCAATCTAACCCCGCGATGGGAGACCGGATCCGGCTGACCTACTCGGATCTGAGCGCGTGCACCGGATCGATGCGTGCGGCCCGGAGCGCGGGCACGAGCGCCGCCAGCAGGGCGGCGGCGCCCAGCACCACGGTGGTGAGGACGAAGGTCGTGGCGTCCGTTGCGGAGACCCCGAAGAGGAGGCTCGCAAGCACCCGGGTGGCACCCAGCGCACCCGCGAGACCGATGACGATGCCGAGTCCGGCCATCGCCGCCGTCTCCACCAACAGCAGGCGCAACACGTTCCGGCGGGCGGCGCCCATGGCCACGCGCACGCCGATCTCCTGCGTCCGCTGCTCCACGGTATAGGCCGTGACACCGTAGATGCCCACCACGGCCAGGCCGAGCGCCAGGAGGGCGAAGATGCCCACCAGCGTCATGTTGAAGCTGCGCCCCGCCGTGGACCGGCTCACCATGCCGCCGAGGGTGGTGAGGGTGGCCACGGGCTGCTCCGGATCGATGGCGTGCACTGCCCTGCGCACCGCTCCGGCGAGACCCAGCGCGTCCTTGTCGGAGCGGGCGACGACCCATGCACCCGCGTCGGACACGGATCCGCTCTGCGAGAAGGGCAGGTAGATCTCGGGTTTCACCGGGTCCGTCAGCGACGCGTAGTGCACGTCGCCGATCTCGCCGACGACCATCACGTCCGCCGGCCCCCGGCCCCTCCTTCCCGGAAGTGGCATGGGCATCGTGCGGCCGATGGGGTTCTGGCCCGGCCACAGGCGCTTGGCCAGGGCCGCGTTGATGACCGCCACCGGCTGCGTGTCCTCCCGGTCCTGGTCCGTAAACGTGCGGCCGGCCAGGAGCGGGATGCGCAGCGTGTGGAAGAAGCCCGGCCCGACGATGCCGAGGCCCATGGCCAGGAAGGGTTGGGGATCGTCGGGTCTGACGGTGCGAGGGTCCATGGCCAGCATCTGGACCTGCCCGCTCATGGGCAGGGTCCGGGCCACCGAAGCGTACTCGACGCCCGGCTGGCGTCCGAGCTCCTGAACGACTCGCTGATAGAAGTCCAACTGCTGCGCCCTGCCCTCGTAGCGGGCCGGCGTGAGGCGGATCCGCGCCGTCAGGACGTCGTGGACGTCGTAGCCGGGATCGATGCTCCGGAGGCGCGCGAAGCTCCGCACCAGGAGTCCCGCGCCGGTGAGCACCACCAGGGCCAGGGCGATCTCGGCCACCACGAGCCCCCGCTGCAGGCGGTGTCGCCCCGGACCCGCCGTCGCCGTGGAGCTTCCCTCCCGCAACGACGTGTCGAGCGTCACGGCGCTGGAGCGGACGGCCGGGGCGAGGCCGAAGGCGATCCCCGTCACCAGCGAGACGAGCAACGCATACAGGAGCGTGGCCGCGTCGAGCCCGATGGCGTGCGCACGGGGAAGCACGGCCGGCCACGCCGCCAGGATCGCCGACACGCCGAGCTCGGCGAAGACGAGCCCCACCAGTCCGCCGGCGAGGGCCAGCAGCACGCTCTCCGTGAGGAGCTGTCCCACGATGCGACCCCGTCCTGCACCCAGCGCGCGGCGCACGGCCAGCTCCCGCTGACGCGCGCTCGAGCGGGCCAGCAGGAGGTTCGCGGCGTTCACGCACGCGATGACGAGGACGAGCCCCACCACCGCCAACAGGACGAGAAGCGGCGTACGTGCATCGCCCACGGCCTCGTCACGCAGAAGCGCGACCGCGAAGCCAGGCGGCTGCGGAGGGCCCATGCGGACGCGAGGCCCGCCCGCGCCCCCGGTGCCGGGAGGCGGCCCGCCCTGGATCTGCACGCGCATCTCGCGTGTGCCGCCGGCCTGTGGGCCCTTGAGCGAGGTGTTCCTCCGCGCGGCCACCACGTCCAGGTCCGACCGGAGCCGCTGCAGGTCGATACCGTCGCGGAGGCGGGCGACGGCATTGAGGGCGTGGAAGTTCGGATCGGTCTCCATCTCCGGGCGCGCGACGAACGCCAGGCCCAGGGGGGCCCAGAGCTGCGTGCCCTCGTCCGGAAACGTGAAGTCCGCCGGCATCACCCCCACCACCGTGTAACCGTTCCCGTCCAGCGTCACCACGCGGCCGACGGCGCCGGCGTCGCCCCCGAAGAGCTGCATCCACAGGCCGTGGCTCAGCACCACCACGGGCTCGCGGAGGTCGGAGGGGAGGAAGCCGCGGCCCAGGGCCGGGCGCACGCCCAGCACCTCGAAGATCGCCGGCGAGGCCAGGGCGGCCTGAACCTCCCGGGGCTCGCCGATGCCCGTGAGGTTGTAGCGCGTCTGGGAGTAGGCGGCGAGGGCGGTGAAGTCGTCGTGAAGGCCGCCGGCGTCCTGTACCTCCTGGTAGGACAGGCTCATGCGCATCTTCGGTGCCCCGGAGGGCCCCCCCGTGCTCCACAGCTCCACGAGCCGGTCGTCGTGGGGATACGGGAGCGGCTTGAGCATCACGCTCTCCACGACGCTGAAGATGGCGGTGTTGGCGCCGGTACCCAGCCCCAGCGTGAGGATCATGACCAGCGCGAAGCCCCGGTTGCGACCGAGCGTGCGCAGCGCGAAATGGACGTCGTGCCTCAGCGAATCCAGCACCGTTTGCCTCCCCCCGTCGACACTTGTCGGAAATCTGACGCCGGGCGACGGGTGGGGGGTTGCCCGAACGAAGCGCGGCGGTGAACGACCGCCGCCGAGAAGGGGTCTTTTCGCGTGAGTACCGTCGGGGAGCGCGACCCCGGCGCCTTCACGAAGCGAGCCGGTACACCGCCTTCACGACGAGGGCACCCTCGAGAGGCCGTCGGAAGGCGGACGTCCCGGGGAACGGATAGGCCGCTGCCGGACTCGTCGAGTAGCCCGACGTCCATACGACATAGACATCGTCGCCGATGGCCGGCACCCAGTGGAAGCGCAGGTCGAAGTTGGTGGTCCGGTTCTCGCCGTTGTACTGGACGTACGCCAGGAAGTCGCTGCGCGTGGTGAACGCGTAACGGACGCGACTCCCCAGCACCAGGGCGGTGAACCGGCCCCCCGGCAGGCGCACGGCGTCGCGATCCGCGCTCCCTTCGAGGATGAGGTGCCCTCCGGCGCGCCAGGTCCCGGCGAGATGCAGGCCGAGGTCGCTACCGTCGTAGAACCCTCCCCAGGAAAGCTGGGCGTTCAACCCGAAGGCATCGCCGCTGCCGCTCCGGTACTGCAGCTCACCGCGGGTCCACCAGTAGCGTCCCGGGCTCACCACCACACCGGGATAGAGGTCGAACGTGTCCGTCGGCGCGTCCAGCATGCGTTGGAGGTTGAGCTCGAAGTGGTCGCCCGACTGGAGGTCGCCACCCAGCGGCCGCCACTCGAAGCGCGCGCTCTCCCACGTGTCGGGCCGGGCCAGGCTGCCGCCCACCGGCGCCTCGATCTGCCAGCTCGGAATCACCTTGAAGTCGAGCCGCCGCAACCCGGGGATGTTCGGGCGCGGCCGGTAGTCGACGTGCCCGGAAGTCCCGATCACGTCCGTGCGGCTGACGAACCCGAGCGTCGGAGCGAAGTCGCCCTGGACCTCGGAGGCGGTCAGGAAGAAGTCCAGAAGGTCGTTGGGGAAGTCCACCGACGCGCGCCAGGCGACGCGCGTTCCGGTGCCCGACGTGTCCGTGGTCATGACCCAGAACGACGGCTCCAGGTTGCGGCCGCGGATCACCAGCGGGAAGTCGCCGTCCACGCCGGCGGCCCGCTGGACGCCTCCGACGCCCGGGCCCGCTCGCGACGTCGCCATGAGGCCGACGTAGGAATTGTCCAGCACGTCGTGACGGATGCGGACGACCGCGTCGTTCGCCTCGTCGCCCTTTCCGGTGCGCACGTCCAGCAGCCCCAGCACCCACGGACCGGCGCGGCCGTACACCCTGGCGCCCCCCAGGATGGGCACCGGCCCGCTGTCGTTGAGCCCGATGCGCCGCGAGTAGAACATCTGCGTCTGGTGCGTGCTGCCGAAGTTGAAGATCCCGCTGGACTCGAGGAAGAACTCGCGCTTCTCGGGAAAGAACAGCGGATAGCGGGAGAGGTTGATCTTCTGCTGGTCGGCCTCGACCTGGGCGAAGTCCGTATTCACCGTCAGGTCCGCGGTGAGCGTGCCGGTGACGGGGAGCTTCGCGTTGAGGCCGAACTTGCCCTTCACGGTGCCCCGCTGCACCCGCGTCCCCGTGGTGTCGTAGCCCGCCTGTTGCGCCCGGGTGAGCACGTACGGCCGCAACGCCACGACCGTCCCGCGGCGGGCGCCGCCCAGCCCCGTCAGCTGGCCTTCGTCCACCAGACGGTCGAGGCCCTGCGTGCGCCGCCAGGCGCGCCACAGGTCCTCCTCGTTCCGGGCGCGGATGAAGCGCCGCACGTTGAAGCCGAACGCCGTTGCCCCCGATCGGAACCGGAGCGTCTCGAACGGAATGCGGAACTCCGCCGTCCACCCCGACGGATCCCGGTGTACGGCGACGTCCCAGATCCCGTTCCAGCTCATGTCCGGGTGCCACGCGGAGCCCTCGAGCTGCCCGTCCACGCGCGCGCCGTTCGGATTCGTCTCGAAGACGAGGGCGCTGCGCTGCTCGTCGAAGCTGTCGATGAGGATGGAGACGTAGTCGTCCGAGCGGAGATCCGCATCGGGCCTGAGCTGCGAGGCACGGATCTCCGACGCCGGCTCCTCCGCTCGCACGGCGATGTAGAGCGCGCGGTTGTCCGTGGCCACCCGCACCACCGTCCGCTCGGTCGCCGGAGCCCCCTCGTCCGGCTCCCGCTGGCGGAAGTCGGTGATGGAGTCGGTGCGCGTCCAGACGGGCTCTTCCATCCGGCCGTTCAGCCGGATCGGGGCCCGGGTGTGCGCCACGGTGATTTCACCGGAGGGAGGGCCGGTTCCGGGCCCCGGTGGGATCCGCGCGATGTGCGGCGTGCTCATGGCGGGCACCAGCAGGGCGAGAACAGCCAGCTTCGTCACGCTTTCCCCGCTCCGGTTCGGTGATCGCCGCGCCGCCCTGGCGACACGGCCGGCGCCGTCGCGGGGGGCAGGATGTCTCCTCCCCGTCCGTCTCCGGGGGAGGAACACCAATACTGTCAGGCCATCGCCGGACTGACAACGCGCGGGGGCCCGCGCGCCTCCGTTATCCCAGCGAGGGAGCGTGCCGGTGCCCGTCCCCCAGCATGGAGCGGTCCAGGTTCTCCCGCGCCGGCGCGTAGGCGGGGTCCAGGAGCAGCGCGATCCTCCAGTTGGTGCGCGCCGACGAGGCGTTGCCGCGAACCTCGTCGATGACCCCCAGGAGATTGAACGCCTCGGCGCGCCGGCTCGCTTCGCTCAGCGCCTCGTCCAGGTGGGTGCGCGCCTTCTCGAAGGCCCTGCTCAGGATCTCCGTGCGCGCCCTGTCGACGGGGTCGTGCGTATGTTCCGTGGTCGGCATCATGGGGCCTTCCACCTCCGCAAGAGCGTGAAGAGGACCGAGAGGACCACGATGACGGCGACGAAGAGGAAGACGAGGCGCGGCACCACCCGCTCGAACGCGGTGAGCGCTTCACCGCCGGCGATGCTCCTGCCCTCGTGATCCGGATCCGTCACGCCGCGCTCCCTTCTCGATCCCTACCCTGGGAAGGTCGGGGCGCATCCGTGAAAGACGCACAAACGCGGGCGACAGCGCCGTTAAGAGGGCATCAAGAAAGCCCGGGCACGTCCGCGGCGGGAAGCCGCAGCGCGAACACGCTTCCCCCGCCCTCCCGGGGCCGGTACTCGACGTCTCCACCCTGGGCCCGGGCGGCTCCCCGGGCGATGGCCAGCCCGAGACCCGTCCCCCCGGCACCGCCCCTGGGGGAACCGGTCTGGAACGGCTCGAACAGCCGCTCCCTGTGCTCGCGCGGGACGCCGGGGCCCCGGTCCCTCACCTCGAACACCAGAGCGCCGCCGCTCCTGAAGACCTCGAGCTCCACGGGCGTGCCCGCCGGGGAGTGCCGCAGGGCGTTCTCCAGCAGGTTCCCCAGGGCGCGCAGCGCCTGGACGAAGTCGAAGCGCCCCACCGGCACCGAGGGATCCGCAGGAAGCCTCACGTCGATGAGCTCCGCCCCCGGGAGCGCACGCACCCGCTCCAGGGCGGCCCCGATGAGGTCGTCGGCGGCGTTGATCTCGGCTTCCGTCGGAAGCGCGTCTGCCCTGATCCGGGACAGGTCGAGGAGGTCGGTGACGAAGCGGTTCAGGCGTTCGGCTTCCTCCTCGATGATGGCTGCCGACTCGTTGCCCTCGGCCCGGATCTCCGCCGCCGTCGCCCGGATGGACGTGAGGGGAGTGCGCAGATCGTGGGACACGCTGGCGAGCATGGCGTCCTTGAGGCGATCCGCCTCGCGCAGCGCCTCGACGTGCCTGGCCTCCTCGGCCAGACGCTCGATCTCCACGGCGCGCTGCTCCGCCAGGGCCACGGCGCGCTGCGCCCGGTACAAGAGCTCGGCGGCCACGGTCCCCGTCACCAGAAAGGCCACCAGCACCCACCACGCCAGGGTGTCCTCGATGGCGAGGCTGTAGTACGGCGGCAGCAGGAAGAAGTTGAAGAGCACGAAGCACAGCACCGCCAGCACCAGGCCCACCACGCGCCCTTCCCGGGCGCTCGCTCCAAGCACCACCAGCAGATAGGCCAGGGCGAAGTGCGCCTCGTCCAGCGAGCCCCGGAAGGTCCACAGCACGAAGGTGGCCACCGCCGCGATCACCACCCACAGAACCAGCCCCGCCACCAGCCGCGAGGACCGGGTCATGTCACGCACCCGTCTCGAAGCGGTATCCCACCCCGGGCTCCGTGATGATGAGCGCGGGCCGCACGGCATCCGGCTCCAGCTTTCGCCTGAGGTTGGCCACGTACACCCTCAGATACTGCTGCGGATCTCCGGACGAGGTGGCCCACACGGCCTGGAAGAGCTGGCGGTGCGTGAGGGTCTTGCCGGCGTGCCGCAGGAAAGCCCGCAGCAGCTCCCACTCGGTGGGAGTCAGGTGCACGTCCTCACCGCTCTTGCGCACCGTACGCGCTCCAGGGTCGATGACCAGGTCGCCGATGGTCACCGAGGCGCCGGCTCCGTCGGGCTCCGCGGTGTGCGCCCGTCGCAGCTGAGCACGCACGCGCGCCAGCAGCTCGGCGGGGCTGAAGGGTTTGGTCACGTAGTCGTCGGCGCCCTCGTCGAGGAGGCGGATCTTCTCCGACTCGCCGTGGTGGGCCGAGAGCACGATGATGGGAACCGAGGACCACTTGCGGAGCTCGGCGCACACCCACTGGCCCGGACGGTCCGGAAGGCCCAGGTCGAGGATGACGATGTCCGGCCGGTGCGCGGCGGCCAGGTCCACGGCCTCCTGCGCGCTCGCCGCCTCCAGGACGCGCTGGAAGTCCCCGGCCAGGGCGTTCCGCAAAGCACGCCGGATGTGCGGCTCGTCGTCGACCACGAGGACAGCTGCTGACATCGAAGGGAAGCTATCCGAAAGCTCCTGCGGTGCCAGGGGCCGGCCTGTCTCGCCGTCCTCCGGCATCAGAGCTCGATGCGCGCGCCCAGCTCCACGACCTGGTTGGGGGGCAACCGGAAGTACGACGCCGGCGAGCGCGCGTTGTGGCTCATGAACGCGAACAGACGTTCCCGCCACAGGGCCATCCCCGAGCCGTGGCTGCTGGGCACGAGGGTCTCACGGCCCAGGAAGTACGTGGTGGCCAGCGGCTTCAACCGAAGCCCCTCCTGCCCGTCGAGGCGGCCCAGCACGTCCGGCACGTCGATGTCGTCCATGAATCCGTAATGGAGGATCAGCGTGTAGAACCCGCCGGCCCGTGGGATCAGCTCCACACGATCCCCCAGGGGCACGTGAGGCACGTCCTCGGTCCTCACCGACAGGGAGACGATCTGCTCGTGGAGAACCCGGTTGTGCCTGAGGTTGTGCAGGAGGGCCCGCGGCGTGCCCTCCGGGTCGCTGAACATGAAGACCGCGGTGCCGGTGACCCGAGCGGGCGGGTGGCCGACGATGTCGCCGATGAAGTCGGCGAAGGGCAGCTCTCGTGCCTTCATCCGGTCGGCGAGGAGCCGGCGGCCGGAGCGCCAGGTGGTCATGAGCAGGAAGACCGTGAACGCCGCCACGAGCGGGAACCAGCCGCCCGCCGGTATCTTCGTCATGTTCGCCAGCCAGAAGGACCCGTCCATGAGCATGAAGAGCCCCGAGAGGCCCGCGGCCACCGGCAGGGGCCACTTCCAACGCTCGTGGGCGAGGACGAAGAAGAGGACCGTGGTGATCACCATGGTCGTGGTGACCGCCACGCCGTACGCCGCGGCCAGGTTGCTGGACGTCTTGAAGCCGAGGACCAGCCCGATGCAGGCGATGGCCAGCGCCCAGTTGATCCCCGGCATGTAGATCTGCCCGATCTCCAGCTCGGAGGTGTGCTCGATCTGCAAGCGCGGGCTGTAGCCGAGCTGCATGGACTGCATCGCCAGGGAGTACGACCCCGAGATGATGGCCTGGGACGCGATGACGGCGGCGGCGGTGGCCACAACCACCATGGGGTAGATGGCCCACCCCGGTCCCATGTGGTAGAAGGGGTTCACCACCGCGGCCGGGTCGCGCATCAGCAGCGCTCCCTGCCCGAAGTAGTTCAGGAGGAGCGCCGGCAGCACGACGGCGAACCAGGTGATCCGAATGGGCCGCGCCCCGAAGTGGCCCAGGTCGGCGTAGAGCGCCTCGCCTCCGGTGACCACGAGGAAGACGCTCCCCAGGACCAGGAAGCCCTTCAGACCGTTCGTCCCGAAGAAGCGCAGCGCGTGCACGGGATTCACCGCCGCCAGCACGCCCGGCTGCCGCACGATCTGGGAGACACCCAGCACCGCCAGCATGGCGAACCAGACCAGGGTCATCGGCCCGAAGACCTTCCCGACTCCTTCCGTGCCTCGCTTCTGAAACAGGAAGAGCGCCACGAGGATGCCCACGGTAATGGGGATGACGTAGTCCGTGAACACGGGCGTCGCGACCTTGAGTCCCTCGACGGCGGACAAGACGCTGATGGCCGGGGTGATCATGCCGTCCCCGTAGAGGAGAGCCGCCCCGAAGAGGCCCAGCAGGAGGAGTGCTCTCCTACCGCCTTTGCGCGCCGCCATGGGCGTGACCAGGGCCGTGAGGGCGAGGATCCCGCCCTCACCGCGGTTGTCCGCCCTCAGGACGAAGACCAGGTACTTGACGGAGATGACGAGGACGAGGGACCAGAAGATGAGCGAGAGCACGCCCAGCACGTTCTCCGGCTGGACCGGAAGGGTATAGCTCTCGTGGAAGCTCTCCCGGAATGCGTACAGGGGGCTGGTGCCGATGTCGCCGTATACCACTCCCAGAGCGGCCAGCGACAACACCGCCAGACGCTTTCCGGTTGGCTTGCCTCCGTTTCCTTCTTCCGCCATGGACCTTCCCGCTTCGGAGCCTGTGTGCTCACCAGCCCTCAAACGTGGGTGAGCGCCCGTGAAGATCGTACAAAATCCCCCGGCATGGAGGTTAAGAAACCACAAATGTCGATGGCGAGGGGCTCGCGACAGGCGGTTTGCGGTGCTCGGCCGGCCGGGTCCGATGCGTGCACGTGGCTCGAGTCGGCACCGGGAATTGCCCGGCCGTCGTGCGGTGCGCTCTCCGCCGCGACATTGCCTTCGATTACATTGGCATCCCACCAGGGCCCGCGGAGCGCCCGCGACGGCGCCGGCCTGCGGACCACGGCAGCCCCTGCGACCCGAATCCCCACACCTCCATGAGCGGCCCCCAGTTCATCTACCACATGCATCGCCTCTCGAAGATCGTCCCGCCCAAGCGGGAGATCCTCAAGGGGATCAACCTGTCGTTCTTCCCCGGCGCCAAGATCGGCGTGGTGGGGCCCAACGGCGCGGGCAAGAGCTCGCTCCTGAAGATCATGGCCGGCATCGACACCGACTTCCTGGGCGAGGCGTGGGCGGCCAAGGGGACCCGCATCGGCTACCTGGCCCAGGAGCCCGAGCTGGACCCGGCGCTCGACGTGAAGGGGAACGTCGAACGGGCGGTGAAGGAGACCCGCGACCTCCTCCGGCGCTTCGAGGAGGTGAGCATGAAGTTCGGCGAGGTCTCCGGCGACGAGGAGATGAACGCCCTCCTGGACGAGCAGGCGAAGCTGCAGGACCGCATCGATGCGGCGGGCGCATGGGAGCTGGACCGGCACGTGGAGATCGCCATGGACGCGCTCCGCCTGCCGCCGGGCGACGCCGACGTGACGACGCTCTCGGGCGGCGAGCGCCGCCGGGTGGCGCTCTGTCGCGTGCTCCTGGAGCAGCCGGACATGCTGCTGCTGGACGAGCCCACCAATCACCTGGACGCCGAGTCCGTGGCGTGGCTGGAGCACCACCTGAAGGAGTTTCCCGGCACCATCGTGGCCATCACCCACGACCGCTATTTCCTGGACAACGTGGCGGAGTGGATCCTCGAGCTGGACCGCGGCGAGGGCATCCCCTGGAAGGGCAACTACTCATCGTGGCTGGAGCAGAAGCGCGAGCGCCTGCGGGTCGAGGAGAAGCAGGAGTCGGCACGTCAGCGGACGCTGGATCGGGAGCTGGAGTGGATCCACATGTCGCCGCGGGCGCGCCACGCCAAGGGAAAGGCCCGCGTCAACGCGTACGAGGAGCTGCTGGCCGCCGACGAGCGGGAGCAGGTGAGGACCGCGGAGATCCTCATCCCCAAGGGGCCTCGCCTGGGGACGACGGTCATCCGGGCGAAGGAGCTCACCAAGGGCTTCGGCGACAACCTGCTCATGGACCGCATCTCCTTCGACGTGCCCGCCGGCGCCATCGTCGGGATCATCGGCGGCAATGGGGTCGGCAAGACCACCCTCTTCCGCATGATCGTAGGTGAGGAGAAGCCCGACTCCGGCGCTCTGGAGATCGGCCAGACGGTCCAGCTCGCCTACGTGGACCAGTCACGGGAGGCTCTCGATCCGGACAAGACCGTCTTCGAGGAGGCTACGGACGGCGCGGATATCCTGTACTTCGGGCGCGCCGAGGTGAACCCCCGGGCCTACCTGTCGTGGTTCAACCTCCGGGGCGCCGACCAGCAGAAGAAGGTGGGCGTGCTCTCCGGCGGCGAGCGCAATCGCCTGCACCTGGCCAAGCTGCTCAAGTCCGGCGGCAACGTCATGCTCCTGGACGAGCCCACCAACGACCTCGACGTGGATACGCTGCGTGCCCTGGAGAACGCCATCCTGGACTTCGCGGGGTGCGTGATGGTGGTGTCCCACGACCGCTGGTTCCTGGACCGGGTGGCCACGCACATCCTCGCGTTCGAAGGCGACTCGCAGGTGCGGTGGTTCGAGGGCAACTACCAGGAGTACGCCGAGGACCGGCGCAGGCGGCTGGGCGACGAGGTGGACCAGCCCCACCGGGTGAAGTACAGGAAGCTGGTGCGGGGGTAGCCGGCGGCCGGCCCCGGGAAGCGCCGCCAGCAGGTCGCTAGCGCCCTCCGCCTCGGGGTGCCTCGGAACGGACCTCGCCCGGGTCCCCGGCCCTCCCCTCGCCCCGCTCCTCCCGCTGGTCGTCCGCCAGGTCCACCGACATGGGAAAAAAGAGCGCGTGGCGGACGCCGGGGTACGGCGTGCTCCACCCTCGGGCGTCGTGCCAGAGGATACGGTTGAGGAGGTCGCTGGGCGCCGCATCCGGAACGTCGAAGCGCATGCGCGCCGACTGCAGGGCGGCCTTCTTCTCCTCGCCCGTCAGGGAGGATGCCGGCGGATTCACGTCGTAGAGCGACTGCTTCGGCGTCAACGCCGTATAGGGGGTGAGATCCGGCGCCTCGCCCGGCCCCACGAAGCTCGCGCGCATGTCCGTGGCCACCAGATCGAACATGCTCATGGCCGGCAGCCCCAGCATGAGCTCGATGGTCTTCACCATGCTCGGCTGGCTGTAGAACGTGCTGTCGATCACCTGCCTGCGCGCATAGGGTGAGATCGCCAGGGCGACGGTACGGTGCCCGTCGATGTGGTCCACGCCGTCCTGGGCGTCGTCCTCCACCACCAGGATGGCCATGGACTTCCAGAAGGGCGAATGCGTCAGGCCTTCCACCACGCGCCCCAGAGCGAGGTCGTTGTCCGCCACCGAGGCCTTCGGCGTGCTCCATCCCGGCGCCGTGCCGTTGGTGTGATTGCTGGGCAGCACCATCATCACCAGGTTCGGCATCGAGCCCTGCGCGTTCCACTCTCCCAGGTGCTCCAGGAAGTCGTCGGCCTTGGTGACGTCCGGCGTCTCCTGGGTCCAGCCCGGGTAATCCCGGACCAGCACCCTGTCCAGGGACGGGATCTCCGAGCGG
>JAJDNC010000131.1 GCA_022340865.1 Gemmatimonadota bacterium
TACGGTGCGCCATCCCCACCCGCTCCAGCGCCGCCTGCACCCGCTCCTTCCGCTCGCTCCCCGGCATCCCCCGGTACGTCAGCGGCAGCTCCACGTTCTCGTAGACCGTCAGGTCCCCGATCAGGTTGAACGCCTGGAAGACGAACCCGATGGCCTGGTTCCGGATCTTCGCGCGCTGGCTCGCGCTCAGGTTCTCTACCGGCTCCGAGTCCAGCACGTACATGCCGGCGCTCGGCGAGTCCAGGAGCCCCAGGATCGACAGCAGCGTCGTCTTCCCGCACCCCGACGGGCCCGCGATGGACACGAACTCCCCCGTCTGGATCTCCAGCCTGATGTTCGACAGCGCGTGGGTCTCCACTTCCTCCGTGTAGAAGACCTTGCTCAGGTCCTCCAGGCGAATCAGCGCTTCTCCAGCCATCGAATCCCCCTCACTGGTGTTGGTCATGCCTCAGTTCTTGATCCTCACCGCGTTGTATCCGTCCCACTGGGACATGTCCGACAGGATCACCACGTCCCCGGGCTTGAGCCCGCTCTTCACCTCCATCTCGTTCACGGAGCTGGCGCCCAGCTCGACGGTGACCCGGCGCGCTTCCTTCCCGTCGGGCGTCAGCTTGAAGATGCTCACCTTGGAGTTGGCCTGCCCGAAGGTGGGCCGGCCCATGTGGACCACGTTGTCGAGCTTCTCGATGATGACGTTGCCGTCCACGCTCAGGTCGGCGCGCGCCGAGGGCGGCAGACTGTCCGGCACCACGTCGATGGTGACGGTCCCGTTCTGCACCGCCGGGTCGATGCGCGTCACCTTCCCATAGACGCTGTCGGTGCGCATGTCGATGAGGGCTCTCTGCCCGATGACGACTTCTTGAGCCTGTGTCTGCGGGATCCGGATCTCGGCCTTGAGGCGGCCCGGCACCACCACCCGGGAGAGCTGCTGGCCGGACTGCACCCACTGGCCCTCCTGCAGGGGGATGTCCAGCGGTGCCAGCACCCCCGCCACCGGCACCGTGACCTGCATGGACTGGAGGCGATCCTTGTTGAACTGGACCATCTCCTGGAGGCGCTCGATCTGCTGGTTCTGCGCGTCGATCTGCTCCTGCTGGGTCTTCTGCATGACGTTCAGGCGGTCCTGCTCGATCTTCAGACGTTGGGTGAGCTCGTCGTACTGCTCCTTCGACGAGTCCAGGGTCGCGCGCGCCACGAGGTTCGCGTTCTCGTCGAAGAGCTTCTGGTTCGTGTCGTAGGTGCGCTTGGCCTCCAGGTACTGGGTGCGCACCGTGGCGACGGTGCCGCGCTGCTGCAATTCCTGGGTCTCCAGGTTGCTCTTGAGCTGCGAGAGCTGCGCCTCGGCCTGGGAGAGCTGCTGCTGTGCCTGCAGGAGCTGCATGTCGACGTCGGGATTGCTCATGCGCATGATCACGTCGCCCTTCTTCACCGTGGTGCCGGGGAGGTCGATGATCTGGTCGATCCGTCCCGGCGTCACGGCGGTAATCCAGCGCACCTGCTCCGGGACCAGGGTCCCGGGCCCGCGCACCTGACGGATCATCGTGCCCTGCTTGACGGTGTCACGCCAGATGGTGCCCCCCTCCACCGTGGGCAGCGCCGACGGGAGCGCCCTGACCCCCAGAGTGATGCCCACGACGCCGACGATGACGGCGCTGGTCCAGATGATCCGCTTCCTCTTCTTCTGCGGCTTGGTATCGCGAATGATGTCCACGATTCGTTTCCTCTATGGCGTATCGGTGGCGGGCGTCGTCGGGAGCGTCACTGGCGCTCCAGGCGCCGACCCACCGCCGCGTCCAGCTGGATCAGGCTGAGGTGGAAGTCGTACACGGCGTTGAGGTAGGACTGGTCGGCCTGGGTGGCGGTGGTCTGGGCGTCCATGAGGTCCAGGAGGGGCACGGCGCCCAGCTCGTACTGGCGCCGCTTCATGCCGAGCTCCTCGGTGGCCCACGCCTGGTTCTGCTTCTCGAGCTGCACCACCTGGTAGGCCGCGGTGAGGGCGTCGTACGCCTGCGTCACCTTGGTGCGTAGCGTGAGCTGCTCGGCGCGCACGGTCTGCCGCGCGTCGTCCGCCGCCGCGTTGGCCTGGGACACCTGCTGCTGCCGCTGGAAGCCCGTGAAGATGGGGATGGACACCGACAGGCCCACGGACAGGGGCTGCTTGGTGAAGTTGAACGGGAACTGGTTGTTCTTGTCCAGATACGCTTGGCCCTTGGCGTCGGTATACGCGTACTGCGAGCAGTCCCGGCTCGTCACGCCAGGGTAACCCGGAATCGCCGCCAGGAGCGCGTTGTCCTGCTGGCATGCCAGGACGGCGTTCGCCGCCCCTTGCTCTACGCTGCTGAGGACGAAGGCCTTGTTGGTGGCCTGCTGCGTATAGCCGGCCCACCCGGTGGACAGGCTCACCGACGGGAAGTACCGGCTCGCCGCCTGCCGGGCGGTGGCGCGCGCGGCGCTCACCTGCGCCCGATCGGCGCGTAGGCGCGGGTGGGACGACAACGCCATGTCGATGAGCGAGTCGCGGTTCCACTGGGGCTGGAAGACCTTGAACTGGCTGACCAGCTGGACATCGCCGTCCAGGGGTACGCCGAGCTGCTCACCCAGCATCTCGCGGTCGTTCCGGAGCTGCCGCTGGGCCGTGATGAGAGCCACCTGCGCCTGCCCCCGCTCCACCTGGGCCTTGAGGCCGTCGGCGCCGGCGGCCGCCCCGGAGGACACCCTGGCCTTGACGACGGCCAGGTTCTGGGAAGCCCGGTCCACCTGCCGCTGGGCGACGTCCACGCCGTCCTGGTCCCGGAGCACCGCCAGGTACTGGAGCGCCACCGCCGACTCCAGGTCGAAGGCGGCGGCGGCGATGCCCGCGTCCGTGGCCCTCCTCTGGGCGCGGGCGGCGGGCACGCCGAAAATCGTCTGCCCGTCCAGCGTCCAGCTCAAACCGAGACTGTAGTAGGACTGCAGGAAGTTGGTGCCGGTCACACCGAGGACGACGTTTCCGAACGTCTGATTACCGCCCTGCTGGTACTGGGCCTGCCCGCGGGCGCTGGCCGTGGGCAGGAATGCGGCGTACGCCTGGCGCACCCCCCACGCCGCAGGGCCGGCATCGTTCTGCGTCTTCCGGAAGCCCGGGTTGTTCGCCTCGGCGATGCTGATGGCGTCGTCCAGCGTGAGCCTCTGCGGAACCTTCTGGGCCGACAGCCTCGCGGCCGTCAGTGCCAGCGCCAGCACCACCAACGCCCCCGACAGCGCCCGGGGAAGCCAGCACCTCCGGCCCTTTCGGGCGACGGGGGTCCTCCCCCGCTCCTCGGCCCCCCCTGGGCACCGGGGCGGTGTCCTCCGGAGCTTGAGCGTCCGATATGTTCTCACGGTCTCGTCCCCATCACTCGCGGGTTCGTTTCGTCCGGCAGGAGCGGAAGTGCCCGACCGAAGCCGGCGGGCTGATCACCGACCCGGTCCCTCTCCCCTCGCGTCATCCCTCCGGCCGGGCACCCACCACTCACCCACACCCTGGTGGAAAGGTGCGTGCCAGACATCGAACCGCAGTGTACTTGATTGTATGGCAACATGTTACAGCGCTCGATTCGCGTTCTGCACGAGGGGCGGGGCGTGCGTCCTCGGGAAGGCGCGTCCCATTTCCGGACACCCCACCCCACCCCCTGCGACGAGCCCTACGAGGGAGACGCCCGGAAGGTTACGGAGGAAACGACGACGAGCTCGCGGGGCCCGGGTCTCCGCCAGATGCGGGACGTTGGCGTGTGGAATCCCCGGGAGCCCCCGCGAGGCCCTGCGAGCCGCGAGCCGCTGCGGGGCTTCAGGCCCCGGCGCTCTCCGCCAGGAGTCGCCGGTGGTAGTCGATCTGGCCCAGGTGCCAGAGGAAGTGGCTCGAGAGGTGGGTGAGGAAGCGGTGGGTGGTCCAGCCCCGGAAGGGGGGTGGCATCTCACCCGGATAGGCCTGGACCATGGCCTCGTCCGTGATGTTGGCGAGACCTTCGGCCACGTTCCGCCGGCAGCGCGCCACCCGCTCCACCAGCTCCGCGCGGGGCACGTCCCGCTCGCTGAACTCGCCGTCCCGGTCCCGCACGTACCCGGTGCCGGCGAACACGGCGCCCACGTAGGCCTCCAGGTTCCCCACGAGGTGCAGCGTCAGCGTGCCGGCGGAGTTCTTGGTCGTGCCGCCGACGCGCCATACGCTCTGGTCGTCGGGATAGGCCTCGAGCTCGGCCTGCAGCCGCCCCAGGTCCCGGTCCATCAATGCCGCCAGATCCGACGCCAGCATGGTTCCCATCGGTGCCTCCCCGCCTGGAGGGTTCGTGGAAAAGAGAGTGCGTCCCCGATCCGGGCCGCGGCCCGGAAGTTGTACCTTCCACGGCGTACGGGCCAGGAGACGCCCACAGGGGGGCCTGACCGCCAGGGCGGCTCACCACGTAGGCGGCGTGGCCGGTGGGTACCGACTTTTCGGCCTGCCGGCTATCTTTTCGCCGCCCGGTGAGGCGCGCCCTGCGGAGCCTCGGCGCTCGAGGCCCCTGCGCCCCCTGCCGACCCGGGCGGCCAATCCAGGAGCACGCGACACCTCATGAGCCCCGCCGCCACGTCAGCCCACCAGGCCCTGGCGCGCCATCTCGACCCCGCGCGCCTGGAGCGTGACGTGCCGCTGGCTCCCTTCACCACGTTCCGCATCGGCGGACCCGCGGACCTGCTCTACCGGGCACGAACGCCGGACGAGCTGGCCACGGCGGTCCAGGCGGCGAAGGACGCCGGGGTGCCGTGGTTCCTTCTGGGGCACGGAGCCAACATCCTGGTGGGGGACCGCGGTTTCCGGGGTCTGGTGGTGCGCTCCGAGGTCGGCGGCGTCGAGTTCGTCGATGGGAGCCGCGTGCGTGCCGGGGCGGGAGTGGAGACCTACCCGGACCTCATCGACGCCACGGTGGCCCTCGGGCTCGGGGGCCTCCACCACTTCGTGGGCATCCCCAGCACGGTGGGCGGCGCCCTCTGGCAGAACCTCCACTTCCTGTCCCCGGCTCCGGAGCGGGAGCGCACGGTGTTCATCTCGGAGATGCTCGAGTCCGCGGAGCTGCTCACCGAGGAGGGGGACCGGAAGCCCGTGGGCGTGGAGTACTTCGGGTTCGGGTACGACGAGAGCGTCCTGCACCACCGTCGGGACGTGGTGCTGACGGCGACCTTCCGTCTACATCCCACGCCGGTGGAGGCGCTCCGGCGCGTCGTGCGGGAGAACCTGGAGTGGCGGGACGACCGTCACCCGGATCTCTGGCTCTATCCCTCCGCCGGCTCGGTCTTCCGGAAGATCGAGGGCATCGGCGCCGGACGCCTCATCGACGAGTGCGGCCTCAAGGGGACGCTCCACGGCGGCGCGGGCATCTTCCACAAGCACGCCAACATCGTGGTCAACCTCGGCGGGGCCACCGCCGCGGACGTGCGCGCGCTCATGGACCTGGCCCGCGATACGGTAGCCCGGGAGACGGGCTACGAGCTGATTCCCGAGATCACGATGGTGGGGGAGTTCTGATGGCACGCGGCGCGGTGGAGGAGTCCATCCACAGGGATATCCCGCTCTCGGCGGCGATGGGGACGCAGGTGGTGGTGGCGACGCCCGAGAGCGTGGTCCTGGCGGCGCCGCTGGCCCCCAACGTCAACCACCGCGCGACGGCCTTCGGGGGCTCGGTGGCCGCCCTGGCCATGCTCGCGGGGTGGACGCTCCTGGACGCGCGCCTGCACGAGACGGCGATCCGGGCGCACACCGTCGTCCAGGCCGGCGACGTCCGCTTCCTCGCGCCGGCGAAGGCGAGCCTCGAAGCGAAGGCGTTCGCGCCGGAGGACGAGGCGTGGCGGCGCTTCCTGGCCACTCTGGAGCGATGGGGGCGCGCGCGCCTGCGGCTCCGGGTGGAGGTCCGCTCGGATGGCGAGCTGGTGGCGAGCCTCGATGCCGCCTACGTCTCGCTGACCGACGGAGAGTAGCGGCCTTCAACCGGCCCTTGGCGGCGGGCCGGCGGCGGCCACCTCCACCAGGACGTCGGGCCGAATGTCGTGGCCGCCGGCGTAACGGTGGACGCGCGGGCGCACCCCCCAAGCCTCCAGGCGAGCGCGTTCGGCCTCCAGGAGCGCCGGGTCGGCGAAGGCGCCGTCCGCGTCGCCGCGGACGAGCACGACGTCCGTGCCCGCCCATGCGGCGGCTGCCTTCTCTCCGTCCAGGTCCGGGGGCAGCAGGTCCGCCCACAGGACCAGCCGTCGGGCTCGAACCGCGCCCAGCGCCGTCCAGCGCGCGGCGGTGGCCACCCCCTGCGAGAACCCCAGCACCACCACCGGCAGATCGTGACCGGCGTCCGCGAGGACCATCTGCGACAGCCGGTCCAGGTAGCGGACATAGTCCTCGATCTCCAGCAGCCGGTCCTCGCGGGTCATCCAGGTGGCACCCACCACCGACGTGGGCCCGTGGCGGCCCGTCTCCGCACCCGTGTAGAAGCGGGAGAGGGCTTCGGGAGCGACGATGAGCCGGGTGCCGTCGTCCAGAGGCTCGAAGCGGCGCAGGAAGCGCCGCGCCAGCTGCTTGTAGCCATGGAGCACGAACCACGCCTCCCGGGGGGCGGGGGCCTCCTCGCCCAACACCCAGTACCGGGCAGTGCGCACGACCTCCAGGTGGTGCTCGACGGCGCCCATCAGCGCGGTGCCCTCACGACCACGTGAAGGGGTTCTCCGCGTCGCTCAACAGGGGCAGCGCCCGGTCCTTCATCGACAACACCGGGTGCGCCACCGGCCATTCGACCCCCACCCGGGGATCGTCCCACCGGATGCCGCGGTCCAGCGTGGCGTCGTACTCCGCGGTGACCTTGTACGACAGGTCCGCGCTGTCGCTGAGGACCAGGTACCCGTGGGCGAAGCCCGGGGGAATCCAGAGGAGCTCGTCTGCGGCCCCCGAGAGCTTCTGCCCGACCCACCGGCCGAAGGTGGGAGCGCCCTTGCGCATGTCCACCGCCACGTCGAACACCTCGCCCCGGAGCACCTGGACCAGCTTCCCCTGTGGCCGGGGGAGGAGCTGATAGTGAAGCCCCCGCAGAACGCCCTGCCCCGAACGGGCCAGGTTGTCCTGCACGAACGGACCCGTGATCCCCGCCTCCTGGAAGGAGCTGGCCCGGAAGGTCTCCATGAAGAAGCCCCGCGCATCGTTGTGCCGGGCAGACCGCACCAGGACGACGCCGGGTATCTCGAGGGATCGGAAGGTGAAGGACATGGCCCTTGCTCGGAGATGCGAGGCCGGGGTGGCCGGAAAGGACGAGCCCGGAAAGTGCGGGCACCCGATGCGGCGAGCAACGGCCTGCCGCGGTCCGCCCTCGCGGCTTGTCCCCGCCGGGGTGGATTTCCGGCCACCGCCCCCGTACCCTCCCGCGCATGTGCGCACCTCGTTCTGCGCCCTCCACCACGGGCGAGCGCGTCCTCCGGCTGTGGACGCGTCTCTCGCCGCTGCCCGGGGGGATATGGCTCTTCAACCGCATCCTCGGACGTATGGTCCCCTACAGCGGATCCCTCGGTGCGGTCGTCACGCACCTGGCGCCGGGCAGCGCCCGGGTCGTCCTACGTGACCGGCGGGGCGTGCGCAACCACCTGCGCTCCGTGCACGCCGTGGCCCTCGCCAACCTGGGGGAGCTGGCCAGCGGGCTGGCTCTGACGCTGGCGCTGCCCGCCAGCCTCCGTGGGATCGTCACCGGGCTCGACGTCGTCTACCACAAGAAGGGGCGGGGCCGCCTGAGGGCGGAGAGCCGATGTGAGGCCCCGCCGGCCGACGCCTCGGGTGAGTACGTCGTCACGGCCCACATCTTCGACGAGGCAGGAGACGAGGTGGCCACCTTCACCGCTCGCTGGACCCTCGGGCCTCGGGAGGAGCGGAGGGGTGGGTGAGCCCGGCGGGCGCTCGCGCCCGGACCTGAACACCCGTCTGGCCCGGGATGCAGGCATCCGTGTGCCCCTGGTGTGCGGCGCCATGTACCCTTGCTCCAACCCCGAGCTCGTCGCCGCGGTCTCCGCCGCCGGCGGCATCGGCATCGTCCAGCCGCTGTCCCTGACGTGGGTCCACGGGCACGATTTCCGGAACGGTCTGCGACTCATCCGCGGCCTCACCGACGGGCCCGTGGGCATGAACGCCCTCATCGAGTCCTCGTCCCGGGCGTACCACGATCGCATGGTCCGCTGGGTGGACATCGCCCTGGAGGAGGGGGTGCGCTTCTTCATCACCTCCCTGGGGAAGCCCCGCTGGGTGGTGGAGCGCGCCGAGTCCGTGGGGGGCATCGTGTATCACGACGTCACCGAGCGGAAATGGGCGGAGAAGGCCGTCGACTCCGGAGTCCACGGCCTCATCGCCGTGAACCGGCGGGCGGGCGGGCACGCCGGCGACCGCTCCGCCGAGGCGCTCCTCGCCGAGGTGGCCGACCTGGGCCTGCCCGTGGTGTGCGCCGGAGGGATCGCCACGCCCGCCGACTTCGCCGCGGCGCTGGCCATGGGATACGCCGGCGTGCAGATGGGCACGCGCTTCATCGCCACCCATGAATGCCGCGCCGCCGGGCCCTACAAGCAGGCGATCCTCGATGCCACGGAGGACGACATCGTGCTCTCCGAGCGCATCACCGGAGTCCCCGTGGCGGTCATCGCCACGCCGTACGTCCGCCGCACGGGCCTGAAGGCCGGGCCCCTGGCGCGACGGATGCTCAGAGGACGTCGCACCAAGAAGCTCATGCGCACGCTCTATGCGGTACGCTCCGCGCGGCGCCTGAAGCGCGCGTCCCTGGACGAGCGGGGCACACACGAGTACTGGCAGGCGGGTCGGTCGGTGGCCGGCATCCACGACATCGTCTCCGCGGGTGACGTGGTGCGCGCGTGCGAGGCCGCCGTCCTCGGCGGGGCCGCCACCGGGGGCTCGCCTCCGGTCTAGCAGGCTGCTGAAGAAGGGGAGCACCCCGCGCGCAGGGTGCTGAAGAAGGGGAGCACCCTGCTAACGGCCCCCTTCTTCGGCGACCCACCGGCCCCCGACCACCCGGCTCCGCCGCTCCATGAGGACCACGTCGCGCCAGCGACCGTCGTGGAACCGACCCAAGCGCTCCCGCACCCCCACCACGCGGAAGCCGAGCCCCTCGTGAAGGGCGATGGAAGCGCGATTCTCCGGGAAGATCCCCGCCTGCAACGTCCAGATGCCGGCGTCCTCGGTGGCCGTCACCAGCGCCTCCAGGAGCCTCCGTCCCATGCCGCGGCCGCGCTCGGCCTCGTCCACGTAGACCATCACCTCAGCCACCCCGGCGTACACCTCCCGGCTCGACGCCGGCGACACGACCGCGAAGCCCACCACACGACCGTCCACCTCTATCACCAGGCGCGGCTCCCGCCGGCGGTCGGCGTCCCACTGGGCCCACGTCGGCACCCGTGTCTCGAACGTGGCGTCGCCGGTGGCGATCCCCTGACGATAGATCTCCGCCACCTGGGGCCAGTCCTCCGGCGTCAGGGTCCGCACCTGCGGAAGGGTCACGGGCGGCGAGCCTCCAGGCGGCCCCCGCGCCACCCCCGGATCCACGGGATCGGCGCGTTCCGCGGGAGCGCCATCAGCGCGTGAGCTGGGCCAGGAACGTGGACACCGCGGCCACCAGGCCTTCGGGGTCCTCCACTTCGGGGAAGCGCCCGGAGCTCAGCACCGCGAGCTGCGCCCTGGGGAGGGAATCCACCAACGCCCGGGCCATGGCCATGGGCATGGGATCAGCCTTTCCCTGCAGCACCAACGTGGGCACGTCCAGCGTCGGCAGCTCGGGCCACCAGTCTATGTTCGCCACGTCCGCGCGCAGGAGCCGGGCCACCTCCTGTCCGTTGTGGGCCGTCTGCGGCAAGAGGTTCAGATTCAACTCGTCGACCCGCTTGGGGTCCAGGAACATGGACCGGAACGTGACCCTGTCGATCTCGCTGAGCGTGGCCGGGTCCCGGGCGGCATACCCCGGCGAGGCCTCGAGGCGGGCCAGCTCCATGGAGTCCTCCGGCGTGCGCGCCGCCTCGACGTGTCGGGCCTCCTCCTTCTGGAACCGGCTCCCGGGCTCGTCGGTGTCCATGAGGATGAGCGCCTTCATGTGGTCGGGATGGGCCATGGCGTACGCCATGGCGATGAGCCCGCCGAAGGAGTGGCCGAGCACCGTCACCTGATCGTAGCCCAGCGCCTGGCGAAGCGTGTCGATGTCCGCGACGAACGCGGCGAGGTTGATGTGCGCCGAGTCCAGCGGTGATATGGAGCGTCCAGTGCCGCGCTGATCGTAGTAGACCAGGGCGTGGGAGGACGCCAGCACGTCCAGACCGGGACGCAGGTAGTTGTGGTCCAGTCCCGGGCCGCCGTGCACGACGATGATGGGGTCCCCGGTGCCCACGACCTCGTAGAAGAGGTGGCCGTCTCCGAGGGGCACCAGCCCCTGCCGCACCGGAACCGCCTGGGCGGCCAACGCTGTGCATCCCAGCACGCTCGCCACCCCCATGGCCACCACCATTCTCGCCTTCACGCGCCGCCCTCTCCTTCTCGCCCCGGATCCTCCGAATCGCTTCTTGTTTCCGGGCCCTTCCCCTCCTCCAGCGTCATGACCGAGGCCAGCGTCTCCAGCTCGGCGATGCGCTGCCACGAGAGCAGGGTCCAGAGGCCCAGCGCCACGAACGCGGCACCTGCGGCCACACTCGGTACACCATCCCACCGCGCGATGAGCCTGAGCCCCCGCCAGCCCATCACGTACACCCCGAACACGAGAGGCACGAGCCCGCCGGCCGTGGCCAGGGGCCACCAGGCCTTACGGGGCACCCCGAAGGCCCGCTGCGCCGCGCCGAGCCCGTAGGCCAGCATGGCCCCCGCGGAGGCCAGAGCTCCCAGCGCCAGCAGGAGGGCACCCGCGCCCGCCCGGCGGCCGCCGATCATCTCGCTGAGCCCCACCAGGAGCAGGACGGCCACGGGCAGGAAGCCACGGCCGAGGCGCGCCGCGGCCAGACGTTGGATCGCCGGGCCCACCACCGAGCCCATCACCTGGCCCTGCTGTGGAGAGGGTTCAGGCGGCTCCCGGGCGTCGCTCACGGCATCCCCGGCTCATGGATCGCAGACCCCGCGCGGGTCCGACAGTCCGTGGAAGGTGGGCCCACCCGGCCCGCCGCGCGAGGGGTCCCCGCGCTCGGAATGCGGAGCATCGCTCGCTGCGGCTCAGTCCTCCGGCGCCAGCTCCGGGAACAGGGCGGCGCGCATCTCCCGGCGTATGAACGGCCGGGCGAAGGCGCTGAAGGAGCCGTCGTGCTTCGGGTCGAACCGATCGGCCGCCTGCACCAGGCCTCTGAGGCCCGCCGGAATGAGTCGGGAGGCCGGGACATCCCCCCGGAGCACGATGGCCACGTCCACCACCATGCGGAGATGCGTCCGTATGAGGAGATCGCGGGCACGCCCGTCACCGTGGCTGGCGGCCATCGCCAGACGTAGCTCCTCCTCGGGATCCGGAATGGGGGCCGAGCTGGCGTCGCGCACGAAGTCGGAGAGGGAGCCCGAGCCGAGATAGCCGGAAGGGTCGGTGACCATGGCACCACGTCTACCGGATGCGGCCCGGAACCGGCAAGACCCGTCGCCGGATTGTTACCGTTCTGTGCCCAATGCCGGGAAGGCCGTCGATCCCGGGCACCCCACGCGACCGTGTCCCCTCGGCTCCAGGGAACCGAACGGGGCCGAGGTCAGCGGATGGGGTGCAGGCGGACCAGCAGAAGTGTGCTCCCCACGATGACTCCGGCGCCCAGCCAGGTCCACAGGTCGGGCACTTCGTGGAACAACAGCCACCCCCACCCCGCAGCGAAGACGATCTGCAGATAGCCCACCGCCGACGCCCTGCCGGCGCGCTCGAGGCGGAACCCCCAGGTGATGAACCACTGCCCCAGATACGTGGCTATCCCCACTCCCAGGAGGACCAGCCACATGTGCGGCTCCGGGAGCGCGGGGTGCAGCACGAGCAGCGGGAGGGAGAGCAGCGTACACACCGTGGCGAAATAGAAGACCACGAGCGTGGGCGGCTCGCGTCGCAGACGCCGGACCGTGACGTACGCGCTGGCCGAGAAGATGGCCCCGCACAGACCCACGAGCACGGCACCAGGCGCCAGCATGTTCGTGCCCCCGAAGATGAGGGCGGGACGGGCCACCATCACCACGCCGCCGAGGCTGAACACGCCCAGCACGGCCTCCGACACGCCGATACGCTCGCCCAGCACCATCGCCGCGATGAAGGCCGTGTAGACCGGGTTGGTGAAGTGGATGACCGTGGCGTCGGCGAGCGGGAGGTGGACCACGGCGTAGTAGAAGCATGAGAGTGCCCCGAAGCCCAGGAGCCCCCGGAGGAGCAACAGGCGTGTCTCGGCCCCCCGGAAGCCCCTTCCGCTCTTCAGCAGCGCTGCGCCGGCGAGGACCGCCACCACGAAGGACCGGGCGAAGACGATCTCGAAGAGGGGAACCACGCTCCCCGCCACCTTGGCCAGCCCGGCCATGAGCGCGAAGAAGAAGGCGCTCGCCGCCATCGCCTGCAGCCCCGGTGGGACTGCCGTGAAGGGAGATGCGATCCCCTGCCAGGGGATCTGGGGCCCGTCAGCCTCCCCGCTCAATGGAGGCGTGGAGGAGGGTGTCGCCCTGGACGAGCTGGTCCACCACGCCCATGCCCTTCACCACCCATCCGAACGAGGTATATGCGCCGTCGAGATGCGGCTGCATGGAATAGGTGATGAAGAACTGCGACCCCTCCGTGTCCTTGCCCGCGCTCGCCATGCCGATGACACCCCTCAAGAACGGGATCTCGGTGAACTCGCTGTCGATTGTGAAGCCGGGACTGCCGAAGCCGTTGTGGTCCGTGAAGTCTCCCCCCTGCGCGACGAAGTTCGGCACGACCCGGTGGAAGGGTACGCCATCGTACTTCCCGGCCTGGGCCAGCCGCGCCACGGTCTGCACCGTCTGCGGTGCCTCGTCGGTATCCAGCCGCACCACCACCGTCCCCCGGTTGGTGTCCAGGACGAGCCTCGGTGCGTCGCCCAGCGTGGCCAGGTAAGCCCAGTCGATCCTCCAGGGATCGGGGATGACCGAGTTGGCGGTGTCGGAGGGCGCCGGCCCACCCTCGAGATCGGGCGGCACCGTCACCGTCTGGCCCGTTAGGCGGGTCAGGCCCATGGCGGCGGCCCGGCGGAGCGCAGGCTGCGGGCTCGTCAGCACCCCACGCAGGAAGGGCACCGCGCCGAGATCGCCCGCCTGCCCCAGCGCGGAGAGGACGTCGATCATGGGCTCCAGGTCCGCCGGGGACGACATGCGCCGGTAGGCCGCCATGAGCGTGTCCACGCTCCCGCGGTGCACGAAGGCCGAGTCCGCGAACACCGCCGCCACCGTGGACGTCACCCGGGGCGAACCCTGGCGGAGCGCGGCGGAGAAGATCCGGAAGAAGGTCGAGGCCTGATCGCGGTCCAGATCCCCCTGGCTCCAGCGTTGGACAAGGGCCACCGCGCCGTCCGCGGCCATGGTGGGCGAGGTCGATGCCGCCGCTTTCTGCAGGCGAGCGAACGCCGAGTCACCGTAGAGGCGTGCGAGGGCCTGGAGGCCCATGTTCAACCGTGTCTCGTCGTTCGGCGAGACCGCGTCCAACCACTTGAACACGAAGGCCTTCTCGCCGTCGGTGGCGGCCACGTTCAGGAGCGGCGCAATCACCTGCAGGCGCTGGGGATGCGCATCGATCCACTCCTCCACCTGAGCCAGCTCTTTCTGTCTCAGCGGCCGGCGGGCGAGCGCGATCGCAGCGTTGACCGCCACGAGCACCGAGGGGTCGTCGAGCCCATTCATGAGCAAATCGGTCACGGCATCGTGGGGATCCCACGGCCCGAGGCTGGCCATGGCGTTGGCCCTGATACGCCAGTCCGTGGCGGTCTTCGCCCATTCCTCGGTGAGCGTGGCGTCGCGCAGGTCCGCGTGACGCCCCATCCCCTGGAGCAGGAACATCGCCGCCGGGTCGTTCTTCCTGTACGAGGAGAGCGCCTTGCGAACCAGGCTGTCCCGGTCCGCCCACGGAGCCGACGTGTGCACGCGCCCCACGAAGTACGCCGCGTTCATGCGCACGGCGGGGTTGGGGTCCCTGAGGTGGTCGAGGAGCCACACCAGGACATTCTCGGTGATGAGGCCGTGGATCGCGGCGAGGCGCGACAGAGCCAGCGCCCTGTCCGCCTCTCCGTCCCGGGGCACGTCGAGATTCAGGATCGTGCTCGGCGCTGCCAGGGCCGGGATCTTGCCCATGGCCTCCATCAGGCGGTGGCGGACCTCCGGATCCTTCTCGACGCGGTAGGCCGCCGTCAGAGGTGCGAAGGCCATGGTGTCGCCGGTCTGGCCCAGCGCGAAGGCGGCGTCGCGGCGCACCGCCGCCGACGTGTCGGCGAGGGCGTGGACGAGGGCCGGCACGGCCGAGGTGTCCTGGACCGAGCCCAGGGCGAACGCGGCCCTGGCGCGCACGTCGGCACGCGGGCTGGAGAGGTCCTGCACCAACGAGGCCCCGTCCCGGCGCACCTGCTGATCCACCACCCGCTGGAGCACGGAGTCGGTAAGAAGCCCGTCGGGCGGACGCGCGTCGGGGACCTCCGTGGGGATCGGTCCCGACGCGGAGCACGCCGCGAATGCCAGGATGGCGCAGGCGGAGGCGCCGTGACGCAGGAACCGAATGCGGCGGAATGTCATCGTATCACAGGTCGAAAGTCAGGGGTTCGAGCGTCCTATTCTCGTGCCTCTCCGGCGGAGCAACAAGCACTCCTCCCCACGCCCCGCGCTCATTTCCAGCCGTGCACGATCCGCGCGGAGCGCCAGAGCATGTCCGCCGACTGGAGCACCTTGCCCCGCAGCCGCGGTGGCAGATCGGGGTGCGCGGCCAGGAACGTGCGCACGATGTCGGCCGCCTCGGTCCCGTTGTGGCCCCCGAGGGTGGCGTCGAGCCAGCGGCCGGGGAAGAAGACGTCCCCGGTTCGTTGGATCTCCTCGATCATCTCCAGAGCGGGCTGGATGAACTGCACGGACGACGCCGCGCGCAGCGGGTGGTGCAGGTTGGACAGCCCCTCGAGCACCCAGGGCTCCCTGCGCCGGTTGGCGGGGTCCTTGAGCGACTCGAAGAACGCCCTGCGTACGGCCGGATCCGCATCCAGGGAGGGACGCACGAATCGGAAGCGCGCTTTGCGGTCGGGGTTGGTGATGCGCGCCTCCTGCTCGTCCAGGATCGTCTTCCACCCCTTTACCTCCCTCAGCGCGAGCTGCTCCGCCATGGCGGTCCGATCCGACTCGGAGAGGGGCAACCCCCGGATCTTCTCGCCCCCCGACCAGAGGCGGCGCAATCGCTCGGTGCCCTCGCGGCTGAGGACGATGCGGCGATACGTGGAGAAGAAGGAGGAGCGTGCCGTGGTGGGCCGGCTCGAGGCGACGCCCGCCCATACCACGGACTCGATGGACGCCGCCCTGGCCGTACGCACCTCGGCCGGCAGGAGCCGCCAGTAGGTGGTGGACAGATACGCCAGCATGCGCCCGAGATTCTGTTCGTTGTCCTCCTTCGGGAGGGCTGTCAGGTCCTCGTCGAGGAAGGTGGCCGGCGCCAGCCGCTGGTCCAGCACCTGGTCCCAGAGGGTGACCCACGTCGCCCCGCGGACCAGCGCCGGAGTGAGCTCGTGCACGTGGGTGCTCAGGTATGCGAGGCTCCGGGGGTCCAGCACGAAGTCGCCGTACTCGAGGCCCGAGCCGTTGGGGAGCACCCAGCGCAGGTCCGGCGTCGCCACGCCGGCCAGCCGGACCGGATCGGCCCCGAGCTCCACGGTGACCAGTGTGTCACGCCCGGGATAGCCCAGGCGCACGTGCAGCGTCTGCGGCCACACCCTCCCCTTCCCCGCGGGATCCTCCTGCGCGATGACGACGTCGGAGCCGTCGCGAGTGACCCTGATCGTGGGACGCCCGGCCTCCTCCACCCAGACGTGGCTCCACGCCTTCAGGTCCTCCGGCGAGAGCCGGTCCAGGATGTCGATGAGGTCGGTCCACGTCGCGTTGCCGTATTCGTGGCCCTTCAGGTATTCCCGGAGCCCCTGGCGGAACGTGTCCTCGCCGACCCGGGCCTCCAGCTGCCGCATGACGATGGGCGCCTTCTCGTAGATGATGTTCCCGTACAGCGAGCCCGCCTCGTCGAGGTTCTCCAGGGGCTGGCGGATGGGGTTCGCTCCCTGGGTCCGGTCCACCGCGTACGCCGCCGGAAAGTCCGCCATGAGGAAGCGCAGGTCGTGGTTCACGTCCGGAAACGAGGGGCGCACGATCTTGTCGGCCATGAAGTTGGCGAAGACCTCCTTCATCCAGACGTCGTTGAACCAGTTCATGGTGACCAGGTCGCCGAACCACATGTGGCTGGTCTCGTGGGCGATGACCGACGCACGCCCGAGGATCTGGTTCTCCGTGGGCGCCTTGTCCAGCATCAGCGACGACTGCTGGTACAGGATCTGCCCGGGGTGCTCCATGCCGCCGTACTGGAAGGACGGGATGAGCACGAAGTCGAACTTCTGGAAGGGGTACTCGATGCCAGTGTAGCTCTCGAGCCAGGTCAGCGCCTCGCCCTCCAGCCGGAAGATCGCGTCGCGGTTGCGTGCCACCTTGGCGGTGTCCGTCTCGCGGTGGTACATGTGCATCTCGCGGCCGTCCACCTTCGCCGAGTCCTCCATGAAGTTCCCTGCGACGAAGGCGAACAGATACGTGGGGAGCGGACGCGTGGGCTTGAAGGATACGTGCTGGACGGTGCCGTCCACCGTGCGCTCGGCCACCGGGGCGTTGGCCACGACCTTCCAGCTCTCGGGCGCGGTGAGCACCCACTCCACCGGAGCCTTCAGGTTCGGCTGGTCGAAGAGCGGAAGGCTGTAGTGCGCCCGGTCGGGCACGAAGAGCGTGTACAGGAAGTCGGGGTTCCTGTTCAGCGCGTCGTCGCCGGCCGTGTACGTGATGGCGACCTCGTTGTATCCGTCGGTGAGCTCCCGAGCGGGGATGACGATGTGGTCGTTCGCCGGCGTCCACGCGGCCGCGCTGTCGTTCACCGTCACCGCATGCACCCGCGTCGCCGGATCCTTGAAGTCCACGACGAGGCTCTGGTAATGGGGATCGTGCCACTGGAGACGGATCAGCGTCTCGCCCTGGATGGGCGCCGTGCGCTCCGCCGGGATGTTAAGGGTGATCCGGTAGCTGAGCTCGGAGATCGTCACGGCCCGGTGCCGTGCCAGGGACAAGGGAACACCCTGGGCGGTGTCCAGAGGCGGTGCCTTGCACCCGGTGGCGACGAACAGCGATGCGAGCACGAGCGACAGCGGCGAAGCGGCGCGGCGACGGAGCGACGTGGAGCGGGACGACATGGATCCCTCGCGGTGAAGCCTGTCCGGGTCCGGGGCGCGCCGGAATCCCGTGCACCTAGCGCCGGCCCGCCCCGGGGAGGAGCTATTGTGAGGGCTGTCGAGGACG
>JAJDNC010000155.1 GCA_022340865.1 Gemmatimonadota bacterium
AGCAACCAGCTGGGGGGGCGGAAGCTCCAGCGTGTGGTATATACGGAGGAGGTGATCCACAACCGCATTCAGGAGATGGGGGCGGAGATCTCGGCCGCGTACGGCCCGGACGACCACTTGCTCCTCGTGGGGCTCCTGAAGGGCTCGTTCCTCTTCGTGGCGGATCTCGTACGTGCCATCAACCTGCCACTTCAAGTAGATTTCCTGGTGGCGGCGAGCTACGGTGCGAGGAAGAAGTCCAGCGGTGACGTGCGCCTGCTCTACGACCCCGAGGCGTCGCTGAAGGATCGGGCGGTCATCCTGGTAGAAGACATAGTGGACAGCGGGGCCACCCTGAACCGTCTCGTGCCTCTCCTGGAGGCGCGAGGCCCGTCGAGCCTCGAGGTGTGCGCGCTGCTGCACAAGCGGCTCGTCACCCTGGACAGGGAGCCCCGCTGGGTGGGTTTCGATGCACCCAAAGACTTCCTTGTGGGGTATGGCCTAGATTACGCAGAGAACTTTCGCCATCTGCCCTACATTGCGAGCCTTTAGAGTGACGACCCGGGAGCCTGCGGCGAAGGTGCGGCGGGCCATTGCGCCGTCGCAGTTTCCAAGAGTGATGAAGCATGCCTGACCACGAACCTCCACGACCGGATCCCGGATCCCGCCTCTCGCGGCTGTCGAAGACCGCCGCGTTCTGGATCCTCATGATCCTCATGCTCGTGGTGGCCCTCCAGCTCGTGCGCGGCCAGGGCCAGAGCGCCGCGCAGATGAACTACACGACGTTCCTGGCCCAGGTCAATTCGGGCAACGTCCACAAGGTCACCTTCAAGGGCGACAACCTGGAGGGCGAGCTCAAGACGCCGGTGGTCCAGGGCGGCCAGGAAGTCCACAAGTTCACCCTGACGCTGCCTCCGGACATCCAGGGCCTGACGAAGACGCTGGAAGGCCAGAACGTCATCATCGACGCCAAGCAGCCCCAGGCGGGGTGGGGGACGTTCCTGGGCTACGCGCTCCCCTGGCTGCTCTTCATCGCCTTCTGGATCTGGATGTTGCGGGCCATGCAGGGCGGCGGAAACCGGGCGTTCCAGTTCGGTCGGTCCAAGGCGAAGCTGATCTCTCCGGACACGCCGAAGGTGACGTTCACCGACGTCGCCGGAGCCGACGAGGCCAAGGACGAGCTGCAGGAGATCATCGAGTTCCTGAAGGACCCCGGGCGCTTCTCGCGGCTGGGGGGTCGGCTTCCCAAGGGTGTGCTCCTCGTGGGCCCCCCGGGCACCGGCAAGACGCTGCTGGCTCGGGCGGTGGCGGGCGAGGCCGGCCGGCCGTTCTTCCAGATGTCCGGATCGGACTTCGTGGAGATGTTCGTCGGCGTGGGTGCCTCCCGGGTGCGTGACCTGTTCGAGCAGGGAAAGGCCCACGCGCCGTGCATCATCTTCGTCGACGAGATCGACGCCGTGGGCCGCCACCGCGGAGCCGGCCTGGGCGGCGGCCACGACGAGCGTGAGCAGACGTTGAACGCGCTGCTCGTCGAGATGGACGGCTTCGAGTCCAACGAGGGTGTCATCCTGTTGGCCGCCACCAACCGTCCCGACGTGCTGGACCCGGCGCTGCTGCGTCCGGGGCGCTTCGACCGCCAGGTCGTGGTGGACTCTCCCGACGTGAAGGGTCGCGAGGGTATCCTGCGCGTGCACGCCAAGAAGCTGCCGCTGGCCGACGACGTGAACCTGGCCCTCATAGCCCGGGGCACCCCCGGCATGAGCGGAGCCGACCTCGCCAACGTGTGCAACGAGGCGGCGCTCCTGGCGGCTCGACGCGGTGTCGACAAGGTGGCCATGGACGACTTCGAGCGTGCCAAGGACAAGGTCATGCTCGGCAGCGAGCGCAAGAGCCTGGTGCTCACCGAGCGGGAGCGGAAGCTCACCGCCTTCCACGAAGCCGGCCACGCCGTGCTGGGGCTCAAGGTCCCCGGCATGGACCCCGTCCACAAGGTCACCATCGTGCCGCGCGGCATGGCCCTGGGCATCACGTCGAGTCTCCCGGAGGAGGACCGCCACTCCTATACGAAGGAGTGGCTCGAGGGCCGCCTGGCCATGCTCTTCGGCGGCCGCGTGGCCGAGGAGATGATCTTCGGCGAAGGGGATGTCACCACCGGTGCCGGCAATGACATCGAGCGCGCCACCGCCACGGCGAGGCGCATGGTGACCCAGTACGGGATGAGCGACGTCATCGGCCTGGTGACCATCGGCGACTCCGAGCACGAGGTCTTCCTGGGGCGCGAGCTGGTGCAACGCACTCAGGTGTCGGAGCACACCGCCCGCCTGGTGGACCAGGAGGTGAAGCACATCCTGGATGTGGCGCACGACAAGGCCCGGGGGGTCCTGGAGGAGCACTACGACCTTCTGAACCGCATCGCCAATGCGCTGCTGGAGCGCGAGACGCTGGACCGCGAGCAGATCCAGATGCTCGAGCGGAACGAGCCCCTCCCACCGGTCCCGGCCCCCGCGCCCCTGCATCCCCCGGAGAGTGCCGCTCCCAAGAAGGTGCCCCTGCACGGGCGGGGCCTGACGCTGCCCGGTGGTGAAGGCCCGCTTCCGGGGCCGGCTCCAGGGTTCGTCTCCGACGAGACGGAGGAGTCCCCCGAGGCGTGACGCCCGGGTTGCGGACCGCGCCGACCTCCTGGCGGATCGCGGGCGGTTCGCTGCCACTGGAAGGCCCGGCCGTGATGGGGATCCTGAACCTCACGCCGGACTCGTTCTCCGACGGCGGCCGCGTGCGTGACGCGGAGCACGCGCTGGACCTCGCACTGGCCATGGCCGAGGACGGGGCGGCGATCGTCGACGTGGGAGGCGAGTCGACCCGGCCAGGCGCGCAGCCCGTCGCCGTCGAGGAGGAGTTGCACCGCGTGATCCCGTTCCTCGAGCGCGCGGCCGCGCAGCTGCCCGTGCCACTCTCCATCGATACACGCCGCTCCGCCGTGGCCCGCGCGGCCCTGGACGCCGGGGCCGCCGTGGTGAACGACGTCTCGGGACTGGCACACGATCCCACCATGGGGGAGGTGGTGGCGGAGACCGGGGCGGGGCTGGTGCTCATGCACATGCGGGGCGACCCCGGCACCATGGCGGGGCTGGCGCGATACAGGTCGGTGAGCCGGGACGTGGCGGCGGAGCTCGCCGTGGCCGTCGAGCGCGCCCGAGCGGCCGGGATTCCCGACGCGTCCCTGGTCGTCGACCCGGGCATCGGCTTCGCCAAGAAGACCAGGCATTCCCTCGCTCTTCTGGGAGATCTGGGTCCCATTCTTGCGTTGGGGTTTCCGGTGATGGTGGGGCCCAGCCGAAAGCGCTTCCTGGGCGCGGTGCTCGACGCGCCGCCGGAGGAGCGCCTGGCGGGGACCCTCGCCGCTTGCGTGGCGGCGTACCTTGGTGGAGCACGTGTCTTCCGCGTGCACGACGTGCGGCCCGCGGTCCAGGCCCTCGCCGTCGCGTACGCCGTTTCAGGAGCCGGGAGCGTGCCCGAACAACCGGAGGAAGCGGAGTCGTGACCAGGGTCTGGGAGGAGCTTCAGTTCATGAAGCCGGGGTGGACGGACCTCGTGGAGATCCTCATCGTCGCGTTCCTCCTCTACCGCATCCTGCTGGTGATCCAGCGGACGCGGGCCATGCAGATCCTGCTGGGCCTCGTGCTCCTGGCCTTCCTCTACGGCGTGTCCCGCCTCCTCGATCTCATCCTCATCCGCACGCTGCTCGAGAAGTTCTTCCAGTACGGCGCCATCGCCGCGCTGGTGGTCTTCCAGCCGGAGCTCCGCGCCGCGCTGGCGCGCCTGGGGCGGAGCCGGATGATGCGGGTCTTCCAGCACCTGGAGGGGAGTCGGGTGGCCGACGAGATCGTCGAGGCCGTGCAGCGGCTGTCGCGGGCCCGCATCGGCGCCATCATCGCGGTGGAGCAGGATGTGGGGCTGGACGAGTACTCCGAGACCGGCAGCACCGTCGATGCCCGGGTCTCGGCGGAGATGATCACCACGATCTTCACTCCGTACTCGCCGCTCCACGACGGCGCCATCCTCATCAGCGGGGACGTGATCCGGACAGCGGGTGCCATCCTGCCTCTCACCCAGTCGTCGGTGTCGGACCGGTCGCTGGGGACCCGCCATCGTGCGGCGCTGGGCCTGAGCGAGGAGACCGACGCGGTGGTCATCGTGGTCAGCGAGGAAACGGCCCAGGTGTCCCTGGCGCTGGGGGGGCGCCTGGAGCGCGACGTGGACGCCGACCGCCTGCGAAAGGTACTGGCAGGCGCCCTTCCGCTCGCCGACGCCGCCCTGGCGCCGGCGCCGGCGAAACCCTGAAAGCCGCGACGGAGTCCGGCGTATCAAACGTTGGGCCGGAAGTGGGTTTCCGTCCTGAAACCGCGGCCGGGCGTGCGTTGACACGTTCCTTGGCCCGCCCGTAGATTCCGCGGGTTCAAGCGCCGACTATGGCCCGAAAGGGCTGTCACCGCACCACAGGAGCGACCCTTCGTGGGCACTCAGTTCCAACTGCTGACGCTGTTCGCCGACGGCGGGTTCATGATGTATCCGCTCGTCCTCAGCTCGCTCGTAGGGTTGGGCGTGATCCTCGCCAAGGCCTGGACGCTGCACGTTGCCCACAAGGGCACTACCCGGGTGCTCGACGAAGTGGAAGGCGCGGCCGCGTCCGGTGATCTCGACGGGGCGATGCAGATCGCCAGGGATACGCCCGGCCCGACGGCTGCGATCCTGCTGGTGGGGCTGCGGCGGATCAAGCGGGCGGAGGTCGAGGCGGGCGAGATCGAGAATGCGGTGGCCACCACGGGATCCGTCGAGCTGGGCTTTCTGGAGCGCGGGCTCGTCGTCCTCGCGACGGTGGCCAACGTGGCTCCGCTCATGGGGTTCCTGGGCACGGTGCTGGGAATGATCATCGCCTTCGGCGCGATCCAGGCGGCGGGCGACGTGGATCCGGCTCTGGTGGCCGGCGGCATCAAGGTGGCGCTGCTCACCACGGCGGCCGGGCTCATCATCGCGATTCCGGTCAACATCGCGTACAACTTCTTCGTGTCCCGCATCGACCGGCTCATCGTGGACATGGAGCAAGGGGCACAGAGGATCCTGAACCTCGCCTGGGACCTGGAGAAGCAGGGCCGCCTCCGGATCCTCGAGGCGAAGCCCCAGGAGTTCATGCAGCCGTAGCTCGCCCCCTCACAACAGGGCCCGAAACCTCCGCTGAGACGAGGTCCAAGCATTCATGGCGATCCTGAACCAGAAAAAGTCGAAGGTCAGCGACGAGATCCCTACCTCGTCCATGGCCGACATCGCCTTCCTGCTGCTCATCTTCTTCCTGGTGACCACGGTCTTCCCGAAGGACAAGGGACTCTCCGTCGTGCTCCCGGAGGAGGGCGTCACGGCGCAGGTGCCCCAGAAGAACATCCTGCACCTGATCATCCAGCCCAACTGCATGGTGCGGGTGAAGCACGGTGAAGCTGCCCAGGAGCAGATCGAGCAACCGGCGGATGTACAGGGCGTTTGGCGGCAGACGGTCGCGGACAATCCCAACCTCATCGCGGCCGTAAAAACGGACCCGAACGCGCCGTATAAGTGTATGATGGCGGTGCTGGATGCACTCAAGCTGGCCAACGCCGACAGGATTTCGCTTCAGATGCTCGGGGAGAAATAGCCATGGCCAAGGGTGGATTCCAGAAGCGTTCCAAGGCGTCGTCGGCGATTCCGACGTCGTCGCTGGCGGATATGGCGTTTCTGCTTCTGATCTTCTTCATGGTGACGACCACCTTCCCGAACGACAAACCCCGGCCCATCAACTGGGTCGAGGCGCAGGCGGCGCAGAAGACCAGCGTGAAGCAGAAGAACATCCTGAACGTCTGGATGCAGAAGGACGGCAGCGTCTACATCAACGACCAGAAGTGGCCCATGGAAGAGGTCCACCAGTATGTGGCGCCGATCTATGCGAAGTCGGCGAAGCACCTGGTGATCGACGTCCGGGGCGACCGTGACGTGCCCTACCGGTTCATGGACCAGCTGCAGAAGCAGTTGGTCGCCGCAGGGGTCGTGCGGGTGGTCTTCGGTGCGAAGCTGGAGACGCAGACCACGAGGGAAAGACGATGAGCGCCATGGAAGCCGAGCCGTCGGCCAAGCCCGTCGAGGAGCTTGCCGAGACGGCGAACGAGCGTCTCAAGAGGTCCTTCGGCACGTGGCTCGGGGGATCCATGATCGCGGCCACCGTGGTGCACTTCAGTGCGTTCGCGTTCTGGCCCCAGCT
>JAJDNC010000154.1 GCA_022340865.1 Gemmatimonadota bacterium
CCGCACCGTGGGACGGCCACCCGCATCCCTCCGCCGCCCAGGTCGGAGAGACGCCGCAGGAGCGCCTCCGGGTCGCCCCACGACGGGTCCACGCTTCCGAAGAACCACGCGCTGTCCTCCGCCGAGCGCGTGAGCGCGCCCACGGTGTCGAGGGTGTGGCTGAGGGGCACCACGCCGGTGGTGGGCAGGCGGCCCGTGCTGCTCCTGTGACCCACCACGCCCGTGAAGGACGCGGGGATGCGGATGGAGCCCCCGGTGTCGGTGCCCAGCGCGATCATGGCCGAGCCTTCGTGGAGGCTCACCCCCGCGCCGGCGGACGACCCGCCTGGAATCCGGTGCACGCGCGCGTCCCAGGGATTCCGCGGCGTCTCCCAGTTGGGGTTCGTGCCCACGGCTCCGTAGGCCAGCTCCACCGTGTGGGTCTTCCCCATGATCACCGCCCCCTGGGCCCTCAGGCGGGCCACCAGCCACGCGTCCCGGGACCACGCGTCCGGGAGCTGGCGCACGGTGCCCGCGAAGGTCGGGAGCCCGTTCACGCCGTAGAGGTCCTTCACCGACACGGGGATCCCGCAGAGCGGGGGTGCCGGCGAGGGACCCGCCAGGATCCCGTCCGCCCGGGCGGCCGCGGCGCGGGCTCCCTCGGCGTCGAAGAGCTTGTAGGCCCGGTGGCCCTCGTCCCGCTCTTGGTGGAGACTGATGGCTTCCTCCGCGAGATCCATGGCCGAGACGTGCCGGCGGTGGAGCGCGTGCGCCACCTCGCGCAGGGGTCGATGGGCGATGTGCATCGTCGGTGGTCCTCCTGAGGCGGATCAATCCGGCAATGTAGCTTGCTGAAACACACCGGTGCAGCCGATACTGACAGTGGGCCCCCCACCCACTGCGTGTCTGCTCGACAGGAATCCGCCGCACGGATGAAGCCTGTACCGAGAGTCCTGGCCCTCACCATCCTCGCCATCGTCGCCGTGTGGGTGGCGGATGCCGCCGTGGACAGCGTCCTGCTGCACCAGGGGCCCATGCTCCGGCTCCTGGTCCATCCGCCCGTGGAGGCGCTGGGCACACGGCTCGTCGCGTCCCTCGCCCTTCTCCTCCTCGGTTACATCGCCAGCTCTTTCGCCCTCCGCGCGCGGAGGGCCGACGAGGTGCGCGAGGACATCAGGAACCGGTACGCCTTGATGCTCGCCACCACCAGCGATGCGGCCATGGCGGCGGACCTGGAGGGACGCCTCACCGCGTTCAACCCGGGCGCCGAGCGCATCTTCGGATACACGGCCGCCGAGGTCGTCGGTCGCCCCATCTCGGTTCTGAGCCCCGAGGAGCTCTTCGAGGAGCAGGCGGCGACCTGGTCCAGCCTCTTCGAGACCGGATCCGTCTCCGGCGTCGAGGCCGAGCGCCTGACCAAGGACGGCCGCCGGATCCGCGTGGAGATGACCATCAACCTCATGCGCGACGCCGGGGGGCGCCCCACGGGCACCACGGCGGTGCTCCGCGACGTCACCGAGAGGCTGAGGTCGGAGGAGGCGCTCCGGGAGAGCGAGAGCCGCCTCAGGAGGATCTTCCGCGTGGCGCCCGTCGGGATCGGCATGGCCCGAAACCGCGTGCTGCTGGAGGTGAACGACCAGCTCTGTGAGATGGTCGGACGGACGCGGGAGGAGCTCGTCGACCAGGCGTCGCGCATCCTCTACCCCAGCGACGAGGAGTACGACAGGGTGGCGCGCGAGCGGGAGATCCAGGCCGCGACGCAGGAGATCGTGACCGTCTCCACGCTCTGGCAGCATCGCGACGGACGCGTCCGCAACGTGATCATGAACTCGTCGTACCTGGATCGTGGGGATCCCACGAAGGGGGCGATCTTCGCCGCACGGGACGTGACGGAGCAGGTCCGTTCGCGTCGCGAGCTGGAAGAGCAGCATCTCCAGCTCGAGCAGGCCCAGGAGCTGGCGCAGGTGGGAAGCTGGATCTTCGACCTGCATGCCAGGCGCGTCACGGGCTCCAGGGAAGCCAAGAGGATCTACGGCCTCGCCGGCGAGAGCTGGTCGATCCCCGAGATCGAGGCGATCCCCCTCCCGGAGCACCGCGAGGCTCTGGACCGGGCGTTCGAGGACCTCGTGCGGCGGGGAAAGCACTACGACGAGACGTTCTCCATCCGCAGGAAGTCCGACGGCGAGATCCGCACCGTCCACTCCCTCGCCCGCTTCGATCCCGAGAACCACCGGGTCCTGGGCGTCATCCAGGACATCACCGACCAGAGGGCCGCGGAGGAGGCCGTCCGTGCCTCCGAGCAGCGCTTCCGGAGCGTGGTGGAGCAGTCGAGCCAGGCCATCTACGTCCTGGTGGGCGACCGTTTCGAGCTCGTGAACCCACGCTTCTGCGAGATGACCGGGGTCACCCCCGAAGAGGCATGCGCCCCGGACTTCAACTTCCGCGACCTCCTGGCTCCCGAGAGCCTCCAGATCGTCGAGAAGCGGCGACTGAGCCGCCAGCGTCACGAGTCCATTCCCGAGGCGTACGAGTTCGCCATCCGGCACCGGTCGGGACGCACGGTGCAGGTGTCGGCCTCCGTCGCTCCCATCCGGTACCGGGACCGCGACGCCGTCCTGGGCTTCCTTCAGGACATCACCGCCCAGAAGACCCTCGAGGCCCAGCTCGACCAGGCGTTGAGGATGGAATCCGTCGGGCGTCTCTCCGGAGGCGTGGCCCACGATCTCAACAACCTGTTGTCGCCGGTGCTCGGATATGCGGAGCTGCTCCTGGAGGACCTGCCCGTGGGGGACGCGCGCAGGGAGTCCGCGGAGGCGATCCTGCAAGCCGGGATCCGCGCGCGGGACCTGGTGAGGCAGTTGCTCGCGTTCAGCCGCCAGCAGCCGCTGGAGATGAGCACGGTGGACCTGAACACGATGCTGAGGGACTTCGACAGCCTGCTGCGGCGTACCCTGCGTGAGGACATCCGCATCGAGATGGACCTGCAGGCCGACACTCCCCTCGTGACCGCGGATCGACGTCAGCTCGAGCGGGTGTTGATGAACCTGGCCGTGAATGCCCAGGACGCCATGCCGGATGGAGGGGTCCTGACCATCGGGACGAGGTCGGTGGAGCTGGACGAGCAGTTCATCGCGACCCATCCGGGATCGAGAGCCGGGCACTTCGAGGTTCTGGAGGTGGCCGATTCGGGTGAAGGCATGGATGCCGAGACGCGGAGACGCATCTTCGAGCCCTTCTTCACCACGAAGGCCAAGGGCAAGGGCACCGGCCTGGGACTCGCCACCGTATACGGAATCGTGAAGCAGCACGAAGGGTACATCGCGGTGCACAGCGTGGCAGGAGAGGGCACGACGTTCTCCTGCTACTTCGCCGGGGCCGACCGCGCCAGCGCCGCCCCGTCTTCCGCAGCGGACTCCACGGAACAGGCGGGAGGAACGGAGACGGTGCTGGTCGTGGAGGACGAGGAGCTGGTACGGACCCTCGTGGTCGGGGTCCTCGGCCGGCAGGGCTACGAGGTGCTTTCCGCCGAGAGCGGCGAGGAGGCGATCTCACTGCTCCAGGGCCGCGACGGGCACGTCGATCTGTTGCTCACCGACGTGGTGCTTCCCGGAATCAACGGTCGCGAGCTGCACCAGCGGATCCACGACCTGTCGCCGCGGACGCGGGTACTCTTCATGAG
>JAJDNC010000157.1 GCA_022340865.1 Gemmatimonadota bacterium
CACCGATGCCCGCCTCCTGGGCGAGGGCCTCGGCCACGGCCCGCGTCCATGCGTTCCGGTCCACGAGGAAGCCCTCGCCGTCCACGGCGACCTGCTCGCCGCCGAGGGAACGGGTCTCCGCGGCGGGCGCGGAGGAGGAGGCGGCGGGGGTCGGGCACGTCGCCGCGGGCGGCGGCGGGGTCGTCACCCGTCTCACCGGTCTGGCCGCCGGCTTCCGTGGGCCGACGCGGCCCGGGGCGGCGGCGGGCGCGACCTCGGCATGGCTCACGCCTTCGCCCAGCACCTTCAGGATGTTCACGAGGGCACCGAGCCCCCGGCGCACACGGGGCTCACGCGCCGAACGGAAGAGCTGCCAGAAGGTCTTGGGTCTGCCCTTCCGGGCATCCCGCAGGGTATCCAGCGAGCGCTCCGTCAGGGCCATGACGTCCGGAGCGGTGAGCGCCCGCAGCGTGCGCAGGCCGGTGCCCGCCTGGCCGGCCAGCGCCGCCAGGTCCGCCGGATCGACGGTGGTGGCGGCGGCCTCCAGGGACTCACCGGCGCTGCGCGCGACGTCGAGGGCGCCGCTCTTCTCCAGCGCGTCCAGGCGGCGCATCGCCATGCTCAGCGCGCCGTTGAGCGCCGGCATCATGTCGGTGACGAGATCCTCGATCTCCTCGCGGCGCCGGTCGAGAGCCTCAACCGCGGCGGTGACACGGTCGAGCTTCAGGGACAGGGCGCGTATCTCGTCCTCCGGGGCGCCCGTCTCGGGCCGTTGGAACAATACGGTGCTCATGTTCAACTCCACTTTCCTGCGGATGGCATGCGGGGTCCGATGGCGCTCATGTCGGCGCCCTTCAGCAGCAGATTCCAGTAGGCCCAGCGGAAGGCCATCTTGCCCCAGTGGTTGGCCTCGCTCTCGGCGAGGAGCGTCAGCGGTCCGGCGCCGGGCAAGGGGAAGCGGCCGGGCAGCGGCTCGACGTCGTAGTTGAAGTCGATGAGGACCGCCTTGCCGAAGCCGGTCTCGATGAAGCAGTTGGCGTGCCCGTCGAAGGCGGGCTCCAGCTCGCGGCCGCCGATCCAGCGCAGCACGTTGTCGAGGAGCACGTCCGCCTGGAAGTGCGCCACCGACCCCGCCTTGGACGACGGCAGGTTGGTCGCGTCGCCGATGACGAACACGTTCGGCCGGTCCAGCGCCTGCAGCGTGTGCTTGTCGGTGGGGACGAAGTCCAGCTCGTCGCCCATGCCGCTGCGGGCGATGGCCTCGCTGCCGCGGTGCATGGGGATCGTCACCAGCATGTCGAAGGGGATCTCCCGTCCGTCGTAGCTGGTCAGGATCTTCCTGTCGTTGTCCACGGAAGCGGCGGCGAACTGCTTCTCGACCTCGATGTTCTTCGCCTCGAGGATGTCGGACAGAGCGTCTGAGCAGCGCTGCCGGGTGAACGGACCGCTCAGCGGCGTGGCGTAGACCAGCTCGACGTCGTTCCGGATGCCCTGGGTGTGGAAGTACCAGTCGGCCAGAAAGAGGAACTCCATGGGCGCCACCGGGCACTTGATGGGCATGTCCACGACGTTCAGCACCAGGCGCCCGCCCCGCCACGAGCGCAGGCTCTCGCGGAGCGCCAGGGCCCCGGGGGGCGTGTAGAAGTCGAACACGCTCCGCCGCCACTCCTCCCCCACCAGCCCCGGGGTCTCCGAGGCCACGATGCGGCTCCCCGTGGCCACGATGAGGAGGTCGTAGGGGAGGCGCCGCCCATCCTTGAGGTGCACGAGGTCGTGCTCGGGGTCGATGGCGTCCAGCTCGCCGAACGTGAGCGTGACCCCCTCCGGGATGAACCGGGAGCGCGGCTTGTATAGATCGCGCTCCGTGTAGATCCCGAAGGGGATGAAGAGCAGTCCGGGCTGGTAGATGTGGCGGTCGTCCCGGTCGACGAGGGTGATCTGCCACTGTGATTCGTCCAGCGCCCGCCGGAGCTTCACCGCCATCATCGTTCCCGCGGTCCCCGCACCCAATATCAGGATCTTCTTCATCGTTTCGTTTCCCTCGTTCGGTGTACTCCCGGAAACACATAGAAGCATCGATGGGGCCAGAACCGTGATACGTCTGGAATGCGTTGTGGCACAATGCTTTGCGCGCTTTGTGAAAGGACACACAGCCCGGTCACGCGACAAAACGTTGCAACGTGGCGTTTTGTGATTGGAACGAAATGTTCAGATCGCCTTGGGGGGTGGTCTCCCCCGCTCGCTCGTCCCGGCTACCGCCGGGGGCGCGCCGCCCCGGTCGGGCTGCCGTGGGGCCGGCACGGAGGTCTCCCTACAGCCCGTACTCCTTCATCTTCCGCCACAGCGTGGTGCGGCTCATGCCGAGGAGCTCGGCGGCGCGCCCGCGACGGTAGTGGGAGTCGGCGAGGGCCGACCGGATGCGCGTGGCTTCCGGGTGCTCGTCCGCGCGGGGCGGGGTCGGGACCGCCACGGTGGGGCCGTCCGTCGCGTGCTCGGCGCCTGCCGCCATCCTGACTCCGCCGCGCACGTCCAGCGGGAGGTCTCCCTCGTGGATCGTCTGACCCGAGCACACCGTGACGGCGTACTCCAGAGCGTTCTCGAGCTCGCGGACGTTTCCGGGCCAGTCGTGCGTGAGCAGCGCCCGGCTGGCGGTGCTCGCCAGACGGAGGGAGCGGCCGTGGCGGCGCCCCATCCGGCCCAGCAGCTCGTCGATGAGGACGGGGAGGTCCTCGCGGCGGTCGCGCAGGGGCGGGACCTCGATGGGGATCACCCGCAGCCGGTAGTACAGATCCTCCCGGAAGCGGTGCTCCGCCACGGCGGTGGGGAGGTCCGCGTTCGTCGCCGCGATGACGCGCGTGTCGACGGTGCGGGTCTCGGTGTCTCCGACGCGCTCGAACGTGCGGTGCTGGAGGGCCCGCAGGAGCTTCGCCTGGAGCGCCGGCGCCAGGTCACCGATCTCGTCGAGGAACAGGGTCCCGCCCTCCGCCATCTCGAAGCGCCCCACGCGATCCCGCACGGCCCCGGTGAACGCCCCCCGGACGTGGCCGAACAGCTCGGATTCGAGGAGATCCGCCGGGAGCGCGGCGCAGTTCACCGCCACGAACGGTCCCGCGCTGCGATGGGACGTGGCGTGGACGGCACGGGCCAGGAGCTCCTTGCCCGTGCCGCTCTCGCCGGTGATGAGGACGGTGGCGTCGTTGTCGCGGAGCAGGTCGATGAGCCTGAAGATCCGCTGCATGGAGGCCGAACGGCCCACGATGCCGTGGTAGGCCGCGTGCACGTGCTCGCCGTCTTCCGGGCGCTCCGGACGGATCATGACGATCACGCGGACCTCCGGACGGCGGCAGCGGTGCTCCTCCTGGATGGGCCCCACCGAGATCGAAGCGCTCAGGTGCCCGCCCCCCGGGGCCGGCAGCCAGGCCTGCCATCCCTCCTTCCGCTTTCCCGCCAGAACCGAGCGGAGGGAGCCGAGGGGCCCGAAGAGCTCCTGGCCGAACAGGTCCGCGAGGGTCGAATCCAGGAGCCGCTCCTGCGTCCATCCGATGAGTCGGGGGAGGGACGAGGAGAACGTGCGAATCCTCAGCTCCCCGTCGGCGGCGACGAACTCCCGGCCGAGGCTGTTCAGCATCGCCTCGAGCTCGTCGGGAACCAGGCAGGCCTCCGGCTCCGGGGAAGCGC
>JAJDNC010000035.1 GCA_022340865.1 Gemmatimonadota bacterium
GGGCGCGCTCACGCGCTCGGCGGAGGACAGCGCGTGGTTCTTCGGAAGCGTGGACCCGTCGTGGGGCGACCCGGAGGCGCTCCTGCGGCGTCTCTCCGACCTGGGCGGCGGAGGGATGCGGGTGGCCGTCCCACGGTGCGGGGTCTGGAGCGACTGCCAGAGCGACATCGGCGAGGTCCTCGGAGCCGCCCTGGCCGAGCTGGGACGGGGCGGCTGGACGCGCTCGGAGATCGACGGCGCCCTTCTGGACCAGGCGGTGGAGCTCTACATGACCGGCGGCATCGCCGGAGTCGAATGCCATCGCTTCCTCGAGGCGGAGCTGCCCGGGTGGCTGGAGATCCTGCATCCCATCGTGGGCCGGCGCATCGCGGCGGCGGCGGCCCACACCGACGACGAGTACCGCGCGGCGCTGACGCGGCGCGAGGAGATGGCCCGCGCGGCGGGCTCGCTGTTCCGGAACGCCGACGTCCTGGCCTTGCCCACGGCCATGGTCACGCCGCCGGCGGCGGCGGAGATGGAGGACATGGAGCGTTACCTGGAGACCAACGGGGCGGCGCTCCGGCCGACGTGCGGCCCGAGCATCCTCGGGCTCCCCGCGGTGACGCTTCCCGTCGGCCTCGACCGCGCCGGCATGCCCGTGGGCCTTCAGCTCGTCGCCCCGGCCGGGCAGGACGAGACCGCGCTGGCGGCGGCGCTGGCGGCGGAGCGGGTGCTTGGGACGGCGGCGGAGCGACTGGGCAGCTAGGTCGTCGGGGCGCCGCCCGCCGACGTGACGGAGAGCGCCCCGGCGACCGCGAGGGACGAGAGCGTGGGGCCTCTCAGGCCCCCGTCGGCTTCGAGATCCCCGCCAGCACCTCCTCCGGCGTGAACGGCATGGTGAACACACGGGAGCCGCACGCATCGAAGATGGCGTTCGCGATCACGGCGCCGATGCACACGATGGCCGGCTCCCCGCCGCCCTTCGGCGCGAGCCCGTCGTTCTTGACCAGCACCGTGTGGATCTCCGGGAGATCCGAGAAGCGCGGGATGCGGTACGTGTTGAAGTTCTTGTCCAGGATGTCACCGCCCCGGAAGCGGATGTGCTCCATCAGGGGATATCCCAGGCCCTGGGTGATGCACCCTTCCATCTGCATGGTGGCACCCTCGGGGTTCACGACGATCCCCATCTCCTGGGCGCACCACATGCCCTCCACCTTCACCTCTCCGGACGCCTTGTCCACCGCCACCTTCGCCACGTGGGCTACGTAGCTCTCGGCGTCCAACCCGCACGCGATCCCATAGCCCCGGCCGGTGGGCGCCGCGCCGGCCTTCCAGTCGGACAGCTTCGCCACGGCCTCGAGGACGCTCCTCAGGCGGGGGTCGGTGGCGTTCTTGAGCCGGAACTCCAGCGGATCCATGCCAGCCGCGGCCGCCATGATGTCCATCTGGCACTCCCGGGCCAACGTGTTGTCGTTCGCGCCGGGGGCACGCCACGGTCCCGTGGCGAAGAAGTGGGCGTCCCGGGACGAGTGCGAGACCACGCTCACGTTGGGCACGTCGTAGAGCACCTCCGAGCCCCGCGTCCCCGCCATGTACACGTTGTAGTCCCAGAGCTGCACCTTGCCGGCCGCGTCGATCCCGGAGCGGACCTTCATGAGCGCCGCCGCGTGGAAGGTGTCGTAGAAGAACTCCTCCTCCCGGGTCCACATGACCTGGACGGGCTTCTTGGTGATCCAGGAGAGTCGGGCAGCCTCCAGCGCCTGTTGGCCCGCGGACTTGCCGCCGAAGCCACCGCCCACATACGGGGTGATGACCCGGACCTTCGACTCGTCGATCCTCAGAGTCCCCGCGATGCGCCTCTGGTCGCCAAAGGGGCTCTGGGTGGAGCTCCACACCGTGATGTGGTCGCCCTCCGCATGAGCAAGCGACGTGTGCGGCTCCATGGGGGCGTGGGCCACGTACCCGTCGTAGTACGTGTGCTCGAACACCTTGGTGCTGGCCCTCGCGCCGGCGTCGAGGCTCCCCGCCTCGTGGGCGGTGCGACCCGTGGGCGCCACCTGGAGGAAGTGGCTCCAGATGTTGGTGTCGTCCACCGTGGACTGCGGCGTGTCCCAGTTCGCGCGGATCATCCCCAGAGCCCGGTCCGCGGTGTCCCGATCCTCGTGAAGGACCGCCACGAGCCCGTCCTGGTTGACCACGACCACCCCCGGCACCGCCTCGGCCGCCTTGGTGTCCACGCTCTTCAACGTGGCACCATGTGCCGGCGGGCGCAGCAGCCTGGCCCGCAGCATCCCCGGAACGCGGATGTCGCCGGCGTACTTGGCCTTGCCCGTCACCTTGTCGATGCGGTCGAAGCGCTTCGGCGACGTGCCCATGACCGTGAAGTCCTTCACGTCCCGGGGCTCGACCTTGCCGCGCACGGTGCGCTGGATCTTCTGCCCCTTGGCCAACTCGCCGTACGTCACGCGGCCCTGTCCGCCCACCACCGTGACCACGCCGTTCTCGGCCTTGAGCCTCGCCCTCGGCACGTGCAGCCGCTCCGCCGCGAGATCGAGGAGCACGGAGTGGGCCTCCGCCGCCGCCCTCCGCAGGGCGGGCCCGAAGACCCGGGTGGTGAGCGAGCCCCACGTGCCCGCGTCCCATACGCACACGTCGGTGTCGCCCATGACCATGTCGATGGAGCCCAGCGGCACCCGCAGCTCCTCGGCCGCCTCCTGAGCCAGAGACGTCTCGACGCCCTGCCCCATCTCGATCTTGCCCGAGAGCACGGTGACGCGCCCGTCCTCGCCGATACGCAGATACGCATTGAAGTCCGAGGGATATCCCCGCTGCTGCTCCAATGCCTCCTTGAAGAGGTCGTGGTCCTTCAGCGTCACGAAGACGGCGATCCCGCCACCGGTGAACTTGAGGAAGTCCCGGCGGTCCACCGCCATCGGCCCCAGATCGTTCCTGTTCATGATCCCCTCCTCACAGTCGGGCGGCTGCGGCTTCGATGGCCTCCACGATCCTCTTGTGGGCGCCGCAGCGGCACAGGTTGCGGTTCATCCCGCTCACGATCTGCGACCGGGTGGGATGAGGGTTCCTCTGGAGGAGGCTGTATGCCTCCAGGATCATTCCGGACGTGCAGTAGCCGCACTGGAAGGCCCCGCGGTCGGCGAACTCCTCCTGGAGGGGATGGAGCTCGTCTCCCTTGGCCAGGCCCTCGATGGTGGTGACCTCCGTGCCCTCGATGTCCGATGCCGGGTATTGGCATGAACGAACGGGGTTGCCGTTCACGAGAACCGTGCAGGCGCCGCACTGGGTGATCCCGCAGCCGAACTTGGGCCCCGTGAGGCCGAGGTCGGACCGCAAGACCCAGAGGAGGCGCCGGTTGCCGTCGGTCTCGAGCGTCGTGTCCCGGCCGTTCAGCCGGAAGTGGATGGTGGCACGCATATCGAACTCCTTCCGGCAGGGCAATGAGAATGACTTCAGCGTTCCAGGAGAGGCCGAATTCGTCCAGTCGGGAGATTCTCGATCGGGGTTGTAGGGCGGGTGGTCGCCTCTCTCGTGAAATGCCTCTTCCTTGTCCGCGCAGTCGCCACGCACCATAGTGCGACCACTGTCACCCGGTCATTCTGCCCCCGAGGACCCTCCAGGAGGTTTCCCATGACCCCTCGTATCATGACCCTGCCGCTCCTGGCCGTGCTCGGGACCGCGGCCGTCGCCGCGGTACGTGCGCCGGCTCTGCCCGTGCCCCAACAGGCCAACGTCACGTCCGCGTGCACACCGGGAGCCCAGGCCCAGGTGACGCCGGCGACCATCGCGATGAAGCGGACGGACAACGTCGTGTGGGGCTCCACGTCGCCCAACGCCGTGTCGTGGACCATCGCCCCCAAGGACACGCTTGATTGGCCGTGGACCCAGAGCACCTTCACCGGCACGCCCGAGGCACCGGCGGCCACGCCGGAGCCGCTGGCCTCGGCGAAGGTCAACCACCCTTACCGGTACAAGGTCACCATCGGGTGCAAGGACGGATCCACGCAGGTCATCGATCCGGACATCATCATCGGCGGAAGTCAGTGACCCGAGAGGGTTCGATTGCGCTCAGGCTCCGTCCTCCAGCGCGGCGATAACCCGCCTCAACCCCTCCACGCCCTGGACGTCCGAGTCGAAGAGCGGCACGCGCACGCGGGGATAGGCGGCAAGCTCGCGGTCGATGTCGTCCAGGTATCGCGCCTCCCGCTCCCGCCGCCGGGTCAGGAACGCGCCCCGGGCGTCGGGGGGAAGCACCCGGTTCACGATGACCGCTGCCACGGGAATCCTGGACCTCTCGAGTGCCGCCGCCGCCTTGCGCGTCTCCAGGATGGGGAGCCGCTCCGGCGTCAGCACGAACGTGAACGCCGTGCGCTTCGGATCCGTCACGATCTCGCGGGCCGCGCGGAACCGGGCCTGACGCTCCTCCAACGCGTCCAGCACGGGATCCTCCTCCCGCCCGGCGGTGCCCGCGGCGGCCCCCGCCACGTTCCGCCACATGCGGCCCAGGGAGCGCACCTTGCGCCGCCGCGACACGAGGCCGTCGATCCACCGGCTCATGAGCTCGGGCAGCGACAGCAACCGCACGGTGTGGCCCGTCGGGGCCGTGTCGAACACCACCCGGTCGTACGTACCCCCCGCGGTACGCATGAGCTCGGCGAACCGGTCCAGGAGCGCGGCCTCCTCGGCGCCGGGTGAGGAGCGCGCCAGGTCGATCTCCCGCTCCACCTCGTCGAGGATCCTCGGCGACGCCACCTGCCGGACGCGCTCCTTGACGTCGGCGATGTAGCGCTCGGCCTCGGCCTCGGGGTCGATCTCCACCGCGTGGAGCCCGGGGAGCACCTCCGACGTCTCGTCGCCCAGGGGCACCTCCAACATGTCGCCCGCGGAATGGGCCGGGTCGGTGGACACCAGCAGCGTGCGGGCGCCCTGCTCCGCCGAATGCAGCGCGAACGCCGCGGCCAGCGTGGTCTTGCCCACACCGCCCTTGCCGCCGAAGAAGACGATGGGGGTGGCGGGGAGGTTCAGCAGCACCGGAACCCGCCCTCCGGGGCGCTCTCCAGTCCCATGCGGAGGTGCCACGTGTGGAACTGCTCCATGGCCTCGGGCAGCAGCTCCAGGGTGTAGAACTCCACGGGGTTGGGCACGCCCAACAGGTCCGACGTCGTCAGGAGCAGGAAGAGGTCGTGCTGGCGCGCGTACTCGCGGTGGATCTGCGATCTGTAGGGGGCGAAGTAGACCGCCTCGTAAATGTCGCGAAACGCGCGCAGGGCGCGTCGTATCCGCCCCCACATGTCTTCGTCCGCCTCCCGGAAGCTCTGCTCTGGCTCGTCACTCCGTCCCGAGGGCGTCGTACACCACTTTCTCCTCTGGCGTGCCGGGGTCGCCCCCGCCGAACATCTTCCGGAACGCCACGATGGCCTCGAGGATCAACCAGACCTCCAGCACGAAGATGAGCGCGCCCACGCCGAAGAGCATCCACTGGTGGCGGAAGAAGCCCGCGAGCTGCTCGAGCATCGCCCAGGTGGTCATGACGAACAGGAAGACCATGGGCACCGCGGTCACCCAGACGTTCCTCTTGAGCCGCCAGAGGAACGCGCTCACCACCAGAAGCGTGAGAGCGCCGGTGAGCTGGTTGGTGGTACCGAAGAGCGGCCAGATGCGCATGCCGCCGGCGCCGCGGTCGACGCCGAGGGCGAGGACGCCGATGCACAGGGCGGCCGCCAGGGTCGCGACGATCCCGTTCCTCAACACCTTGATCCGGTACTGCGAGCCCAGCTCCTCGAGGATGTAGCGCTGGAGGCGTACACCGGTGTCCATGGTGGTCACCGCGAACGAGATGACCACCACCGCCGCGAAGATGGCAGCCACCTCGTGGGGGATGCCGATCCCCTCGCACAGCGAGCCCACGCCGTCCACGAACGCATTCACGCCCCCGGTGGACGCGCTGGCGAACGAGGCGTAGTGCTCGTGCCAGCCGTCGACGCCCACGTACAGCGCGAAGCCCGCGGTGGTGGCCAGGATGGAGGTCAGCGCCAGCAGCCCCTCACCCACCATGCCGCCGTAGCCCACGTACCGGGCGTCGGTCTCCTTGTCGAGCTGCTTCGACGTGGTTCCCGAGGCCACCAGGCCGTGAAAGCCCGAGATGGCCCCGCACGCGATGGTGATGAAGAGCAACGGGAACCAGCTGGGGCTGTCCGCCGGCAGGTGGTGGTTGATGGCGGGTGCCACCACCACGGGGTGCACCACGAGCACGGCCGCGAAGATCACCGCCAGCGCCACGAAGAGCTGGTGGCTGTTGATGTAGTCCCGGGGCTGCAGCAGGAACCAGACGGGGAGCGTGGACGCGAAGATGCAATAGATCAGCATGGTGATCACCCACCCCGCCCGGATCCCGTCCGTCGTAGCCGCGACTTGCGCCGCCACCGTGTTGCCGCCCGCCGCGTGGAGCTGCGCCAGGGTGGGGGCGAAGTGGAAGAAGTCCGGCAGCTGTGGTTGGACGTACTGGCCGATCCAGATGTAGCCGTAGAGCAGCAGCAGGGCGATGATGCTCGGCCACAGGATACCCGCCCGGGTCTTGTAGACGAGGAGCCCCACCGCCACCGCCGTGGGCATGGCCATCCAGACCGGGAAGATCGAGCCCGGATTCGCGATGAAGAGGTTCGCGATCACCACCGCGAACACCGCGTTCACCATCAGGAGCAGGAAGAAGATGATGAACAGGAAGAGGACGCGTGCGCGGGAGCCCAGCACGGACTGCGTCACGGTGCCGATGGAGTGGCCGCGGTGACGCACGGAGAGCCAGAGCGCGCCGAAGTCGTGAACCGCACCGGCGAAGATCGTGCCCAGGACCACCCACAAGAAGGCGGGCAGCCATCCCCAGATCACCGCGATGGCCGGGCCCACGATGGGCGCGGCGCCGGCCACCGAGGTGAAGTGGTGACCGAACAGGACGTGCTTGTTCGTGGGCACGTAGTCGGTGCCGTCCTCGAACTGGTGTGCCGGCGTGACGAAGTCCGGGTCGAGGCGGTAGATGCGCTCGGAGACGTACCGGGAGTAGAAACGATACCCGGTGAGGAACGCGGCCAGGCCGACGACGAGCAAAGCGATTGCGCTCATACACCCCTCTCAGGCCTCGGCGGGGGGCCAGGGACGAGGGCGATCCCGCTCCCCCGGTGGGGGATCGCGGGAATCGCGGCTTCCGGTCGCCATACTCAGGCGTGGGCGGTATGTGCGCAACCGGTGGCGGCACCTTCCGGCTCACGAGCCACCAGAACCTGGTCGCGACGACCTTCGGGGGCGAGCTTCAACCGATAGCCGTCCGTGCGACCCGTCCCTTTCAGGGCCACGGCCCGCCGGTGGTGATGGTGCACGCAGCCGAGGAGGGTCCATGGGCTCGGAGTCCGTTCCTCGGGGGATCTCGTTCCTCGACCACACCGCCGACGTGGGGGTGGAGGTCCACGCCTCGAGCCTTCCCGACCTGTTCATTCTCGCGGCGCTGGGGATGGCGAGCCTCGTGTACGGAGCCGACATGGCCGCGGAGGACGATACGCCCGTGGCCGGGCCCACTCCCCCGACCGCGCCGGCACCGCTGGCCGCCGGGGAGAGAGCTTCGGCCGGCGCCCCGGTCCGGCGGGTCCTCTCGCTCTCCGCGGAGGACGTGCCGACGCTCCTGCGGGCATGGCTCCGCCCGCTCCTCGGCTGGCTGGAAACGGAGGGGCTCGCCCTCCGCGCCGCCCGCTTCGACGAGCTCACCGGGACGCGCCTGGAGGCCGTGGTGGACCTGGCCCCGGACACCCGCGAGCCGATTCGCGAGATTAAGGGCGTGACGCTCCATGGCCTCGTGGCCGAGCACCGTGGAGCGGAGTGGACGGGCCGGGTGATCTTCGACGTATGACGCATTGACGCGAACCGGACACGCCCGACGCCGGAGGAGGCGCTCGATGAGCAAGAGCGAGCCGGCCCTCGAGGTCCGCAGGCTGGACCCATACCGCTGGCTGATCCCCCGTCAGGGCGCGATGCTCGTCGAAGGGCTGATCTTCGCCGACGGGCGGCTCATGGAGCAGATCCGCGGTGACGAGGCCGTTCGCCAGGTCGCGAACGTGGCCATGCTCCCCGGGATCGTCGGCCGCTCCATCGGCATGCCCGACATCCACTGGGGGTACGGCTTCGCCATAGGGGGCGTGGCCGCCTTCGATCCGGAGCAGGGCGGCGTCATCTCCCCCGGCGGCGTCGGCTACGACATCAACTGTGGCGTGCGCCTGCTGCGCTCGGACGTGGCCGTGGAGGACGTGCGCGCCCGCATATCGACGCTCATGGACGAGCTCTTCCGCACCATACCGGCCGGCGTGGGCCGCGGATACGACAAGTTCGTGCTCGGGCCCGGCGTCATCCGGAAGATCCTCACCCGGGGGGCCCGTTGGGCCGTGGACGAGGGCTTCGGCCGCAAGGAGGACCTCCAGCGCATCGAGAGCGGCGGGGCCCTGGACGGCGCCGATCCGGACCAGGTGAGCGAGCGGGCCATCCAGCGCGGCAGGGATCAGGTGGGCACCGTGGGGAGCGGCAACCACTTCATCGAGGTGGGTCGGGTGGACGAGGTCTATGATGAATCCGCCGCTCACGCGCTGGGCCTCGACCCGGACACCGTGACCGTCTTCATCCACTCGGGGTCCCGGGGACTGGGATACCAGGTATGCGACGACTACCTGGACGTCATGCTGCGCTCCGCCCGGTCCCACGGCATCGAGCTGCCCGACCGTCAGCTCGCATGCGCCCCCCTCCATACGGCGGAGGCGAAGCGGTATCTGGGTGCCATGCGCGCCGCGGCCAACTTCGCCTTCGCCAACCGGCAGATGATGGGCCATCGGGTGCGCGCCGCCTTCGAGAAGACATTCGGGCGCTCCGAAGCCGACCTCGGCATGGAGCTCGTCTACGACGTGTCACACAACAACGCCAAGTTCGAGCGTCATGTGGTGGATGGACGCGAGCGGACCCTGTGCGTGCACAGGAAAGGCGCCACCCGGGCCTTCCCGCCGGGACATCCGGACCTCGGACAGCGCTTCCGCGAGCTGGGGCAGCCGGTGCTCATCCCCGGCGACATGGGACGCTACTCGTACGTGCTGCTGGGCACGCAGGGCGCGTACGACGAGACGTTCGGCTCCACCTGTCACGGCGCCGGGCGGACGATGAGCCGCCATCAGGCTAAGCGGCAGACTCGGGGACGGGACCTGAAGCGGGAGTTCAAGGAGCAGGGCATCGAGGTCCGGGCGCTCTCCGGAGCCACGGTGGCCGAGGAGGTGCCCGAGGCCTACAAGGACGTGGCGGACGTCGTCGGCGTCGTGCACCACGCGGGCATCGGGCGGAAGGTCGCGCGTCTCAGGCCGCTGGGGGTGCTGAAGGGCTGAGGACCGGGCTTCCTTGTCCCTCGACACCGGCCCGTCTAGTCTCTCTCGGCACCCCACCTCCGTCCCCTGTCACAGGCATCGGCGTATGTCGAGCAGCCCCTTGAAGTTCCCCGTGCGTGCGGCGCTCCTGGCGGGCGTCGTCTCCCTCCTCCCGCTCCCCCTCGCCGGACAGGCCGCCTCCACCGCGGCGGTCCAGCGCCCCGACATGGTGGATCCCGCCATGGACGACGGTCCGGGCCCGTTCTCGTACTACAGCCACCCCACCGACGAGATCGGGGTGATGGACGGCCGCGGCACGGAGGTGACGCCGGAGGGCTACCTGTACACGGGGTACGGCGAGCTCATGTTCCTGGCGGGGCCCATGCTGACGCCGGTGAGCGAGCGCGTGCGCACCCTGCAGGACGGGTGGCTTCCCGTGGTGGAGTACGGCGCCCGTCGCGGCGACATCGGCTATCGATTCACCCTGTTCGCGGCGACCCTCGACGGCCGGCCGGAGAGCCCCGTGGTGGACTTCGTGCGCGTGACCATGACGAACGCGGGCACCGAGGACACACGCGCCCGGCTCGCCTTCGCGGTGCGCTACACGGGCCCGTCCAACACGGGCTCCGCTCGGGGGGACAACCGCTTCCGCCGTCCGGTCACCGCCCGGCGCGAGGGCCAGTACGACCAGCCCGGCGCCGTCTTCGACACCGCCTGGACGTACGGGTTCGCCCACGGGGCGTTCGTGCGCGGCGGCAAGGTCTTCTACGTGTTTCCCACGGAGCCTTCACCCGAGCTGCGCCTCACGCTGGACGCCGCCGGGCAGCGCGTGGACAGCGTGCGGGCCCGGCGGCTGCAGGTGCAGCGGACCACTCCGGTGGGCGTCGCGCTGTACGACGTGGTGCTGGCGCCGGGCGCCTCGCAGACAGTGGTGGTGAAGCTCCCCTACACCCCCACCGAACCGGGGGACCCGTGGCTGGAGCAGGTACGTGCCGCCGACTTCGACACATACCTGGCGAGGGCCGAGTCGTTCTGGCGTGACGTGGTGGGGCGCGGGATGCAGGTGTCCGTGGCCGAGCCCAAGGTGGTGAACACCTTCCGCGCCAGCCTCGTCTACGATCTCATGGCGCGGGACAAGAAAGGCGAGGACTACATCCAGACCGTGAACGAGCTCCACTACCACGCGTTCTGGCTTCGGGACGCCTCGTACATCGTGCACGCGTACGACGTGACGGGATACCCGGAGATTGCGCGCGAGGCGCTGGACTTCTTCGCCGGATGGCAGCGGCCCGACGGCAACTTCGTCAGCCAGGGAGGCCAGTACGACGGCTGGGGCCAGACGCTGTGGGCGTACGGCCAGCACTACCGCCTCACCCGGGACACCGCCTTCGCCCGGAGCGTCCTGCCGGCGGTGCAACGCGCCGTCGCCTGGCTCGACTCGGCCCGCGCGGCGGATCCCATGCACCTCGTCCCGGCGACGACACCCGGCGACAACGAGGACATCACGGGCCACGTCACCGGCCACGATTTCTGGGCACTGGCGGGTCTCCACGGAGCCGTCACCCTCGCCGAGGCCGCGGGCGACCGGGACGCGGCCCGCACGGACAGCCGGGAGTACGACGCTCTGAAGAAGGCTCTGCTGACGCAGTTGAAGCGCGTGACGGCGAAGACCGGCGGCTACATCCCGCCGGGCCTGGACACGCCGGGCGGCCAGGACTGGGGCAACATGATGGCGGTCTACCCCGAGGAGGTTCTGGGCCCCCACGACCCCATGGTCACGGCCACCCTGGACAGCACGCGGGCCAAGTACGCCGAGGGCATCATGACGTACGGCGACGGCTACTGGCTCCACGACTACCTGACCATGAAGAACTCCGAGACCGAGGTCATCCGGGGCGACCAGGAGCAGGCCCTCCGGGAGCTTTACGCCGTGCTCGTGCACACGAGCTCCACCCAGGCGGGCTTCGAGACGTCCATACGTCCGTGGGGGAACCGGGACTTCGGAGGCAACCTCAGTCCTCACGGCTGGTACGCGGCCAACTACCGCACCCTGGTGCGGGACATGCTGGTGAGGGAGCAAGGCGAAGAGCTGCACCTGCTTTCGGTGGTATCCCCGGCGTGGCTCTCGCCGGGGGACAGCGTTGCCGTGCGCAACGCCCCCACCGACTTCGGCCCCGTCGGCTACCGGCTGGACGTGCGCTCCGACACCACGGCGGTGCTCACCCTGTCGCCGCGCTTCACCGCCGCCCCCAGGCGCGTGATCGTGCACGTGCCCTGGTTCATGGAGCTGCGCCGTGCGGAGGCGGACGGCCGCACGGTGCGGTCCCGGAACGGGGCCATCACCCTGTCGCCACGGGTGCGCACCCTCACCCTGGATTGGGCCCGCCACCCGGACGCCCCGGCACTCAGCTATCGGGCCGCCGTCCAGGACTACAAGGCCGAGTACCGGCGGCGTTGGGAGGAGTGGATGCGGGGGCGGTAGCAACGCGGTGGAGGCGGAAGAGGCGCGGTCCCTGAGCGACGATTCCGCGCGCCCCTCGCGCATCCGTATGGAGCTACTGGTCAGACGGCGCGTGGCTCCGAGCGAAGGGGCCGCGCCTCGACCGGCGCTCCGAGCGAGCCCGCGGCCCGCCGCCGCCGCCCACTCCCGCTAACACCCGGGGCCCCTCGCGTGTCCTGAAGTCGTAAGCGCCCGATTCGAGAACGGGTCCGGAGCCGTTCGCCGGGGTCCCGGTGAGCGGCTTCGCCGCCCCCGCTCCCGGACGGTCGGCCGGTTGGTCTCAGGGATGAACAGGGGAAGTGACATGCTGAAGCACAGAAATGGTCTCTTGACGTGGGGATTGGCGCTCGCGCTGGTCGGCCCGGCGGCTCTGTCCGGCCAGCAGCCGGCCGACACGACCCAACCGGGACTGAAGCCGTACGTCGTGGGCGAGGCGCTGCCGCCGGTGGAGCAGGGGCAGACGCTCCTGCCGATGTCGCTGAACGACGCCATCCAACGGGCGCTCAAGGCGAACCTCAACATCCAGACGGCGAACCTGAACCCGGAGATCCAGCACTACTCGCTGCTCTCGGCGGAGGCGGCGTTCACGCCGACGTTCAGCATCACCGGTCTGGGTTACAGGAACTCGACCAGGATCTCGACAAGCACGATCCAGGCCGGCTCGGGAATCACCCTGAACAAGTCCAACACGTACACGTTCAGCGCGGGGTTCAACAAGCCGATGCGGTGGCTCGGCGGGCAGTTCAGCGCTTCCTTCAACAACAGCCGCGACGACAACAACAGCCAGTTCTCCATCCGGAACCCGAGCTACAACTCGACGTTGAGCCTCAACTACTCGCAGCCCCTCCTCGCGGGCCTCACCATGGACAACCAGCGGGCGGCGCTGCAGACCCAGCAGATCCAGACGCAGATTACGGACCTCCAGGTGAAGGCGCAGGTGGCGAACATCACCAACCAGGTGAGGCGCGCGTACTGGGCGCTTCGCTACGCCATCGAGCAGATCGAGATCCAGAGGCGCAACCTGGAGCAGGCCAACGAGCTCCTCCGGCAGGACTCCCTCCAGGTGAGGCTCGGCCGCATGACGACCAGCCAGATGCTCCAGGCGGCCGCCCAGGTGGCCGCCGCCGAACAGGCCCTGCTCAACGCCCAGGTCCAGTGGCACACCCAGGACCTGACGTTCAAGAGCCTCCTGGTGAGCGGCCCGACCGATCCGCTCCTGAACGACATCATCAACCCCACGGACCGTCCCACGGAAGCGCAGCAGAACGTGGACATCCAGGCGGCCATCCAGGTCGCCCTCAAGGACCGCACCGACATCCGGGAGCAGCGCCAGCAGCGTGACATCTCCCAGGTGAACCTCAAGGTGTCCAAGTCCAACACCCTGCCGACCCTCGATCTGACGGCGGGGTACTCGCTCTCGGGCGTGGGCGGTGACCTGTACAGCCGCAACGGGATCGAAGGGGCGGCGACCCTGGTCTCCCCCGGCGGCTACACCGACGCGCTCACGAACATCAGGAACTTCGACGCCCCGACGTGGAATATCTCGCTCTCGGGCTCCTACCCCATCGGCACGAACCCCAACAAGACGAACCTCGAGCGGGCCAAGCTCCAGCTCCAGCAGAGCGACCTCGCCCTGAAGAGCCAGGAGCTCACCATCATCACCCAGGTGACCAACGCCGGGTACGCCGTGCGCAACGCCTATCTCCAGCTCCAGGCCGCGCAGCGCTCGGTGGAGGCGGCGCAGCTCAGCTACCAGGGGGTGGTTCAGAGCTTCGGCGTGGGAGCCGCCACCAACTACGAGGTCGTTCAGGCCCAGAATACGCTGACCACCGCGCGCGTCTCGGAGCTGAACGCGGTGATCAGCTACGTGGACGCCATCGCGCAGTTCGAGTTGGTGCAGCACGTCGGGAGCAACTGACCGCGAAGCCGCTTTCTCCCCAGCCCGACCGGCAGCGCCCCGCCGGCCGGCCGGAGCCCACCCGCTCCGGTCGGTCGGCGTCGTGTTGTGTCGGCACGACCATCCAACTCCGACGCACCGCTCGCGGCAGGCGGCACAACCCTGCCTGCGCCCCGCGACGTCACATCGCTGTACCCCGGTGGAGCGTCTCCGCTGTTGCGATCACATTCGAGCGCCGATGCATCGCCGATACTCCACCAGTCCTCCGGAGCGCATGTCGATGAAGAACCTGCTCGCCGCCGCCGCGCTGCTCGCAGCGCTCGCCACCCCCGCCGCTGCCCAGCGACCCACGGGCACCATCGGTCGGTACGTGCCCCCGCGGACGTGGCCCCAGGGCGTCCACGACTTCAACCTCCTGCACCAGACCATCCACGTGCGCTTCGACGAGGCCAAGCGCCTGGTCACGGGAGTCGTCACCACGACGCTCATACCCGACCGGGCCACGGATACGGTCCGCCTCGACGCCGAGGACATGACCATCGACCGGGCCACCGACGCTCACGGGCGGCGCCTGCGCTTCTCGTTCGACACCGCGCACGTCACGGTGCGGCTCCGCCGACGGGCCGCGGCCGGCGACACGGTGGTCTTCACCCTGGCCTACCACACCCATCCGGAGCGGGGCATCTACTTCGTGCCCCGACGCCACGTCGTCTGGTCCCAGGGTGAGGCCACGGAGACCCGTGCGTGGGTGCCCACGTACGACAACGCCAACGACAAGACCACGTGGGAGTTCCTCGTCACCGCCGACTCGGCGTACAAGGTGCTCTCCAACGGCAAGCTCCTCTCGGTGAAACCGGTGGACGGGGGGCGGGAGAAGGTGTGGCACTGGTCGCAGGAGGAGCCGGCGTCCACCTATCTGTACTCGGTCGTGGTGGGCCCCTTCACGATCCTCCACGACCAGTGGCGTGGCCGCCCGGTGGACTACTGGGTGTACCCGGACACCGTGGACGCGGCCTGGCGCGCCTTCGGCGAGACGCCCTCGATGATCGAGCTCTACTCCCGCCTCACGGGGGTGCCGTTCCCATGGGACAAGTACGACCAGTCGGCGATCCCGGACTTCACGTACGGGGGCATGGAGAACGTGTCCGCCACCACGCAGACGGACTTCGCCCTCGAAGGGCCGGGCAACGACCCCATGGAAGGCAGCCGCAGCCTGGTGGCACACGAGCTCGCACACCAGTGGTTCGGCGACCTCATCACGACGGCGAACTGGGCCAACGCGTGGCTGAACGAAGGGATGGCCACGTACATGGAGTCCGTGCAGAACGAGAAGACGCGCGGCTGGGACGCGGCACAGCTCGAGTGGTGGGGGCAGCAGCAGCAGGCGATGGCCGCGGACCGCCGCGAGGCCCGTCCCGTAGTGTGGGGCAAGTACAAGGGCACCGATCCCATCGCGTTGTTCTTCACCGGCCACGTGTACCAGAAGGGAGCCCAGGTCGCGCATCAACTGCGACGCCTTCTCGGCGACAAGCTCTTCTGGGCCGGTATTCACCGCTTCCTCGTCGACAACGCCCATGAGCCCGTCACGACCAAGGACTTCGCAGACGCCTTCGAGGAGACCTGCCACTGCGATCTCGGCTGGTTCTTCAACCAGTGGGTGTACGGCGTCGGGTACCCGCAACTCGATGTGACGCGGAGGTGGGATTCCGCGGCGAAGACTCTCCACGTCACCGTGAAGCAAGTGCAGCCCGTGGACGGCGCACCCGCGAGCGAAGCGAGCGGGTGGCGTCCCCTCTTCAGGTTCCCCACGACCATCCGCGTGATCACGGTCGACTCCGTGGTCCGGGACAGCGTGATGGTGCAGCCGGAGAGGTCTCAGACCTTCGACATGCGGCTACCGGGCCCGCCGCTGTCGTTCCGCTTCGACGAGGGTGGTTGGCTCCTCGGCTCCGTGCACACCGACCAGACCCCGGTGGAGCTCGCGCGCATGGCCGAGCACGACCTCGACACGTCCGCACGGATGTGGGCGCTGCACGCTCTGGCGCAGTCGCAGGACACCGCGGCGGTGGAGGCGCGGCGCTTCATCGTGCTGAACGAGCACGAGGGGCCCCTGCGTGTCGCGGCCCTGCGCCAGATGACCCACGATTCGACCCGCGATGCCGTGGCCATCGTGCGCTCGGCACTTCGGGATCCCGATCCCTCCGTGCGCGTCCAGGCGCTGACGACCCTCGACGGGCTGGACTCCGCGGGCCTCGCCGCGACGGCCCTCACCATGTACCGGTACGACCCCTCGCCGAGCGTGCGGGCCAGGGCCCTGGCCCTGTACGGACGCGCGGGCGGAGGCACTGCGCTGTCCACGGTGGTCGCGGCCAGCGCGCCGGGACGACCCCTCGCGATCCGGCGGGCCGCCGCTCGCGTGCTCTCGCGGGCGCCGGACCAACCGGACGTGGCGGACGCCCTCGAGCGGCTCACCGACCCCTCCGAGGTCCGCGATCTTCGCGACGTGGGGCTGCGCGGCCTGTTCGCCATCGGTGACACCACAGAGGCCGTCGCCACCGCCAGTGCCGGGCTGAAGGACTACGATCCGCTCTATGCCCGGGTGGCCGTCCAGGCCCTCGCGCGGCTGGGCACACCGGAGGCGCGGGCAAGGCTCCGGGCCGCCCTGGCGACGGAGACCCGCGTTCACGTGAGGGAAGCCATCGAGAGAGCGCTTGCCGGAGGCTGACCGACGTCTTTCGGGCACGTCGGGCGACGGGGGCTTCGAGGCCACCCGGCGTGCCCACCGGTTCTCCCCGAAGCCCCGAGCCCGTAGATTCCCCACGAGTTTCGGGACCCCGGGCCGGCGTCAGGCGGGTGCGCGGACGGGGCCGTTCCGTTCCCCGGTCGGCGTGCCATCGGGCCTTGCGCCGGCCCTACGTGTCCCGGCCCCGTAGGTCCGGGCAGAGGTCAACGCTGCATGAAGAGCAACCCGTCTCGTCGTCCCCTCCCCATACTCTCGTCCCTCCTCCTGGCCCTGACCGTCGCGATGCCCGCGGCCCTGAGCGCCCAGCAGCCCACGCAGGAGAAGAAGCCCACCGAGACCTTCACCGACGTGAAGGTCCTCCCCGCCACGTCGGTCAAGAACCAGGGGCGCACCGGCACATGCTGGGACTTCTCGGCCCTCAGCATGCTGGAGTCCGAGCTCCTGCGCATGGGCAAGGGCAAGTGGGACCTCTCGGAGATGTACGTGGTGGATCACGTGTATCGCGAGAAGGCCAAGGAGTACTATCGCATGCACGGTAAGAACCAGTTCGGGCCCGGAGGCCTGGACCACGACGTCCTCACGGAGATCGCCAAGTGGGGCATCGTGCCACAGAAGGACTTCACGGGCCTCTGGCCGTACGAGAAGGGATACGACCACGGCGAGCTCCAGAGCGTGCTCCAGGCCGACCTGGACGCGGTGCTGAAGAGCCGCCCGGGCCCGTCTCCCAAGTGGAAGGCCGGCTTCGACGCCATCCTCGACGCATACCTGGGCCCGCTCCCCGATTCCATCCAGGTCGACGGCAAGTGGATGACGCCGCTGGACTTCTCCAGAAACGTCCTGGGCCTCAACCCCGCCGACTACGTCGAGATCATGTCCTTCACCGACTTGCCCTACTGGAAGCAGGGAGCCCTCGAGACGCCCGACAACTGGGTGCACAACGAGAAGTCCTGGAACCTGCCGCTGGATGACGCCATGCGGGTCCTGAAGTACGCCATCGAGCACGGGTACACGGTGGCCATCGGCGCCGACGTGAGCGAGCCAACCTTCGACCAGAAGGACGGGTACGCCACGTGGGAGGAGGGCACGACCGTCACACCCGAGGCGCGGCAGGCCGGTTGGGATCGGTGGACCACCACCGACGACCATGGGATGCACGTGGTGGGCATCGCCAAGAACCAGAACGGCACGACGTTCTACCGCGTGAAGAACTCGTGGGGAGACGTCGGCCCCTACCACGGCTACATCTACATGTCGGAGAACTACCTCCGCGCCAAGTTCGACATGCTCATGCTCAACAAGGACGGCCTGCCCCCGGACATCAGAGCGAAGATGGGCATCAAGTAGCAGACCGAGCCGGGTTTACCTGACGCACGGTCCGTTTATGATTGAGACCATGACGTCAACCCAAATGCTCTCCAGGGCCGGCGCTCACGTGCCGGCCCTTCTGCTGTGCGCCGCTCTCTCCGTGGCATCCCTGTCGGCTCAGACGACCTCGCATCCAGCCCCGAAATCCACACCCACGCCATGGAAGGGGAGGGCTCTGGCCAACGCCAGCGTCTTCTTCGGCAACACCCAGCAACAGGTGTTCGGTGCCGACGCCAAGCTGGCTCGCGTCGACTCGGCCTTCGGCGTCGCCGGGGAGCTGCAATCGGTCTACGGCGAGGCCTCGACCAACTCCGCCCCACGCACCGTGACCAAGCGCATCTGGATGGGCACGCTCACGGCGAACTTCAGGCCGCTGGCCCGGGTGTCGGGCTTCGTCACCGGGAGCTACCAGTCGAACCTGGAAAAGCGCATCGCGTCACGGTACAGCGTGGGCGGTGGCGCGAAGTGGAACATCCACCAGACTTCGACCACCGACGCCGGCCTCAGCCTGGCGCTCTCGGGAGAGCACACCGTAGCCCGCGACAGCACGGTGAGCTTTCCCGAGCAGTGGATCGCCCGCTTCTCGTGGGGGCTCACGTTCCACCACTCGTTCGACGACCGCGTTCGGATCTCCCATTCGACGTCCTGGCAGCCCGCGGCGAACGCGGTGTCACAGTATCTGGTGGCCTCCAGCACCGAGCTGCGCTTGAAGATGAACAGCACCGTGTCGCTCTCGGTTGTCTTCACCGACAACTACGACAGCGGCGCCATGTCCCGGGGCTCGCGGACCAACAACGACGGCCAGACGCTGTTCGGGATCTCGGCCGGCTGGTAGAAGCGAAAGAGAAGCCTCCCGACCCTGGCGCACCTCAGCTCCGGCGCCGACCTTCCCCCACACATGTCGAATGTCCCACGCTCCCGAGGCACGTCATGAGGCGTCTTCCTTCCTGGCTTCCCGCTGCGGCGCTCGCCCTCGTCGCGTTCTCCGCTTCCGCCCGTCCGTCGTCCGCCCAGGGTGAGCTGCACGGCATCAAGCCCGGCCGCGACCCGCAGCAGCCCATCGACTCCGCGTACACGGCGAAGATCCACGAGTACACCACCGAGCCGTTCTTCACCTCGCCCCTGGTGGACTACCTGCCCGCTTCCAGGACCGTGCCCACCCCCATGGCGGTGCTCGGCGACATCGCCGGCGCCCGCAACAACCTCCCCTACTCGAAGGAGGTCTACGCCTACATGCGCATGCTCGCCAAGGCGAGCCCGCGCGTGCGTGTCTGGACCGTCGGCCACACCGAGGAGGGGCGCGAGATGATCGCGGTGGGCGTCGCGTCCGAGGAGATCTGGAAGAACCTCGACCGCAACAAGGCGAACCTCGCCAAGCTCGCCGACCCCCGCACCATCGGCATGAGCGACGCCGAGGCGGAGCGGCTCATCCCGCAGACGGCGCCCGTGTACTACATCACCGGCACCATCCACTCGCCGGAGACGGGGGCGCCCACGGCGCTCATGGAGCTGGCGTACCGCCTGGCCGTGGACGAGAGCCCCTACATCAAGAACATCCGCGACCACCTCATCACGCTCATGACGCCCATCACCGAGGTGGACGGCCGCGACCGCGAGGTGGATCTGGTGCGGTGGCACATGGCGCACCCCGAGGACACGTCCATCCCCTTGGTGTACTGGGGCCACTACGTGGCGCACGACAACAACCGCGACGCCATGGACGCCAGCCTGGACCTCACCCAGAACGTGATCAACACCTACGTGAGCTGGAACGCGCAGGTGCTTCACGACCTGCACGAGTCGGTGCCGTACCTGTACGACAACACCGTCGGCGACGGCCCGTACAACGCGTGGATCGATCCGATCCTCGCCAATGAATGGCAGATGATCGGGTGGAACAACGTCCAGGAGATGACCCGCTTCGGCATGCCGGGCGTCTTCGCCCACGGCACCTTCGACACATGGTCCCCCGGCTACCTGATGTTCATCGGCGCCATGCACAACGGCATCAGCCGCCTGTACGAGACGTTCGGCAACGGCGGTACCGCCGAGACCATGGAGCGCACGCTGTCGCCCAGCCAGACGGAGAAGACCTGGTACCGCCAGGACCCCCCGCTCCCCCACGTGCTGTGGTCGCTGCGGGACAACAACAACTACGAGGAGACCGGGCTCCTCGTGTCCCTCGAGTACTTCGCCAACAACCGGCAGCTCTTCCTGGAGAACTTCTACACGAAGGCCAAGCGTTCCATCGAGAAGGCGACCACCGAAGGTCCGGCGGCCTACGTCCTCCCGGGTGACGATCCACGCCTGGGCAACCAGGCCTCGATGCTCCACGTCCTGCAGCGCCAGCACGTGGAGATCTCCCGCGCCACGGCACCGTTCACCGTCCAGGTTCCGGTGGAGCGCCCCGCGGGCGGACGGGGTGCGCGCGGGGGGCGGGGCGGGGCCGGCGCCACCGCTCCGGCGCCGGGCTCGGCGGCCGACACGGCGCTCATGCCGAAGCCACGGCCCACCGAGGCCCGCACCTTCCCGGCGGGCAGCTACGTCATCCGCATGGACCAGCCGTACTCGCGCATCGCCGACGCGCTCCTCGACTACCAGTACTGGTCGCCCAACGATCCGCAGAGGCGCCCGTACGACGACACGGGTTGGACCTTCCCCGAAGGGTTCGGCGTCGAGTGTGTGCGCGTCGTCGACGCCGCGGTGCTCAAGGCGCCCATGCGGCGCGTCACCGGTGACATCGTCGCCCCCGGAGGCATCCAGGGAAGCGGTTCGACGTACGCCATCGCCAACAACGCCGACGTCCAGCTCATCACGCTCCGCTACCAGCTCAAGGACGCGGACTTCCAGGCCGCCGAGGAGCCCTTCGACGGCGGCGGGCAGCACTTCGGGCGTGGCTCGCTCATCGTGAGCAAGGTGTCGGCGAGCGCGCTGGACGCCGCCGCGAAGTCGCTGGGCATCCAGGTGTACGCGCTGGCGTCGGCCCCGGATGTGAAGACGCATCCCGCCCGCGCACCGCGGGTGGCGATCCTCCACACGTGGGCGGGCACCCAGACCGAGGGATGGTGGCGCATCGGGTTCGACACGCACCACGTCCCGTACGACTACATCAGCACCCAGGTCGTGGCGAGGACCGCCGACCTGAACGCCAGGTACGACGTCATCGTCTTCCCACCGGCCGGTCGCGGCGGGCAGTCCATCATCGAGGGGATGCCCATGTGGCGGAATCCCATCCCCTGGAAGAAGACCGCCGAGACGCCCAACATCGGCGTCATCGACTCCACCGACGACATGCGGCCCGGCCTGGGCTGGGACGGGCTCGAGCACCTCAAGAGCTTCGTGACCAACGGCGGCGTGCTCATCACCTCGGTGAGCACGGCGGACTTCGCCATCCAGTACGGCCTGACCAACGGCGTGAGCGCCAACCGGCCCCGTGGCCAGGAGGTCGTGGGCAGCCTGCTGCGGACCCGCATCGTGGACGCCGCCAGCCCCATCGCGTACGGCATCAGGGACGACCTCGCGGTCTACAGCGACAACGGCGCGAGCTTCAGCGTGAGCAACACGAGCGGCGGCCGCGGCGGCTTCGGCCGGTTCGGCGGCGGCGAGGCCATGCGCGCCACCGGACGCGGCACCGCGTCCGACCACGACGCGGTCCAGGGCCGCCCTGCCCTGACCCCGCAGTACGAGGCGCCCATCCGTCCGCGGGTGGAGCCGTGGCAGGCGGCGCCCATCACCGACCAGCAGCTCCGCAACCCCCTGAACATCATCCCGCCGGACCAGCGGCCGCGGGTGGTGCTGCGCTTCACCGATCAGCGCAACCTGCTGGCGTCGGGCCTCCTCAGCGGAGGCAACGACATCGCCCAGCGGCCCGTGGTGGTGGACGACCCACTCGGGAAGGGGCACGTGGTGCTCTTCGCCAACAACCCGGTCTATCGCGGCGAGACCATCGCCAGCTACAGCCTGGTCTTCAACACGCTGATGAACTGGGACAACCTGAACGCCGGGAGGGTGCTGGACGCGCGGTAGGAAGCGAGCATCTCCGTCGGGGCGGTGCGGAGCCAACGGCCACACTCCGGCTCCGCGCCGCCCGCTATCCGAGGCGACCTCCGGCGACGTCCGCCTCCAGCCACACGAACTCGTAGGGCCCCAGCGTCAGCGCCTCGCGCGTGGTGTGCGCCTCCCCGGTGAGGAGGTCACGCATCCGCGTGCTCCTCGCCGCGAGACGCAGACGGTTCGCCTCCATCTGCTGCGTGGCTTCGGAGAAGTTGGCCACCACCAGAACGTGCTGCCCGGAAGCGCCGCGGGTGTATGCGAACAGGCTCTCGTTGCCCGTTTCCTCGAAGGCGGTGCGGGAGCCGGAGAACGCCGGCGTTTCCCGTCGAAGGCCCACCAGCCGGACGAGCTCCGCATAGATGCGCCGTGACACGCTGTCGGGTGCGTCGAGGCTCTCGAGGTACTCCCAGCGGATCCTGGGCCGATGCACCCAGCGACTGTCTCCCTCCTTGGCGGGGTCGGCCACGTAGTCGTAGTCGTTCAGCAGCCCCCACTCCTCTCCCAGGTAGATGAGCGGAAAGCCGCCGATGCTCATGATGACTCCGCGGAGCAGCAGGATGCGACGCACCGCCATCTCCACGAGCTCCGGGTCGGCACGCTCCAGCGCCTGCTCCAACCCAGCCAGCGAGGCCAGCGTCCCGCTGATCCGCATGTCGTTGGTGTCGGGGTTGTGCTGGAAGGGCACGCCGCGGGCGAACGAGCCCTCGAACTGCCCGGTGTAGAACTGGTTCAGGAACCGTCGGTGGTCGTAGGCGCGGATCTCCACCGCGGCCGCGTCATCGTCGTCGAACGTCCAGCCGATGTCGTCGTGACAGCGCAGGTAGTTCGCCCAGGTGCACCCGTCCTCGATGCGGAACCGCTTGCGCATCGAGTAGGCGAGAAAGCGCACGTCGCGCGTCGCGAGCGCCTCCCAGAGCAGGGCCATGAGGAGCGGGTTGTACGAGACGGGACACTCTCGCGGGTGCACGTACCTCACGACCTCGTCGGGTGCCACGATGGCCTCGGACATGAACGTGAGCGCGGGAGCCGCGATGCGGGCGAGGGCGTTGAACGCACGGATGACGAGGTGGGCTTCCGGCAGATTCTCGCAGCTCGTGCCCATCCTCTTCCAGAGGAAGGCGACGGCGTCCAGACGCAACACCTCGACGCCGGCGTTGGCGAGGAAGAGCATCTCCCCGGCCATGGCGCGGAAGACCTCGGGGTTGGCGTAGTTCAGGTCCCACTGGAAGCTGTTGAACGTCGTCCACACCCAGCGGTCCATCTCCGGGTACCACGTGAAGCTCCCGCGCCGGACCGTGGGGAAGATCTCGCGTAGCGTAAGCTCGTACCGGTCGGGCAGCGTACGGTCCGGGAACGTGAAGTAGTACTCCCGATGCACGGGGTCGCCGGCCTGCGCCCGGCGGGCCCACTCGTGCTCGTCCGAGGTGTGGTTGAAGACGAAATCCAGGACCAACGAGATCCCCTCGGAGCGCAGGCGCCGGGCCAGCTCCGTGAGGTCGTCGAGGTCGCCGAGGCTCGGGTTCACGGAACGGTAGTTGCTGATGGCGTATCCGCCGTCGCTGTCGCCTGGACGCACAGCGAAGAGCGGCATGAGGTGCAGATACGTGATACCGATCCGCTTGAAATAGGGGATGTGCTCCCGGAGCTTCGGCAGGTTCTCGCTGAACAGGTCGACGTACAGGGCGCCCCCGACCATGGAGGGGCTCGCCAGCCAATCCCCGTCGCGCTCCCTCCGCTCGTCGAGCTCCACGAGGTCCGCCGGACGCTCCATCCAGCTCTCGAACAGGGACCACGCCAGCTCCTCGAGATGGTAGAAGAAGTCGTATCGGCTCCCGTAGAGCTCCAGCAGTGGACCGAACAGGTACGGCCAATGACGCTCCAGACGTTCCGCGAAGGCGGTCCACCGCGCAGGGACATCGGAGCCCCCGGCGACGCCCGCGCGAGCCCGGATCCGGGGCAAGAGTCTCTCCAGGGAGAGGGCGGCTTCGGCGTTGTGGTCGGTAGGTGAGGCCATGGGCAGACGATGGAGTGGCTCGAGTCCCTCGGGGACGAAGTATCCTGATGCATGAACCCGTGGGCACGAAGACCGAAAACGGGGTGTGGAAGTTCCGCGCCGCCCCCTGCCCGGCCCCGTGAGCCCGCAGGAGCGCCTGCGCTCGTCGTCCCTCGTCGAGTGAAGCCGTCCCCCCTCCTTCTTGACGCGCTTTCGCGTGCCGCCCTATGGTGCGCGCCTCGGGGCGCGCGTTTGGGGTGCACGCCCTGGCGCACTCCGGTGCATTTCGTGGATCGCTCCTCCCGACAGGCCTGCCCGCCATGTCTCTCGCCACTCCCCCGCGGATCGCGCGACCGCGCTTCCGCTCGCTCCCCTCCCTCCTGTCGCTCCTCGCCGTGGCGGCCGTGCCCTTCGCGGCCGGCGCCCAGAGCTCCCCGCCCCAGGCGCTGGCGACGCTGCACTGGCGCTTCGTCGGTCCCATCGGCAACCGCACGGCCGCGGTGGCGGGGGAGCCGGGCAACCCCATGGTGGACTACGCCGGCGCGGCCTCCGGCGGCATCTGGAAGACGGAGAACGGCGGCGTCGACTGGAAGCCGGTCTTCGACGATGAGAACGTCGCGGCCATCGGCGCGCTCGCGGTCTCCCGGTCCGAGCCGCACACGGTCTGGGCAGGCACGGGCGAGACCTTCCTGATCCGCCCGTTCTACCCCATGGGCAACGGAGTCTACAAGTCCACGGACGGCGGCGAGCACTGGGAGCACATGGGCCTGGTGGCGACGGGCCACATCGGCCGCATCGTCATCGATCCGCACGACGCACGGCGCGTCTTCGTGTGCGCCCTCGGCCAGCTCTTCAAGCCTCAGCCGGAGCGCGGCATCTACCGCACCACGGACGGCGGCAAGACCTGGAAGCACGTCCTCGCGCTGGGCGACAGCACCGGCTGCAACGACCTGGCCATGGATCCCACCGACCCCAACACCCTCATCGCCGGCATGTGGCCGGTGCTCGTGCACCCGTGGAACCTGGACAGCGGGGGGCAGCGGGGCGGCGTCTACATCACGCGGGACGGCGGAGACACCTGGCACAAGGCGGTAGGCCACGGGATGCCCGACCACCCCGTGGGGAAGGTCGCCGTCGCCATCGCGCACAGCGACCCGCAGCGCATGTACGCCCTGGTGCAGGACAAGCAGCCGTCGTTCTACCGCTCCGACGACGGCGGAGAGACGTGGAGGCTGGTCAGCCACGACCACATGATGATGCAGCGTGACGCCTACTACGTCCGCTTCGGCGTCTCGCCCACCGACCCCGACCGGCTCTACTTCCTGAGCCCGAACTACGTCGTCTCCCGCGACGCCGCCGAGACCTTCGTCGGTCGCGGCGATGGCTTCGCGTCCGCCGGCGGCGACAACCACGACATCTGGATCGACCCCACGAACCCGAACCGCATCATGGTGGCCAACGACGCGGGCGTCTCCATCAGCCTCGACGGCAGCCGCAGCTTCGAGCACATCCGACTGCCCATCGCGCAGGTCTACCACGTCAGCACCGACGACCAGATCCCGTACAACATCTACGGGAACATCCAGGACGCCAGCTCCTTCCGCGGGCCGAGCAACAACCTGGAAGGCGGAGGCTACGGCGGCGGCATCAGCGCGGCCGACTTCCAGGCGGTGGGTGGCTGCGAGAGCGGCTTCGCCACGCCGGAGCCGGGGAACCCCGACGTCGTCTGGTCCGGATGCTACGAGGGGGTGATCAGCCGCATCGACCTGCGCGACGGCCAGGCGCGCGACGTCAGCGTATGGCCCGACGTCGCCGACGGATGGGCGCCCAGGAACGTGAAGTATCGCTGGCACTGGACCATCCCACTGACCATCTCGCCCTTCGACTCGCACACCGTCTACGTCGGCAGCCAGTACGTCCACGAGACCACGGATGGCGGTCGGACCTGGAGGACCATCAGCCCCGACCTGACGCTGAACGATCCCAAGTACCAGGGCAACGCCGGCGGCATCACCTACGACAACCTCTACACCTACGACGCCTCGACTCTGTACTCCATCGCCGAGTCACCCCTGAAGCAGGGCGTCATCTGGGCCGGCACCAACGACGGCCAGGTCAGCCTGACGCGCGACGGCGGCGCGCACTGGACCAACGTGACGAAGAACATCCCCGGCCTGAAGCCCATGGGCACGATCTGGAGCATCGAGCCCTCGCACTTCGACGCCGGCACCGCCTACATCACCGTGAACCTCGAGCAGATGGGCGACTATGGCGCCTACGTCTACGAGACGTCGGACTACGGCCGCTCGTGGCGCCTCATCAGCGGCGGCGTTCCGCGCACCATGAACAGCTCCGCGCACTGCGTCATCGAGGACCCCGTGCGCAAGGGCATGCTCTACCTGGGCACGGACAATGCCGTCTACGTGACCTGGGACGACGGCGCGCACTGGACCTCGATACGTGCGAACCTGCCCCCCGCGCCCGTCTACTGGCTCACGCTGCAGAAGCGCTTCAACGACCTGGTCATCTCGACCTACGGGCGCGGGGACTACATCCTCGACGACGTCACCGCCCTGCGTCACCTCGACGCCGCCCGCGCCGCCGACGCGGTCCGCCTCTTCAAGCCGCGCCCGGCGTACCGCTTCCGCAACATCAGCAACCGCCGCCTCTCCGAGCCCGGCGCACGCATCGTCGGGCAGGACCCGCCCTACGGGGCCGACGTCAACTTCTACCTGCCCACCGCCGACGCGCACGCGTCCGTCGTGATCCTGGACTCGGCCGGGCGTGCGATCCGCACGCTGCACGTGTCTGGCCACGCCGGCCTCAATCGCGTGTGGTGGGATCTGCGGGGTGAGAACGGGCGGCTGCCGCACATGCTCGTGCCCCCCGTGGGCGCGCCCTGGATGAGGAACGGGCCCCGCGGCTATCACCTGCTCACCGGCATCATGGTGCCCCGCGTCGTACGCGGCGTGCGCGTGCTGCCCGGGACCTACACCGTCCGCCTCACCGCGGGCGGCCACACCCAGACGCAGCCCCTCACCGTCCTCGCCGACCCGCACTCGTTGGGCACACCCGCCACCCTCGCCGCCCAGCATGCGTTCAAGACACAGGTGCTGGGCGAGATCGACCACGTCGCCGGCATGATCGAGGAGCTGGAGTGGACACGTGAGCGTGCTGCCGACATCGAGGCCCACTACCACGCCGACCCGGCCCAGACGTCCGTCGTCGATGCCGCCCGCAAGCTCGCAGCGGGCGCCATCGCGGTGGAGGGCAAGCTCATCGACGTCTACCTCACGGACGGCAACGAGGACCTGAACCGGCATCCCAGCCAGCTCTACCAGAAGCTGACCGCCCTCTACGACAAGGACGAGGCCGACCAGGGTCCCACCGCCTCGGACAAGGCCGTGAACGACTACTTCCGCCAGTGGATGCAGAAGTCCGAGACGGAGCTGCGGCAGTTCCGGCAAACCCGGGTGTCCGCGTTCAACGACCTGCTGCGCCAGCGGGGGATACCGGCGGCGTTGCAGCGATGAAGCCCCCACGCCGTGTAGTCCTGGAACCGGTAGCCGGACGGGAACGTCGCATGAACATCCTCAGCTCGTCAGTGCCTGCCCTCGCCCTCGCGGTCTCCTTCTCCGCGCCGGCGGCCACCCACCCCGTGCCGCGCCTCGACGCCTCGCCGGCCGGACACTTCACGGCTGCCACCGTCCAGGTCCCCCCTGCCGACACGACCCCGACCTCGGACACGGCCGCGGTGGACACCGCGGGGCCACATGCGACATTCCGCCTCACCGACCTCCGCCGTCTGGTGCAAGTGGGCAGCCCGGAGATCAGCCCGGACGGCAAGCAGATCGCAGTCGTGGTGAGCCGTCCCGACTGGAAGAACGACAAGTCGCGCCGCGAGCTGGACCTCGTGGACGTGGCCTCGGGCAACAGCCGCCCCCTCACCTACCGGCGTGACGGCGTGTCGTCGCCCAGGTGGTCGCCGTCGGGGGACCGGCTCGCGTTCACGGCGCCGGATACGGCCACCAAGAAGTCCCAGGTGTGGGTGCTGCACATGAACGGCGGCGATCCCATCCGGCTCACCGACTCGAAGACCGGTGTCTCGGCCTACTCGTGGAGTCCCGACGGCCGGACCATCGCGTACGTGGCCCAGGACACGGTCCCGAACCCCAAGGCCATCAAGCACCACGAGGACGCATTCCAGATCACGCTGAACAACTACCAGGTCCGGGCCGCCGTGCAACCGTGGCACCTGTGGATCATCCCGGCCGCCGGCGGCAAGGCCAAGCGCCTCACCGAGGGAAGCTGGAGCCTGGAGACCGTGCCGGGCGGCGCGGCCGCGCCTGCGTGGAGCCCGGACGGCAAGTCCGTGGTGGTCGTTCGCCACCCCGGTGTGTGGTTCGGGGACGCGTACCGCTCCACCCTCGTGCGCGTGGACACGACGGCGACGGCCGACTCGACGCCGCACCTCTTCGTGGGCACCCCCGACACGGCGGCCACCCGCATCGGCACCACCGGCGACACGTTGCTCACGGGCGAAGGCGGGGGCGACCCGGTGGCGGCGCCGAAGGGCGGCGCTCTGGCCTTCCGGCGCGCCCGCGGCGGCGACATGAACAACGGGAACGCCGTGTACGTGGTGCGGGACGGTCGGGTGCTCGACGCCACCGCCGCCATGGCCCGCGACATCGGCGGCTTCGCGTGGCTCCCGGACGGTCGCTCCCTCCTGCTCACGGGAGCCCTGGGCGGCCGCTCCGTCATGTGGGAGAAGCCTGCCACCGCGCCGGCCCGGATCCTCGACCTGGGCCAGGTGCAGCCCTCGCGCGCCATGAGCGTCTCCGACGGCGGGTCCATCGCCTTCATCGGCGGAACGACCGGCCAGCCCGGACAGCTGTACTACATGGCCTCCGCGGACGCGAAGCCGAAGCAGCTCACCCACTTCAACATGTTCCTCGACTCGCTGCACCTGGGCCGTGTGGACACCATCGCGTGGAAGGGTCCCGGCGGCTTCGCCGAGGACGGAGTCCTCACCTACCCACCGGACTACGAGGAGGGCACGAAGATCCCGCTGGTGCTCCTCATCCACGGCGGCCCCGAAGGCGCGTCCACCGCCCTCTTCTTGGCCCGCGCCCAGCTCCTGGCCGCCCACGGCT
>JAJDNC010000041.1 GCA_022340865.1 Gemmatimonadota bacterium
CCAGCTTTCCCTCCCAGCTCAGCGCCCGCCCCACTCCCTGGAGGGCCTTGGCGTTGCCCGGATGGTCGGCCAGGACCCGGTGGTACTCCCGCAGCGCGCCTTTCAGGTCGTTGGCGTACGTGAGCACCTGCGCCAGGCCCAGGCGGGCGTCCACGTCGGCGGGGTTCTCGGCCAGCAGGGAGTCGTAGAGCGCGCGGGATTCGGCGAAGCGCGACGCCCACGAGAGGACCTGCGCCTCCTGCCGGCGCGCCGAGGCGTTGTCCGGGGAGATGGCCAGGACCTTGTCGTAGGTGGACAGCGCCTCGTTGTATCGCCCCGCCCACGCCTCGAAGGTCGCGCGCGCCTGCAGCGCCCCGGCGTGGTTGGGATGTGCCTTGAGCAGCTTCGCCAGCTCGTCCAGCGCCCCGGACGTGTCGCCGCTCCACGCCCTCACCCGCGCGTGGTCCACCTGCGCGTCCAGGTTGGCCGGATCCTCCCGGATCACCCGGTCGAGCAGGCCGAGCGCCAGCTGGTAGTGCCCGGCCCACGCCCGCATGAGCGCCACCCGGTGCAGGGCGACCTCGTCGGTGGAGTCCTTCTGCAGGCGACGGAGGTAGAGGAAGAGGGCGAGGTCCTGATTCCCCTTCCTCCAGGCGGCGTCCGCGGAGTCGACCTGCTGCGGAGCCGCCGGAGGGTGCGGGACGGCCGCCGGAGGCGGTGCTCCCGCCGCCCGGCTCGGAGCGCCCGTTCCGTACGGATCCAGGGCCGCGAACGTCGCCGCCATCGTGTCGTAGACAGGCCGCTCGCGCACCCGCCAGCGCACGCCGTCCGCGTTCCAGGTGGGCCACGTGAAGCGGGCCGTGGCCTCGCCCGCCCCGGGCCAGCTCGTCCAGCTCCCGCCGGCCCCCGCCAGCGCCGCCACGATGCCGATGCTCTTCACCGAGTCCGTGGCGAGCTCGCCCACGAGGGTGTCCGGCGCCACCTCCTGACCGCCGCTCAGCCGCACGAGCCCCTCCGCGGTGCGGCCCCCCTTCGACGCGGCGGCTCCGGCCCCCGCCAGCACCGAGCGCGAGCTGGGGTCGGTCACGTCGATGAGCATCCAGGGGATGCGCATCTCCACCGCGTCGCCGTCGCGCTCCCAGTACCCGTCCGGGGCCTCACCCCGCGGGAGCACGCCGCGGTCGTAGCCCATGGCCAGGTACTCCGTCGAGTCGCGGCCGATGCGCCTGCGGTTGGAGATCACGCGTAGGGAGTCGTATGCGCCGTCGTCACGAGGGACGATTCGGTACGGGAGGTTGTAGCGCTGCTCCAGACGGCCGGTGAAGAAGCCCGCGGGCGGATCCGCGATGGTGGGCGTGCCCCCCGGGCGCGCGCGGGTGCCCTGCCCCACGGGAACCAGCCGGAACGGGTCCATGGCCGGGTCCGCGAGGACGCGCACCCCGTCGCCGTCGTCCTCCACCACGAACTCCACCCCCACCGGGAGCCTGGGTCCCACGGCGCCGGGCCATCGGAACTCTCCCGCGGCCGGGGCGCGCAGGTCCAGGCCCACGTACACGGTGTCCCCGGGACGCCACGCCGGCGTCTCCACGTACAGCCAGAGGTAGGCGTCGTCCCAGGTCGCGCGCACCGTACCCGCCGAGTCCCGGTAGAGCGGCGGCACCTTCGACCATGCCGCGCGCCTCTGGTGCAGCGTCGCCCCGGCCAGCGGCGGCTGGGCCTCCACCGCCATCATGCCGTACTGCTGCTCGGCATCCAGTCGGTTGTACCAGAGCCGGTTGCGTGCCGCCGGATCCTCGAAATCGGTGGTCAGCCAGTTCCTCTTGAACCACTCGTCGATCCAGGAGAAGAGGATGCCGCCGGCCATCCCCGACTCCGCGATCTCCGCGGTGAGGCGCCGGTCCACGTGCGCCATGTCCTCCTCGGAGTGGCCACCGTGGTGCATCCCCTGGGGCTGGAGGTGGGCGGGGCCCAGCGAGGCGGGCACGCCGTACTCGGCGATCACCACGGGCATCCCCGCGTCGTGCGCCTTGAGGGCCTTCAGGTACCCGAAGTAGCTCGACGGGCCGTACGAGGAGCGTGCCGTCCGGTACGACGGCTGCAGCACCATGAAGTCCGGGTAGTACGGATACGCGTGGTACGAGGCGAAGACGCCTGCCGGGTCCGCCGCGGTGGCGTGCATCTTCGAGGCGTCCAGGCTCAGGATGTCGTTGTTGTACTCCCGGGGCTTGAAGTCCACGCGCTCGCCCAGCTTCTCGCGCATGGCCACCTCCTGCGCCCGCGTGCTCTCCGTGGGATGGTGCAGCGGGTCCAGCGTCGGCCAGTTCGTGTACGCCACCGGCCGCTGGGCGTGGTACGTCTCGGTCTCGTAGGCGACCATGTGGTCCACCGCCTTGGCCAGCCACGCCTCCATGGGGTTGCCGCCGGAGAGCCGCACGTAGCTCCCCTGCCAGGCGGTGAAGCCGGCGTGCAGCGAGTCGAAGGCCATGGCGGAATAAGGCTCCCACTCCCGCCCGATGATGTAGGCCAGCGTCCAGCGTGACACGTCCGCCGTGTAGAAGCCCGACGCGTGGCCGGGTCGGGGGAGGATGTCCGCCCGTCCGTGCACCAGATCCACCACGCGTTTCATCTCGGCGAAGAACTGCGCCTCGAAGTCCGGCGCCAAATAGTCGCTGCTGCTGTCCACCTTCTCGGGGGTCTCGGTCCACACGCCGTGCACCAGCCACAGGGGACGGTCCGGGTGCGCCAGGTCCCACGCACGCAGCGCCTCGTAGAAGGCCGGCGGGTGGATGGTGTAGACGCGCACCACGTTGGCGTCCATCGCGGCCATCTGTGCGATCCACCGCGCGTAGGTCGCGGAGTCCGGGAACTGGCTCGGATACTTTCCCGGAAGCGCCGCCCCCAGGTTCACGCCCTTCAGATAGAAGGGCTCCCAGCCGTTCGGGGTGCGCACCTCGAAGCGGTCGCCGCGGGTGCGGGCCGGATACACGAGGGTGTCGGGAAGCACCAGTGGGGGCCGCTTCGGGGGTGGCCCCAGCCCCGGCGGGAGCTTGGCCAGGGTCTCCTTGGCGGTGGCGTTGTCCGGCGCGAGCTGGAGGACCCGCCGGAAGCGGTCGCTCACCCCCTGCAGGTCGCCGGCGCGCCAGGCCAGGAGCCCCAGCCCCACCAGCGCGTCCACGTCGTTTGGCTGCACCGCCACCACGGTCTCGAAGAGGGTGCGCGCGTCCGCGTCGTGGCTCGCGCGGAGCTCCACGTACGCCAGCCCCGTGCGCGCGTACTGGTCGTCGGGGCAGCGGGCCAGCGCCGCCTGGAAGCGGCTCCTGGCGGTGGTCATGTCGCCCGACCGGTAGGCCGCCCACCCGGCCTGGGCATCGGCCCCCGAGGCCCGGGGACAGCTCTGCTGAGCACCTGCGACGGCCGGTAGGGAGACCAGAACGAGCAGGGAGGCGATGAAGCGGCGTGAGCGTGAGGATGAAGGCGTGAGGATGGGAGTTCGGCTCATCGGCTCAGCCGGAGATTTCAAGAGGGAATCGATTCGGCCCGAAGTTACACGGCTCCAGACGAGGGCGGTACACCCGGCACGGGGCCCTCCTCCTCGATCTCCGCCCGTATGCCGGGAAGGATCAGCCGGACGGAGCGTCGGAAGAAGACGTAGTTCCACGCCCAGTTCACCAGCACCAGGGCACGGGCGCGAAAGCCGATGAGCCAGGTGATGTGGATGGTCAGCCAGAGCACCCAAGCCACCAGCCCCTTGAACCCGCGGCCGAACACCTGGGCGACGGCGGCGTTGCGGCCGATGACCGCCAGCATTCCCGGATCCACGTACCGGAAGGGCTTCGCCGCCTCCCCACGCACCGTGCGCAGGATGTTGGTCCCCACCGAACGCCCCTGCTGGATGGCCACCTGCGCGACCTGCGGGAGGGGCTCCCCGTCCCTGTCCTCGCGATATGCGAGATCGCCCACCACGTAGATGTCCGGGTGTCCGTCGACGCTCAGATCCTCCCCCACCGGCTCCCGCCCACCCGGCCCCATCGGCAGGCCCCAGTCGCGCACGGCGGGGTCACCCTGGATGCCGGCGGTCCACACGACGGTGCTCGTGGGGATGGTCTCGCCCCCGGCGAGGACGACGGCGTCGCGTTTCACGACCTCGACGCGCACCCCCAGTCGGGCATCCACGTGCCTGTGCCGGAGCCGCGTGGCGGCGTAGGCGCCGAGGTGGGGCGGCATGGTGGAGAGGAGCCGGTCCCCCGCCTCCAGGAGGACGACCAGCACGTCGTCACGGCCGAGGGACGGATAGTCGGGGAGCAGAGGCCCGTGGATGAGCTCCGCCAGCGCGCCGGCGAACTCCACCCCCGTGGGACCGCCGCCCACCACGGCGAACGTGAGGAGTCGCCGGCGCCGCTCCGGGTCCCGCTCCGCCGCCGCGGCCTCGAAGCACGCCAGCACGTGATGGCGCAGGGGGATGGCGTCGTCCATCCAGCGCAGGGGAAACGCGTGCTCGGCCGCACCCTCCACGCCGAAATAGTGGGGCACGCTCCCCAGGGCCAGCACCAGGTGGTCGTACCGCAGCGGCCCCGCCGACGTCTGCAGCGTACACGCGTCCGCGTCCAGCCCCGTCACGTCCGCCAGCCGCACCTCCACGTTGGGCGCCTTCCGGAAGATGGAGCGCACCGGATAGGCGATGTCGGTGGGCCCGAGCTCGGCGGCCGCCACCTGGTACAGGAGCGGGAAGAAGGTGTGGTAGTTCCTGCGGTCCACCAGAACCACGTCCACCTCCTTGCGGGCCAGTGTCCGGGCGGTCCACAAGCCGCCGAAGCCGGCTCCGGCGACGACGACGCGGGGCCGACCGACCTCCCGGGCGCGGGCAGGCGTCGAGGTCACGTCGGGGTCCCCGGTCCTTCGGGTCGGACCTTCACGCTACGGGAACGTCGGGGTCCACGTCGCGGGCCCAGGCCTGGATGCCCCCGCTGAGGTTGTAGACCTCCGACCACCCGGCGTCCAGCAGGGTACGCGCCGCCGTGCGGCTTCGCTCACCCACGCGGCAGTACACCACCACGGGACGGTCCCGCGGGACCTCCTCGGTGCGCCGCTCCAGCTCCCCCAGGGGGATGAGGCGCGCACCCCTCGACTCCAGGCTCCCCACCGCCCACTCCCAGGGCTCGCGCACGTCCAGGAGGAAGGGGGGGGCGCTTCCGTCCAGACGCCGGGCTACCTCCGCGGCGTCGATCTCCGGCACCCCGTTCTCGGCGGCGGGCTCGGCGCCGGGAGCGGGCTTCACGCCGCAGAAGACCTCGTAGTCGATGAGCCCGGCCTGCGTGGGATGGTCGCCGCACACCGGACACTCGGGGTTCCTGCGCAGCGCCACCTCCCGCCACGACATCTCCAGCGCGTCGAAGATCACCAGCCGTCCCGCCAGGGTGTCGCCGACGCCGAGGATCAGCTTGAGGGTCTCCAGGGCCTGCAGGGAGCCGATGATCCCGGGAAGGACGCCCAGCACGCCTCCCTCCGCGCAGTTCGGCACCAGCCCCGGAGGGGGCGGCTCCCTGAAGAGGCAGCGGTAGCAGGGTCCGCCAGGGGTGGCGAAGACCGAGGCCTGGCCCTCCCACCGGAAGACCGAGCCGAACACGTTGGGCTTGCCCAGCATGACGCAGGCGTCGTTCACCAGGTAGCGCGTCGGGAAGTTGTCCGTCCCGTCCACCACGACGTCGTACGGCCGGAGGATGTCCAGGGCGTTGGTGCTGTCCAGGTGCGCGTCGTGGCGCACGACCTCCACGTGGGGGTTCACGTCGGCCAGGCGATCGGCGGCGCTGTCCAGCTTCGGGCGGCCCACGTCCTTCGTGCCGTGGAGGATCTGGCGCTGGAGGTTGGTGGCATCCACCACGTCGAAGTCCACCAGACCCAGAGTGCCCACCCCGGCCGCCGCCAGGTACAGCGCCACCGGCGATCCCAGCCCCCCGGCCCCCACGCACAGCACCCGGGCCGCCTTCAGGCGCCGCTGACCCTCCATCCCCACGTCGGGAAGCGCCAGGTGCCGGGCGTAGCGGAGCAGCTCGGGGCGGGACAGGTCGGGAAGGGTCATGGAGACGTTGCACCCCTGCGGGCAAGGAGGGTTCCTGCCCTTCTGGACAGGCCCGGCGGCCGGGCATACCATCTACGAATGTCTTCGTACACAACTCCCGGCGTCGCCGGGTGGGAGAGCGCCATGGACATGACCACGGGCAGCGGAAGCCCCCGTTCAACGCCGCGGTGGGCAGCGCTCGTAGGTGCCGCTGCAGCGTTCGCGATTGTGCTGGCCCACGGAGCCTGCTCCACCCCCGACGGAGAGGTGACGGTGACCGACTCCGCCGGCGTGCGCGTCGTCCACCGGTCGGGCCCGGTGTCGCCGCTGTCCTGGGGGCTGGACACGGTGCGCCTCCTGGGCGGCAAGAGCGAAGGCCCGGAGGGCTTCTACGCCGTAGGGCCGTCCCTGGTGGACGTGGATCCCCGGGGACGCATCTACGTCCTCGACAGATCTCAGCGCCATGTGGCGGTCTTCGACTCGAGCGGTGCCGTGCTGAGGTCATGGGAGAGGAGGGAGACGGCCCCGGCGGTGCCGCGTTGGAGCAGACCTCGTTCCCGTACACGGTCATCAACATCTACTTCCCCCAGTTCCAGGTGGAGCCCGGTGGGATCGTGCTCTGGGCGCGAGCGCCGATGGGGACCCTGAAGGGCGACCAACCCCGGCTGGACCGGCTCCTGCGCGCGTCGGCGGAAGGAGATTCCGTGCCACTTCTTCCTCCCCTCCCCAGCCATGTCGGCACCGCCCACTTCGACGCCTGCGGCGTCACGGTGACCATGCGGGTGCCCCTGTCCCCCTTCCCCCGGTGGTCCCAGTGGGGTAACCGGGTGGCGGTGACGGACTGGCCCGAGTACAGCGTCGACATCCTCGACGCGGACCGTCTCGTGGAGCGCATCCGCGCCGACGACGCGGGGCCCACCCTCGACGCCGCCGGAGCCGCGCGCCTCCTGGAGGGGCAGGGGCTGGAGGGTGGGCCATGCCCCCTCGTGGCCCTCCGCGACTCTCTCGACGTCGAGCTCCTGGGCATCATGCGCCTCACCGGACGCTGACGGGGTCATTGCCGCCACCGATCCCCCCTGAAGCGACGCCGCTCCGTTGCTCTGGACAAGAGCAACCCGACGACGTACTATCTACGAAGATTTTCGTATCACCAGCCCGAGGAGATCTCATGGGTGGGGAGACCGCGTTCACCGAGCGGGAGCTCGACATCATGAGCGTGCTCTGGCGCGCCGGCTCCGGCACGGTGACGGAGGTGCGCGAGGCGCTCCCCGTCGACCTGGGCTACACGAGCGTCCTCAAGATGCTGCAGATCCTCGAGGAAAAGGGGATGGTCCGCCACGAGGCCGAGGGCCGGGCGTACCGCTACTTCCCCGTGGTCGAGCCCGAGGAGGCCGGCGGCGATGCCCTCCGGCGCATCGTGGACAAGATCTTCCAGGGGTCGGCGGAGATGGCGTTGGCGCGGCTGGTGTCGGAGCGCTCGCTGCGTCCCGACGAGGTGAAGCGCATGAAGGCGCTCCTGGACGAGGCCGCGGCCCGCGAGAGGGACGGCGGGAACGAGGAGGGGTGATGGCGCTCTGGATGGCGTACGCGCTCCTGGTGGGTGCGGTGGTCGCGGGAGCGGCCCACCTGGCCGAGTGGGCCCTGAGGAGCCGGGGCCGGCCCGGCCGCCACGCGTGGACGGTGGCCTCGGCCCTGTCGCTGGCACTGCCTCTGATGGCCCTGGTACGTCCGGCTCCCTCGCTGCCGGCCGCGCCGGGCGGCGCCGGTGCGGCGCTACCTCTGAGAGCTCTCGCCCTCGGTCTCCAACGGGTGCCCGCCGTGCCCTCGTTCCTCGAGCGCGTGGATCCCTGGCTTCTCGGCCTCTGGATCGTCGCCACGCTGCTTCTGGGCTCCGCGCTGGTCGGGGGCCTGCTCCGGCTCCGGCTGCGCGCGCGCCGGTGGCCGTCCGCGCGCTCGGAATCCGGCGACGTCCTGCTCTCCGACGGCTTCGGCCCCGCCCTGCTGGGCCTGGGCCGGCCCCGGGTGGTGGTGCCCCGGTGGGCCCTCGCCCTCGAGCCCGGGCAGCTGCGCCTGGTGATCCTCCACGAGGAGGAGCACCGCCGGGCCGGGGATGTCCCCGTCCTTCTCGCCGCCGCCCTCGCGGTGGTGGCCGCGCCGTGGAACGCGGCGCTCTGGTGGCAGCTCCGACGCCTGCGGGCGGCGATGGAGCTGGACTGCGACGCCCGCGTCCTTCGCCGGGGCGCGTCCCCGGCGGCGTACGGCGCCCTCCTCCTGGAGCTGGGCGCCCACCTTCCCGGCCTCCCTCTCTCCGCTCTTCCCGTGGCCGCCCTCTCCAACCATCCATCCCTGTTGGAACGGAGGCTGAGGATGATCGTCAGAGGAGCGAAGAGACACGGCCGCACGAAGGTCCTGGCCGCGGCGGGCCTGGCGGGTCTGCTGATGGTGTTCGCGTGCGAGGCGCCCGCCCCCACGGCGCTGAAGTCGGAGAGTACCGATGGCGCGGCGGGCGCCGTGGCGGCGCAGGCGCAGACGAGCGCGCCCACCGTGGGTGCCGTGGTGGACAGCGCGGTGGCCGGGAACCCCCTGGTGATCGTGGACGGCGTGCGCCAGCACGGGACGGCGTCCGAGATCCTGTCCCGCTTCGACAAGGAGAGCATCCAGAGCGTCGAGGTCGTCAAGGGTGCGGCGGCGCGGCGGGTGTTCGGAGACGAGGGCGCGAACGGCGTGATCCAGATCACGACGAAGAGCGCGGCGAGCTCGACGCGGCCGCAGACGGACTCGGGGTCCTTGAGTCCCGCCCAGCTTCGACAGGCGTTCGTGAGGCAGCAGGCGCTCCGGGAGCGGGAGCTGGCGAGGGTGCAGACAATAGGGGACAGCACCACCTGGGTGACCAACGGCTCCCTCTCCCGGCCGACCCCGGGGGACACGACCATCGTGACCGGGATCACCTCGATCAGCCATGCGCCGGGTGTGACGCCGCAGGGCACCGTCACCGTCGACGGCAAGCCCTTCAACGGTGACCTGAGCACCTTCGACGTCTCGACCATCGACCACATCGAAATCGTCAAGGGTGCGACTGCCGGCGCCGGCGTCATCAGGATTGTCACCAAGAAGGCGGCCCGCGGCGGAAGGGAAGACTGAGAGAGAGAGAGGCTCCGCCCGGGTCCACTCGCGGGGGTCGCCCTCGGGCGGCCCCCGCCTCGCATCGGCGTCACGCCATCCTTGACCCGTCCGCGACCCCGTGCCCACCGTGGAAGAGGCGTCCGACACGTGTCGGCGCCCAAGCTCGCTGCCCAGAGCAAAGCCGGCGAAAGCCGGTGACGCAAAGCCACGGGGCTACTGCGGACCCCACCGCCATGCCCGCCGAGCCGCCAGCGACACACATGAGGTCACCGGCGGCTCGTTCTCGTTTCCCACGGCCGATCCCCGGTGGCCATCGGTACGCTCCACGCTTCCCACACGGAGGCGCGGAGCGCGACCCTTCCACCGGAGGTAGATCATGCGCCGCTTCCTTCACCGGGGCATCCTGTGCGCTGCCCTCGCCGTGGCGACGGCCTTCGCAGCCTGCGCGGATCCGGGTGCCTCGCCCCTGGCTCCCACGGCCAACGTGCGCCGGGCCGCCGACGCCGTCGTCGATCTCAACCCACAGCCCGAGCCGCCTTCCCTCCAGCTCGACTTCGCGCTGAATCCCGACGGTACCGACTGGTTCGGCAGGATCTACGTGGGGGGCCAGGCGTGCGGTACGATGCAACTCACGCCGGCGCAGGTCGTCGAGACGGACCTCGTGCCGCCGGAGGCGGCCTGGTGGCAGAGCGGCATCGTCACCCACGTCAGGTACACGCTCGGCATCCAGGGTGCGAACCCGGACTTCGAGATGCACGCCGACCTGGCGGGCATCATCGTGGGCGGCCGGGTCGTGCTCAACGGGATGGTGGGAAGCGGCGCCTACGCCGGTCAGACCCTTCATCCCCGGGGGCAGATCGTGCTCCCGTCTCCCGGCGGCGACCAGCTCACCACGATGACGGGCACCGTCCAGCTCAACCCGCAGCCCGAGCCCCCGTCCTCCCAGTATCCGCCGAGCCCCTGCGTGGGGGGGTGACGCCTCGGGCGGCTGGAGAGTGGTGACGCGGGCCCCGAGGGAGGATTCGACTTGCGCCCCTCGCGGTAGCCCACAGGAGCTACGTGCCCGACGGCGC
>JAJDNC010000053.1 GCA_022340865.1 Gemmatimonadota bacterium
GCCGTCCCGAGCCAGGAAGCCGAGGGTATCCTTCTTCGTCATGAAGCGGACGTCTCTGGTGCTGCCGTCCAGGAGGTGGAAGGGTCCGGTGTACGTGTCGGCCGGGTCGAAGCGCTTCGTCCAGTCGCCCTTGAAGTAGACCGCGTTCAGCAGGAAGGCCACCGTCGTCGGGTCAATAGGCGTCTCGACGATGCCGTCGATGCGGCCGTTCGTCGCCTGCTTCACCCAGTCGTTGATCGTGCCGGCCGCCGACGGGTCGCCGAAGTTCAGGCCCTGGACCTTCGCGTCGAAATACGTGCGCACGGTATCGAGGAAGGGTTGTCCCATCCGCCACGTGCTCTCGTGGAAGATCGCGTTGGCCAGGTCGAGCTGGACCCTGGGATCGAGGTTCTCGAGGAGGCCCAGCAGGCTCCGGTACGATGCGTTCACGTCCGCCATGGGCATCGACCCGAACCCCAGCATCTGCCGCATCTGGTCCCGGGTCTCGCCGGCGACCCCGTTCATGGTCATCCCCAGCGCCATGGACGCCGACAGCGGCGACAGGAAGATTGTGGAGTCGGGCGTCTCCTCGTACGCCTGCGTGAGCAGGTTCACGGCGAAGGCGTTGCTTGCCTGGATGAGTGTCTGCTCGCTTGAGCTGAGGGCGCGCGGCAGCTCGGTGATGGGCTGGGCCGGCCCGGGCCCCGTGGGACCCTCCCCACAGGCAGCGAGGACGAGGGTGAGGGCGGTACACAGGGCGGCACCGGGCAGGTGGGCGCGCCGGCGGATGCCAGGCATCGTATGCTCCCGTGACGGTGGCGACTTGTCGCTCATGCAGGGTATACGAATGGAGACGGCCCTTCGTGACGCGGCCGAGCGGACCCTGGCGCCGACCTGGGGTATGGAGGAGAAGTCGGCGACAGAGCAATCCTTACGGGAGGTGGAGCGTGGCCCAGTGCCAGGGGACGACCAGGAAAGGCGACCGCTGCAAGCGCGACGCCCGCGAGGGCTCGGCGTTCTGCGCCATCCATCAGGATCAGGAGATTCGCGCGAGATCCGAGCCTACGGATTCGGGAGAGTGGGATCGGGACGCCATCGTGAAGGCCGCCATCGGCTTTGCGCTGGTGGGCGTCATCCTGTTCTGGGGGCTGCGCCGGTAGGGAGGAGACGCGGGTCCTCGAGCCTCCGACGGCCGCGCGACGGCCGGCGTGTCCGGCGCTCCCGGCCCGTCGCGGCTCATTCGACCTCGGCGCCAGGCTCCCGGCCTGTGGCGGCTACTCCGACGTCGGAGCCGGATGTCGCCGTGCATCCGATGTGGAACCCGTTCAACGGCCCCGCGCGCGCATGGTCCGTACGTTATCCTCGTGGGTCTTCCTGTAGAACGCGGGCACGGCACCCGGGTCCATCACCGTGCCGTCGAGGAGTGAGCGCAGATACGCCACGGTCTCCTCGATGAGCTCCCGGCCGCCGGTGCGGCCGTGCGCCGGGATCACCGAAGTGACGGCTTCGTCGTCCCTCCAGCGCTCCAGGCCCTCGACCCATGCGCCCACCGTCCCTCCGTCGTTCACCACGGGAAGGGGGGTCTCCACTGTGTCCCCGGCCAGGAGCACGCCCCACTCGGGCACGAAGCCCACGATGCAGTCCGGAGTGTGACCCGGGAGGGTGTGCAGGCGCAGCGTGACGCCGCCGAGGTCCAGGGTCAGCTCGTCGGCGAACGTCGTGGTGGGTGGCAGCAGGTGGACGGTGCGCCACGCCTCCGGGTCGGCACGGAGGCGTGCTTCGAGCTCGGCGGGGACGTCGGTGCCGAAGCGCGTCGCCGCTGAGCGCTGAGCGACCACGGATTCAACGTCGGCGATCCCGCACGTTCCCCATGCGTGGTCCCAGTCCGCGTGGCTGTAGACCACCGTGACCGGCAGGTCACCCACGAGGCTCCCCACCGGCGCCATCTGGGAAGGATGCGCCAGGGTGTCCCAGACGACGGCACGCTCGGCGCCCACCAGCACGGCGGCGCGAACGTCGAAGGCCTCCACCTCCGTCTCCAGGAGGTGGAGGCCCCGACCGACGGTGCGGAGGTCCGGCGGACGAGCCGTGCCCAACGTCACTTGGCAGGAACGACGTTCTGGTTCAGGTGGAAGACGTTGTCCGGATCCCACGCGCGCTTGACCTGCCGCAGCTTCTCGTAGCTGGCGCCGTAGCTCTCCTTCACGCGACCCATGTCGTCTTCCGCCATGAAGTTCGTGTAGCCGCCCTCGAATCCCGAATACGGGTGGATGGCGTCGTAGTACCCACGCACCCATGCGGTGTTTGCGGAATCGTCGGCGGCGTCCTCCCAGACGCCTATGACGTTCATGACGAAGCCGGCATCCCGGTGGGCGAAGGCCGTCGCGTCCGGCGGCACGTCGTGAACGGCGCCGTCACTGAGGTACAGGTGCATGGTGGAGGTCATGGTGGGCACGCTCGGACCGTGCTCCATGTGGGTCTCGACGGCCTCCTCGGGGAGGCTGCGCACGAAGTCCGACTTCCAGTAGTGCCTCAGCCCCGCGGGAACGAGGGCGTCGAAGGCGCTCTGGAGCACCGGGTAGGGCATGGGGCCCACGTGCTCTGCCACTACGGGACCCGCCGCGCGTATGGGCTTCAACACTCTCTCGGCCTCGGCCGGATCACCGCTCCAGCACACGACCAGGGCGCACAGCGTATCGCCGTGGCGTGCCTCGGGGATGAAAGGAAGCGGAGGCGCGATCTGGAACGCGAAGAAGCCGCTCAACTCCCGGGGAGCAGCCATGAAGTGGTCCCGGAAGAAGCGCATGACGTCCGCCGCCGCGTCCAACTCGTAGAAGATGGGCCCACCGACGACCTGATCCACCGGGTGGAGCTTGAACTCGAACGACGTGACCACGCCGAAGTTGCCGCCGCCGCCTCGGAGCGCCCAGAAGAGGTCCGGGTTCTCCTCCTCGCTGGCGGTGACCAGGCGGCCGTCCGCCGTCACGACCTGCGCGGAGAGCATGTTGTCGCACGTGAGACCGAAGCGACGGGACAGATAGGGCCCGAGTCCGCCGCCCACGGTGAGCCCGCCGACGCCCGTGGACGAGAAGAAGCCTGCCGGTGTAGCCAGACCGAAGGCGTGCGTCGCGTGGTCGAGCTCCCGCAGCAGCGCGCCTCCGCCGATGCGCGCCGTCTTCTCGCGGGGGTCCACGAACACGTTGTGGATGGCGGACAGATCCAGCACCACACCGTCGTCACAGGTGCCGTACCCCGGCACGCTGTGCCCGCCGCCCCGCACGGCCAGCACCAGGCCAGCTTCCCGTGCGGCGCGCACCGTCGCCAACACATCGGCCTCGTCCTGTGCCTGGACCACGACCTGCGGGCGCCGGTCGATCATGGCATTGTAGACGCTGCGAGCGTCGTCGTACGCCTGGTCGCCCGGTGTCACGACCCTGCCTCGGACCGATGTGGCGAGCTTCTCCGCGATGTCGTCGTTCATGTCGCTACCCTCCCCGCCAGGTGGGTGGATTCTACAGGTGTAGACCCTAACCCTTTTATCGTCCTCGTATCAAGAACGATTACAGGGCCAGCGGGGACGACCGGGGCCCCCTGGGCACACACTGGGCCTGCCTCCCGGAGGGGTGCCGGCGCCTACCTCCCCCGCCTCATCGGCGCCCTTCCGCTCATCTTGAACTCCCTCGGCGGCTTCGCCCCCAGCAGGTTCTCCACGAAGTAGTCCCAGCGCCTGCGCGTGATGTACGCGTTGTCGGCGCCGTAGCCGTGGCGCTGGTTGGGAAGCATGAGCATGTCGAAGTCCTTGTTGGCCTTGATGAGCGCGTCCACCACCTCCAGGGTGTTGTTGGGCGGCACGTTGTTGTCCATGGTGCCGTGGACCAGCATGAGCTTCCCCTTGAGGCTCTTCGCCAGCAGCTCATTGGCCTGGTTGTCGTAGTTGCTGGTGCCGTCGGGGTTGGTCTTCAGGAGCCCCTGCCACTTCTCGCCCCAGTCGTCCTCGTAGATGCGGTTGTCGTGATTCCCGGACTCCGACCAGGCCACCTTGTAGAAGTCGGGGTAGCGCAGGATCCCGTCGGTGGACGCGAAGCCCCCGCCGGAGTGCCCCCAGATCCCCACCCGGCTCAGATCCATCCACGGGTGACGCGCGGCCAGCTGCTTGATGGTGGCGATCTGGTCGGGGAGCCCGTTGTCCCCCATGTCGCCGTAGTACGCCGCGTGGAAGGCCTTGGAGCGCATGGGCGTGCCCATGGCGTCCACCGTCACCACGACGAAGCCCAGTTCGGCCAGTGCCTGGTTGGTCCTCCGCGCCGCGCTGAAGCTGCGGCTTCCCACGCTCCCGGTCTGCGGTCCGGGATACAGGTAGTTCACGATGGGATACGCCTTCGTGGTGTCCATGTGGGTGGGCGTGTACATGAGGCCGTAGAGGTCGGTCTTCCCGTCCCTGGCCTTGGTGGTGAACGGGATGGGTGCCTTCCAGCCCGCCGCCACGAGCCGGGAGATATCCGCCTTCTCAAGGGGCATGACCTCCTTGCCGTTCATGTCCCGGAGCACCGACGTCGGAGGGATCACCGGCGTGGACCACGAGTCCACGAAGTAGCGCCCGTCGGGAGAGAGCGTGATGGTGTGGTCGGCGCTGTCGGGGGTGAGGAGCTTCACGTCTCCGGGCTTCCCCTTCGCGTCGATGCTGGTGCTGTAGAAGTACTGGAAGTAGGGGTCTCCGGGCTCGCGGCCGGCACCGGTGAAGTACAGTCTACGCGCCTTGCGGTCGATCTTCAGGACCTGGAGGACGTTCCAGTCGCCCCGGGTGATGGGGTGCTGCAGCCGCCCCGTCCTCAGGTCGTAGAGATAGAGGTGTCCCCAGTTGCTCCGCTCGGAGTACCAGATCACGTCGCCCGCGCCCTCCAGCACGTGCCAGTTCACCTTGTTGTAACCGGACTCGAAGAAGGTGTTGACCTTCTCCTCCAGGACGTCGCGCACCGTGCCGGTGGCCGGGTCGGCCATGCGCAGGTGCTCGTCCTGGTGGTTGCGGGAGGTGGACACGAAGGCCAGCTGATTCGAGTCGGGGCTCCACTCGACGTCGGTGAAGGAGCCGCCGCACGCGACGTCGTCGCAGATGGTGGAGCGGTGCTGGTCCGGCGGCATCTGCAGGCGGATCACGCGGGGACCGTCGAGGTCGATGACCACCCGGGAGATGCGGAAGATGACCGTGTCCTCGGGAAGCGGATACTTCCAAGCCTCCAGCTTCGGATGGCCGATGGCGGTGCTCACCAGGTACATGTCCCCCACGCCCCGCTCGTCCATCTGGAAGGTGGCGATCTTCCGCGAGTCCGGGGACCAGAGCACCACCGGCCGGTCGCTCTTCGTCCACCCGGCGTTGTCGGTGGCGTAGCCGTAGTCCTTCACGCCATCGGTGGTGAGCTGGGTTTCCTTCCCGGTGGCCACGTCCCGTACCCAGAGGTTGTAGTCCCGGATGAAGACGGCCTTGGTGCCGTCTGGAGACAGTACTTCGTTGCGGTTCGGACGCGCCTCCGGAGGCGCGGCGGTGCACGCCTTGCCCGCCGAGTCGCACACGAACGCGCGCCGGCCGACCCTGAGCTCGGGGCCGTGGTCCGTGAGGGCCGTCATGTCCAGGTCGTAGGCGCCCACCTGCGTGCCCGCCGCCGCCGAGAGCGCCCGTGCCACGGCTTCCTGGTCGAAGGCCCGGGCCTTCTTCCTCGA
>JAJDNC010000071.1 GCA_022340865.1 Gemmatimonadota bacterium
TTCTCACGCAGCCCTTTCGCGGGAGGCCATCATGAAGCGCCATCTGACCCTCGGTGCCCTGTTTCTTCTGGGGGTTGCCACGCCCGCCGCCGCGCAGACTCCCCCCGACCTCGAGCCGGGAAGCCGGATCCGGGTCGTCGACCAGCAAGGCCACGAGACCGTCGGAACGCTCTTTCTCGCCACGTCGGACTCGCTGATCGTCGATGCAAACCAAGGCACCCGCCGACACGCCTTCGAGGTTTCCTCCGTGAGCGCGCTCCAGGTCAGCCAAGGGCGTTACCGCCACGTGGCGAGGATGACGCTCATCACCACCGCTGCGTCGGCGCTCCTTGGCGGGTTGATCGGGGCGGCGTCGTACCAGCCGTGCGATGCGAAGGGGTGGGGGTGCATGCTCGCCCCTGACTCGCGAGGCGAGGAGTTCGGGTGGGGGCTCGCCGCGGGCGCCGCCATCGGACTCCCCGTGGGGCTCATCGTGGGCCTCGCGGTGAAGCACGACCGATGGGCGGACGTGCCCCTGCCGGGCGGCCGAGCTCAGGAGCCCGTGGTTCGGTTGACCCGCCGCCCCGGAGGGCTTGTCGGGGTGGGCCTGTCCGTTCCGTTGGGAGGCCGTGCGACACCGGGAAGCTGACCCGGGCACGCTGGGATCCCGACGTCGGAAGCGGCACATCGGGCGGTGGTGACGCTTTATGTCGTCGGCGTGTCCTTCTTCGTGGACGGCCGCTCCACCGGAATCAGCGACACGACCCGCCGCTCGCCCGCTCCGAGGTCTCCCACCGGAACCCGGATGCCCCACGGCGTACCGGTGTAGCGCACCGGCTCGCCGTCGACCAGGGGTCCGAAGCCGGCCGGATCCTGCGGGAGGACGATGTCCACCCACACGTCCGACACCGGCAGGTTCGGTGGAGCTTCCACGAGGACCCGAAGGCTCCGGGCCGTGGCGGACGTGCCCGCATGCCCGGGGGCCTCCCGCCCCCGGCCGGCAGAGTCGCCCGACTCCGACGGAGACCCGGGCTCCAGGACCGTGACACGAACTCCCGAGCGAGCCTTCCACCAGCCGGCGACGTCCTCCCCCGGGGCGATCCACCAGTCTCCCTGGGCACGCGCGGTGTCGATGACGGCGGCCACCGCGTCGAGGCGTCCGTCGACGCCCATGATCTGCGTGTGCGTGGCCACCACGGCGAGGCCGCCCACGGCGCGTATCTTGTCGATGCCCTGGAGAAAGGCGGAGGTGAGCCGCTCGGTGCGGATGGCGCTCTCCTGGACGATCACGTTGTAGTCGTCCTTGATGAGACGAGGCAGCAGGACCATGGTGCGTCCCGACACGTCGTACACCTCCGGGCTGGCCGACCGGGCCTGATTCACCGCCAGGATGTAGGAGCCCCCCGCGTCGGCCCAGGCCCGCAGGGTGTTGGCGTCGAAGGTCTCCTCCGGTGGCCGGAGCCCGGCGGGAGCCACGCCGGTCCAGCCCCGCACCTCCCCGCTGCCGCGCCGGAGTCGTACGGACTGATCCTGGAACGACAGGCCCGCGACGGGCCGGTGGTCCGGCGTCTGGGACCCCACCTCTCCCGCCGCTTCCAGCGCCTTTGCGAGGTCCTTGTCGCCGAGCACCATCTGCGAGACCGCGTAGAATGAGCCCCGCACGCCGTGTTTCCGGAGAAGGTCGGCCATGGCGGTGGCGTTCCCGTATCCCGCTTCCACGTTTTCGGCCAGCACGAGGGCGGCCTGGCGACCGCCGGGCCAGGATGCGACGTTGGCCGTCGCCAGGCCCGCCGCCCAGCGGAGCCCGTTGGCGACGAGCAGGTCCAGGCGGGCGCTGTCCGCCGGCGTCGCCGCCTGGGAGAGCCTGAATCCGAACCAGGCGCCTCTCGCGCCGGACGGAGTCCGATAAGCCAGGGCCGCCACGTCGGCGCCCCCGCCGCTCTCGTCGGGCGCCGGGTTCAGCGCCCAGTCGGACCAGTACACGCGGGCACCCTCGAGGGCGAGGGCCAGCGAGGGCTCGGGGAGCAACTCGACGCGTGTGCCCGGATCGAAGCCCGGGGAGAGCGCGGTGCCGTCCGGAACCGTGAGATATAGGGCCTTTCGCGCCGCCAGCTCACGGACGTCCGGAGCCCCGGTCAGCTCCGCGACGGTGTTCCACCCGCGCCAGGCGCACTGGGCGTTCCGGGCGCCCACGGCCCAGTTGCTCACCACGCCTCCTCCCTGCGCCACGTGGGCCTGCACCGCCCTCAGCTCCGCGTTGGACAGACACGGTGCGTCGGGGATGATCAGGACCTCGTCCTTCGCGACGCCGGCCAGGTCCTGGGCCGTGCCCACCTCACGCACCACGCCGCCCGTCGCTTCGATGAGCGTACGCCAGCGCCGCAGCGACTCCTGGTAGTACTTCCCGTCGGGGTAGAACGCCTCGTTGCGCCGAGAGCGCAGGAGGGCCGCATTGAACCTCCTGCCTTCGTAACCTGCACCGGGGGGCGGCTGGGGCCGGGGAAGCGGGCCCGGCTCCGCGGCGAGACGGGGCGCCAGCTGATGGATGTCGAGGTTCTCCCAGAGGACGACCGCCGCAGACACGACGCCGCCGGCCAGGAGGCCCAGGAGGAGAACGCCGGCGAGCCAATGGCCGGCCGCGCGGGCCCGGGGAACGGGATCACGTCTCGGGCGCATGGTCCTTCGTCGGTGCATCCGGCAGCGATGGCTCGTACTTCACGAAGTAACGGAGCTCGTCCCCCGGGGCGGCGTCCGCGGCGGGCTGCCGGGCCAGACGCAGCTTGTAGGCGACGTAGGTGATGACCGCCAGCACGATGGTGACGAGGATCGTGACCACCACGATGGTGATCAGGAGATCGATGACATTCATGCGCAGGCTCCCAAGTCGTGCGCGGTTACGTGGTGGCGACCCGGCGGAGCTTCTCCCATCCCATGCCGAGATTGAAGAGCTCGTCAAGAGCCGCGAACATCTTGACGACGTCCAGGAAGAGGATGAAGAAGAACCGGTATGCGAACGCGAACGGGACCAGCGAGAGCGATTCCTCCTCCATCGACACGGTCACGAAGGCGGCTACCAGGTCCAGAAGCGTGAGGAGGATCCACCAGTAGAGGAGCATCTCACCCGCACCGAACAGCAACGCCACGATGGCGAAGAAGAGCTGCGCGTACACGTTGAGGATCGGCCATACGATGGCCTCGAACGACATCTCCAGCACCGACAGCCACAAGGGAAAGTCGGGGAAGGGCCGGAGGAAGAGGCCCTTGCGCTTCTTCAGGGACTGCAGGATGCCCCGGGTCCACCGATAGCGTTGCTGCACCAGGTCCAACCAGCGCTCCGGGGCCTCGGTCCACGCGATGGCGGCGTCTTCGTAGACGACCTTCCAACCCGCCGCCACCATCTTCAGGGTGAGGTCCGCGTCCTCCGCGAACGTGTCGGTGTCGTACCCGCCCATCTCCTCGAGCGCCTGACGACGGAAGAGGCCCACCGGACCGGGCACGATATTCACCGCGGCGATGAAGCCCTGGGCACGGCGAGGCATGTTGAGGCCCTCGATGTACTCCAGGGCCTGGAGCTTGGTGATCAGCTTGCCGCGGTTCGCCACCTTCACGTTGCCCGCCACCGCACCCACCGAGTCGTCTTCCAGCATCATGCGCATGGCGCGGCGCAGAGTGCGGGCCTCGAGGCGTGAGTCGGCATCCATGCAGAACACGTAGGGATGGTGTGATGCCGCGATCCCCGTGTTCAGCGCCGTCGCTTTGCCGCCGTTGCGCCTGGTGAGTACCCGGAAGTCCCCGGCGCCGTGCCTTCCTTGCCAGGAGACGGCTCGCTCGAGGGTGTCGTCGGTGGAGCCGTCGTCCACCACGACGACCTCGTACGCCGGGTAGTCCATGCGCGCGAGGCTCTCCAGGGTCTCCTCGATGATGGCTCCTTCGTTGTACGCGGGCACGATCACCGAGATCGCGGGGAGATGCACCTGCTTCCGAGGCTCCAGGACGTTGCGTTCCGCGTGCTCGAGGTAGGCGAACCAGAGGAGCGAGAAGTACCTGGCGAACAGGATGGCGAGGAAGATCAGCAGGCTGACGAAGACGATCCTCACGAGGATCGCCTGGAATCTCGGCGAGGCATGGATCGCCCAGAAGATGAAGGCGATGGTCCCGACGACCATCAGGGCCACCAGGAGCAACGACAGCACGATGCGCGTGAGCCGGCTCATTGCCCGCCTCCACCGAGAAGGCCGGTGGCACTCACGGCCACGCGGGCGCCATAGTCCCGGTAGCCGTTGAAGCGACCCTGGTCGTAGAAGAGGTCCAGCTTCGTGCTCACGCCCTGGGCCCGGTACGTCACCCCTCCTTCCGCAGACACGTGGAACACCCGGTCGAAGCCCGCACGGGTACGCTCGTCGATGAAGGCGAGACCGGGAGCGAAGCGGCCGTTCAGGCCCCATCTTTCGCCGAAGGGCTGCGTCCATTGAGCGTAGAGGCCGAGAGCCAGGACCGCCTTCGGGTCCCAGAACAGACGGCGGCCGTTCGAGACGGACGCCGAGTCCGTGTACGTGAGCGCGCTCCCGGTGCCTCCGACGGTGAAGGCGTCGGAGAGCGCCCGGCCGAGGCTGACATCACCCTCGAGCCGCAGGCTCGCGTGACCCGAGGGCCACGCCGCCGCGTCGGGCGCGCCCAGCCGAGCGGCGTCCCCGCTCAAGGTGAGGCTCCACGGTCCGGAGAGCCGTCGGTTTGCGCTCAGGGTCAGGCGATTCAGATCGATGCCGGCCAGCAGGGACGATCTCGTGACCGTGAGCGGGTAGGCCGGGCCGTGATGGAAGAGGATGTTCGTCTGGAAGGACCTCGGGTTCGCGAAGCGGAGTGAAACGTCCAGCGTCGCGTCGGTTCCGCGGGGGTCCACGCGCTCCATACCCACTCGGATCGCGGTCCTCAAGGTGGCCATACGCCACCAGCGTCCGAGCTCGATGTCCGCGAACAGGCCGCGCTCGGTGGCCGCGAGTCCGTTGAGGCCGCTGCCGCGCAGAAGACGGGACCCGGCTCGCGCACCCATCACCCACGTGCCGTCCAGGACCACGCCCTCCAACCCGAGGTCGAGGCGCGTGAAATCGTCCGAGTCGTTGTAGGAGTATACGTCCGTGCCCAACCGGGGACGCTCCGCGTTCTTCACCTGCCGGCGCACGTCGGCGTGGAGCGTCTCGAGGCCCTGCCTGGCGTCCTCGTTGGAGGGGTCGTCGGCGAGGGCTTCCTCGTACGTGGTCGCGGAGAGCCTGCGGAGGCCGTCCCAGCGGTACAGGTCACCGAGGAGCGCCCGTGCCTGGGCTCTGCGATGGACGTCGAGACGCGGACCGGCCGTGCCGGGTCCCGCCTGGGCGAGGAGGAGCCGCTCCAGCCGTCGGGTGGCCTTCTGGCTCTGGCCCGTCCACGCCTCGAGCTGTGCGATGCGCAGATCGAGGATCGGATCGTCGGCGCGTGCGGGCCGGAGCCGGAGCAGTGCCTCACGCGCGCCTTCGAGGTCGTCCAGGCGGTACTGCAGGACATCCGCATACCTGCGCCGGATCACCGTGTCCGCCGGCGTGCCTTCGAGAGCCCGGCGGTAGAGGTCGGCGGCGGTCCGGTACTCTCCGCGCACGAGGGCCTGGTCGGCCAGCTCGCCCAACGACGGCACCGGCTTCGGGCGGTTGGGCGGCGTCAGCGCGGCGACCACGTCGGAGTGGAGCTGTTCGGCTCCCGCCGCCGCCAGGGAGTCCGGCGGCAGCGTCGAGAGCAGCCCGTCGGCCTCGTGGAGACGCCCGGCCCAGTAGTCGATGCGCGCGAGCTCGACGCGCACTCGGGTGTCGTCCGGGTGGGCCGAGAGGGTCGCGGAGAGGATCTCGGCGGCGGCGGCGTAGCGGCGCCCCCATGCCAGTGCCTGGGCGGACTCGAGGGCCAGCCCCACGTCGTCCGGACGCTGGCTGCGCAGGACACGGTACTGCTCCTCCGCCTCGTCCAGGCGCCCGTGATCCCTCAGAGCACGCGCATAGAGCAGCCTCACGTCCGGGTCGTCGCGCTCTCGGAGCAGTCCGGCGTAGGCGGCCTCGGCCATGCTCCACCTGCCGGCCCGGTCCAGCGTGATGGCCCGTTGTCGCCGCACGTCCCGGTCGCCGGGATGCTCGTGCAGGTACGAGGCGAACAGGGGAAGGGCCTGCTCGTAGTGGCCCACACGCAGCAGGGGCAGGACTTCGTTCCAGAGCCGCTCGGCGGGCCCCGGCGGGGGTGGGCGCACGATCACCGGCCTCGCGACCGGCGGGCGGGGCACCTCGGGAGGGGGTGCGAAGGGTGCAGCGTTGGATGGGAAGCTGAGCCCCGATTCGCGCAGGCCCGAGTCGAGGACGAAGCGCCGGGGAAAGACGACCAGGACCAATACCAGCGTCAGCCCCACCAGTATGATCGCCGTCGCGGCGAATCCGAGGGCGTATCTGACCGGCTTGGCGGGCTCAGCCCTCCTGCCCACCGGTCTCTCCCGGGCCCATCTCCGGTGCCGTTGCTCCGCCCTCGTCCAGTGACCCCATCAGATCCAGGATGCCCTGACGGTCACCGGGGTGGGAGAAGATCTCCGAGCGCAGGTCCTTCTTCCCTTTGACCTCCACCTTCGCCTTGACCTCGGCCGCGGTGCGCCGACGCACGCGGTCGAGGAAGGCGTGCACGGCATCCCGGCGGGCACCCTGCAGGAGCACGAGGTAGGCCGATCCCGCCGTGGCGACGAGGTCACCCTGGTCTGACCGGAGCTCTTCGACCAGGACGCGCTCCAGCGGCTCGGACTGCTCCGCGCCCTGCCACACGCGCACCACGGTCAGGACCGACTTCCAGGGGTCCTCGAGGCGGGCTCGTACCGCTGCCTCGAACGCCGGCCCGTCCACCAGGCCCCCGGCGAGACGCTCGCGCTTCTTCCTTTCCCCCTTGGGGGCCGGCTTGCCGCCGGTCTCGATGGCCTGCCGGATCCGGGTGTCGAGCTCGCGGACGTCCACGCCGCCGCTGAGGCTGTCGTCCGCCCCGGCCTCCAGGAGATCGACCCGGTCGCTGGATCGCATCGGGTCGTCCGACACCACGAGGATGGGTGCCCCCGTCAGCGGCCGAAGCGCCCGGCACGTGCGGATCGTGTCGGGCAGCCGCGCCCGGGAGGCGTAGACGAGGATGCACCCGAAGCCCTGACCCTCCTGGACGCTGGATACGGCCTCCATGGGATCGTGCACCACTTCGGTGGTGAAGAGGCCTCCCGCCCAAGCCTCGAGGTCGGTCACGCGGTCGTCGCTCAGGGACAGGAAGAGCAGACGATTCGCATGGCCTCTCGCACGGTCGGAACGGCGCCGGAAGGGGCCCGCCTCCGGCCGTGCCAACCCGCGCCCGGCCGCGAGCTGGAGCGTCACCTTGGCCGCTTCGCCGACCCGCAGGTGTCGCAGGTCCACCTGGTAGAACCCATCCTCGCCCTGGTCCAACAGCAGGATTCCGCTGGTGCTCTGGATCAGCCACTCGGCCGAAGAGGGTAGCTCCGGCCCATCGATGGAGAGGGTCACCAGGGTGGTGGCCGGATGGTGTCGAGCCCAATCCAGGAACGCGGGGCCCAGCAGCGTACGCGCGCGACCCTGCAGCAGCAGGGACCCGGGGTCGACCACGATGCGCTCGACGTCGGGCGCCACCAGGGACGTCAACTCCTCCATGGCGTCCTCCGGCTCGGCCGACCGCAGCACGCGCATCTCGAAGTCCTCCCGGAAGCCGATGGCGTCCAGCGTGCGGTCGGCGAACGCCGGGCGGAGATCCGCGCCCCACTCGGCCGACAGGTCCAGAATGTCCGGGATGCGGGCGCCGGTCAGCAGCAGGCCGCGCCGGCCCCGGGAGACGCCTTCGTGGAGGAAGTGGAGCGCGGCCACCAACTTGGCCGGGCCGGGCGGGCCTGCTGCCACGTAGACCCCGCCCGCCCGCAATCCACCGCCCAGGCGCTCGTCCAGGGCGACGATTCCGGAAGAGGTCGTACCATCCGTGGCAGGTGTCGAGAGCGCTTGCTCTGCCATTGCGTGAGGGACCGCTCCTGTGGTTGTCGGTGCGTCGGTCATGGCTCTGTCTCGCCGGTGCCTTTCACGGCCCAGGCCGGAAGTGGAGCCCCCCCACGGAGCACGGAAAGTCTACCCGTTCTCAGTCCATATTCCAAGCTACGTCCGAGCAGGTTCGTTTGTGAATGCGCTCGTTTCCGTGCCTCCGTTTGGTGCGCCGGCCCTTTCCGTTCTCTACCGCATCAGCAGCGCCATCACGGCGAGGGCGATGACGATCACGATGAAGACAGCGTGCAGCGCATACACGGGCTTCCAGGCCTGCACGTCCTCTCCGTATTCCTCCTCCTCGGCGAGGGAGCGCTGCCAGCGCACCGTGACGTATCCGTGCACGTTCGCGGGCGACCGCCGGACTCCTCTGGCCCCGGACTTCTCCAGGTCCTCCAGGAAGCGGGGCAGCTCCTTCTGCGGGATCTTCTTGCGAGGCATGCCGGGGTCCCCGGATCTCAGGGGCGGGTCCCGGGGGATGCGTCGGCGTCGTCCGGGAACGACTGCCCTCCTTCCAGGACGCGGGCCCGGAACTCCTCGAACCCGGGCACCTCGGTGAGCTCGTCGTCCATGATCGCGGCGAGCTCCTCGGCCTCCCTCCACTCGGCCTCCAGGGCCTCCGTCTCGGCCTCCTCGTCGAGGCCGATGGCCAGGGCGATGCGCTCGTCCGTGTCCATGACGTCCAGGGTGAGCTCGCTCCTGCCCAGCTCGTCGATGAACGGCTCGGCCCCACCGGCTCCGTCCAGGAGCGTGGCGGCTCCGGCGATCTCCTCGGGGTCCCGGTGACTCCGCCCCACGACGGCCAGGGCGGCGCGCAGCACGGCGCGGCCCTCCCGCAGCGGCACCGCCGACGCCACCCCGCAGAATGCGCAAGTCGCCACCAGCCTCGGGCCCGCGCCCTCCCGGATGAGCCGGACGCCTCCGAACGCAGCGGGCTCCACCGCCAGTGGCGCGCCGCAGCTCGGGCATGCGTCGGCCAGCGGAGCGTGCAGGAGGAGCGCGGTGAGCAGCCGTGCGTGCTCCTGGAACGGGCTCACGATCCAGGCGAGATCCGGGAAGCGGGGCACGCCGTGGAACGTCACGCCGCCCGCCGGGCTCTCGGGAAGGTCGAGGATCATGCGGGTGAGAAGTCCGGGTCCTCCGGGGAGATGGGGGTCCAGGCGCCGGCTGTAGCGCCAGTCGCTGAACTCCAGCCGCAGCGCTTCCCCCACCCGGATGAGCTGTGTCCCGCCGGCGGCGAGGAGTGTGAGGTGCTCCCCCTCCACCAGGATGCGGCCTCGTCGCGTCGCCAGGCGCTCGCACGCTTCCAGCGTCTCCCAGCGCTCCTCGAGGGGAACCGGATTCCAGCGGGTGCACCTCGGGCAGACCTGCCACAGACGTCCGAGGTGGGGATCGAAGGCGAGGCGGACCTCACCGGAGGGATCCCCGGGATCGAACGCTGCGAGGGGCTCGTCGCAGAAGAAGCAGTATGAGCTCATGAGAGGTGGTACAGCAGAACGACGCCGGAGTGACGGTCCAGAGGAAGATACCACGTGTTCGCGCTCCACCGGGGCGGCCCAGCCTGCCGGAGGGTGGGAAGATGTGCGGCCGCCCGAGCGGAGGCCGCTCGATGTGCCGCCGTCGTTGCAGGATGGTAGATTGCCGCGCCCCCAGGCGTGATGGCGGCGCATACGCGCCGCGTCGCGCGCCCACCGACCCTGCACCACCGAACGCTTCCATCGGGGGGGAACCTGTGAGCACGACATCCCGAGACGCTCGGCGCCCGTCCACGACGAGCCTCGCCCGCCTCGCCCTGGTTACGGCGGGGGTCGCCTTTCCGCTCCTGGCGATGTCCTCCTGCGGCAGAGCCGCCGCGCCGGCCGGCGTCGCCCGGACGGATTCGGCGGGCGTCGAGATCGTTACGAACGCCGGTCCCGACCACCCGCTGGGATGGTCCCTGGACTCAGTGCTCTCCCTGCGCTCACCGTCGGGGCAGGGGGGGGACACCATCGGGTTCCTCGCCGCCACCGACGTGGCGGTGCTGGGCGATCGCATCATCGTCCTGGACGCATCGACGCCGGCGCTGTTCGTCTACGATACCCTCGGAAACCTCGAGGGGCGGTACGGCCGCAAGGGAAATGGCCCGGGGGAGCTCATGATGCCGGGCAACGTGACGCCGGCGCCGGGCGGCGGCGTGGGCGTCCTGGACCTGATGAACCGTCGGATCGAGCGCTTCGACGTGACCATGGCTCCTTCCGGATCGATCTCGCTGAGGAACGTGCGCCTGTGGGGAGGAGGCCTCGGGTTCACGGGTGACGTGCCCGTGCTGCCGGAGCGGCGCGTGGAAGGCGACGTCGCCTTCCTTGACCTGGTGGCGCTGGGGCCCACCGACACGACCGTCATCGCCACCCTACGGCAGCCGCCCGGAAAGAACGTCGAGCTCAAGAGCTGCGGCATGGGCTTCACGGGCATGCCACCCATCTTCTCGCCGATGCTGGCCTGGACC
>JAJDNC010000107.1 GCA_022340865.1 Gemmatimonadota bacterium
TGGTCCCCCGACGGGAAGTGGTTCCTCGTCCAGTTCGGGCTGCACGATCGGATCTTCACCCCCCACGTCGGGCTCATCTCCTCCGACGGCAAGGGCGAGCTCCACGACCTCACGCAGAGCGGCTACGACAACTTCGGGCCGAAGTGGGTCATGGAAGGGAAGGCGATGATCTGGGCGTCGGACCGCGAGGGCACCCGCGAGCAGGGAGGCGGTCTCTCCAGCGGCGACGTCTACGCGATGTTCTTCAGCCAGGCCGCATGGGACCGCTTCCGCCTGACGAAGGAGGAGCTGGCGCTGGTCAAGGAGGCGGAGGAGAAGGCGGCGAAGAAGGACTCCGACACGGGGAAGAAGCAGGCGGCCGACACGGCGAAGAAGGACGTCGTCGTCGACTGGGCCAACCTCACCGACCGCAAGCGCCGCCTCACCGTCAATACCTCGCCGGTGGGCGACTGGGTGCTGTCGAAGGACGGCGAGAAGCTCTTCTACCTCACCGTCTTCGACAAAGGGAACGACGTCTGGGTGACCGAGCCGCGGACGCGGGAGACGAAGATGCTGGCCAAGCTCGGGGCCCGCAGCGCGAGCATGGAGCTCTCGAAGGACGGCAAGTTCCTCTTCGTCCTCGCCGACGGGAAGACCGTCAAGGTGGACACCGAGAGCGGGAAGGTCAGCCCCATCCACACCGACGGCGAGATGGTGCTGAGGGCCGCCGACGAGCGGGCGTACATCTTCGACCACGCCTGGCGGCAGTTCAAGGAGAAGTTCTACCTGCCGGAGATCACCAGCGCCGACTGGCCCTATTACTACCAGACGTACAAGCGCTTCCTGCCCTACATCGACAACAACTACGACTTCGCCGAGATGCTGAGCGAGATGCTGGGCGAGGTGAACGCCAGCCACACCGGTGGACGCTACAACGCCTTCCAGGAGAACACCGACGAGACCGCCGCGCTCGGCCTCCTCTACGACTTCACGTGGACGGGTAACGGCGTGAAGGTCGCGGAGGTGGTGGAGGGCGGGCCCGTCGACAAGGCGGCGTCGAGGATCAGGGCGGGGAGCATCATCGAGAAGATCGACGGCGTGGCCGTCACGCCCGCCATGGACTTCTACGCGCTCCTCAACCGCAAGGCCGGCAAGCTCACCTTGCTCTCCGTCCTCGATCCCAGGACGAGCAGGCGCTGGGACGAGAGCGTGAAGCCCATCAGCGGCGGCGCGGAGAGTCAGCTCCTCTACGAGCGCTGGGTGCGCCAGCGGCGGGCGGAGGTGGACTCGCTCTCCGGCGGGCGCATCGCGTACGTGCACGTCCGCTCCATGAACGACGCCAGCATGCGCACGGTCTTCGAGGAGGCCCTGGGGCGCGGGTGGGGCAAGGACGCGCTGATCGTGGACACGCGCTTCAACGGCGGCGGCAACATCCACGAGCAGCTCTCCGACTTCCTCAGCGGGAAGGTCTACTTCGACGTCGTGCCCCACGGGCAGCACATCGCGGTGGAGCCGATGGACAAGTGGACCAAGCCGTCCATCGTCATCATCAACGAGAGCGACTACTCCGACGCGCACCTCTTCCCGCTGGCGTACAAGCTCAAGGGGATCGGCAAGACGCTGGGGATGCCGGTACCGGGCACGGGCACGTTCGTGTGGTGGGAGCGGCAGATCGACCCCACGATCGTCTTCGGCATCCCCATGGGCGGGTGGCGCATGCCCGACGGCCGCTTCGGGGAGGGGACCCAGCTCGATCCCGACATCCTGGTGCCCATGGACCCGGCGGTCATGACCGCCGGACGGGACCAGCAGATCGAGGCGGCGGTGGCGGAGCTGATGAAGAAGCAGTAGGGGGCGGGGCGGGGGGCGGGACGACCCGTCCCCCGCTTCACTTCAGCGGCCGAGGCCCTGCTAGGGGTTCGACCCCGGATCGAGGGTGAGTCCGCGTCGAAAGGCGTCGAGGCTTGTCGAGTCGGGGCCTATCGTGCTGGCGCAGACGAGCAGTGGCCTCTCTCGCGTGGGTCCCGAGGCGACACATCGCCACTTCATGAACAGTCCATTCGGATGAAGTATCGCATAGCGATATTCGTGTGCCTCCGGGGTCCAGGTCACCGTGTCCTCTACCACTTCGCTGCCGGGTGGGAGGCGGCTTCGCATCCCTGTGGCAAACTTCCGTAGGCCATCCTCATCCCGCCCGAGCGTACCGTTGTTGATCGCTTCGATAACGATCAGCTCCAGTGTACTCGGTCGGCCGAGCGCCCAGAAGAACATCTTCCCCTTCCCGCCCGCCTCCGCGATCATCTCGTCGTATGCTCTCTGAACATCGGGTGCGACCGCAAACCCGGCGCCGGGGTTGGGGGCCGAGAAACCGAGTTGCGGGTACCGCAACGTCGTCGAGTCGATCTGCAGCGGGTCCGCATTCGGGGGCGGGGCTCCAGGTGATCCCTGGGCGATCACCGAGGTCGGGGCGGCGACGAGAGCCAGCACGGTGAAGAGGGCCTTCAGGACGCCCTCCAGACTCCCTTTCGCGATCATCTTCCTCTTCCAGTCGAGGTGTGCGGTCCGGATCACCGACTTCGTTCTAAACTGCGGCGGATCCGTCGGCCAACGCAAGAATGTGCGAGGGAGCCGCAACCGCCCCTAGGACGCTCAGGCGCTCCCCTCCACCAGGTTCCCGGAGAACACGAGGAACGCCAGCACGTAAAGCCCGATCACCGCCAGCAGCACGACGGAGAATCCCCACGAGATGGAGATCAGCAGCGCGAGCGCCGTGCCGGTCACCGAGAGGGCGCCGTTCATGCCCCACGCCCAGGGGATCAGCCCGCTGCGGGTCGAGGAGAGGGACGAGAGGCCGGTGGGGAAGGGCATGCCGAGGAAGAAGGCGCCGGGGGCCACGAAGAGCAGCGCCAGGCCCATCTTGGCCAGTAGCGGCAACCCGAGCAGGGCGTCGAGAAGGGGCGGCATCCCGAGCATGTAGAAGAGCATCGCCGCCGCGATGCCCGCCGTGGCGTACGCCATCAGCCTGGTGCGCGACCCCCGGTAGCGGCCGGCCACCAGCGCGCCGACACCCGAGATCACCAGCATCGCGGTGATGACGACGGAGTTGGAGAAGATCGGGTCGGCCAGGAAGAACGCCAGCCGTTGGATCAGGTAGATCTCGACGAGCATGTAGCCGACCCCGAGGGCCCCGTAGTACACGATGACCCGCACCGTGCCGCGCTGCCTCTTGAACAGCTCCCGCCACCGGCCCACGAGCGGCACGAGGATGATGAGGAACCCGAAGAGGATCGAGAGCGCGAAGGTGCCGACCTCGAGCACGTACCCCCATTCTTCGGACAGGCTGCGCATGTTCCTCAGAACCGTCAGGAGGTTCGATGGCTTCACGTAGCCGGTGTAGTACGGCCTGTCGTCCGTGGCAGGGCGGATGTTGAAGAAGTACCGGTGGTAGAGCTCCTGGGCCTTCCCGGTGAGCAGCCACTTCATGGTGAAATAGTACAGGTCCTCCGGAACCAGCTCCTGGAGTGCCGTGGTGCCCGCCGTGCCGCGGTGCACGCCCGCAAAGAGTCCCTTCTCCGCCTGGGTGTCCGCCGTCGCCTGCGGAGCGCGCGGAGAGGTGGTGTCCGTCGCGGCGGAGGTATCCGGAACCTCCTCCCCGGCAGCCACGGGCGCTGCCGGCGCCGTGGCCGCGTCCCCCGAAGCCGCCGAGGGCACCGCGGCCGAGGCGCTCCGGAACTGGTTCGTGTAGGCGTCGAGAATCGCGCCGAAGTCCTTCGCGGGTGCGGGCATCCCGTCGTAGTAGGACGCCTCGAACGAGGTCTTCTGCAGGAATCCACGCAGGGTGGCGATGTCCGCCTCGGTGAATGGAGAGCTCTTCACGAGGATCGTCGCCGTGGAAAGCAGGTAGTCGAAGACGAAGACGTGCCTGCCCGGGTCCTTCACACCTCGCCTCTTCAGCGCCTCTGTCACCGTGGTGAGCAGCTCGGGAACGTTCCGCGGGGGGCTCAGCCGATTCCAGACCGTGATGGAGAGGATCCCGTCGTCGGTGAGACAGTTCAGGTAGCTGTCGATGCCCTGGACGGTGTAGATGTAGTTCTGCACCAGCGGATACCCGCCGGTCTGCGACAGCCCCACCGAGTCGATGAGGCCGATCTCCACCAGGTCGAAGCGGCGGGCCGTACGCGCGGCGAACGCCCTGGGCTCCGCGTGGACGACGTGAACGCGCGGGTCACGGAGCCGATCGTTGTCGTAGGCGCGGAAGAAGGGCACGTCGCGCAACATGTGCACGAGCGTCGCGTCGGGCTCGGCGACCCACACGGATCGCGCCTGGTGATACAGGGCGTTGTATACGCCGATGGCGCCGCCGAGACGGAGCAGCAGCACGTTGGGTTTGGGCAACAGCAGATAGGGAGCCGACATCGGCAGATAGTCGATGTACTGCTCCTCGGCGGGCTTGAGGTCCCTCATCACGCCGATGGGACCGTCGCCGTCGATGTAGAGCCCCAGAAAGGCGTTCCTGGGCATCTCCTTGACGTTCAGGCTCGCGTTGTCGCTCAGGCCCGGCGCGAAGTGGAAGTAGGAGCTCTGGTACGCATAGTACTCGCCGGTGGGGCCGTAGGTGTGGTACACGACCCTGGCGTCCGGGAAGTGGCGGGCGTAGCTGATGGGCTTGAAGTCGGAGACCTCGATGCCCCCGTGGAACGCGATGAGCCCGATGGACACGAACATCACGCCCGCCGCGATGGCCATCCTTCCCAGGGGCAGCTCGAGACCGCCGCCCGGATCCTGCCTGACGAAGCAGAGCAACGAGACTCCGGCGGCGAGGACGACGAGGGGGGCCACGAGCTGCGCCGGCGGCAAGAGGTACATGAGGCCGAGCACGACGAAGCCGCCCAGCCCCGAGCCCACCATGTTCCAGAAGTACAGCTGGTGGACGCGCTCCTGCATCCCCACGAAGATGGCGGCTACGAAGACGGCGCCGATGAAGAACGGGACGCCGTAGATGACGTAGTAGACGCCGATCCAGCGGAGCTGGGTCCAGTCGGCGGCGATCATCACCGGATTGAAGGGGACGTGCTGAGCCAGCACGTGGGCCCCCGCCATCGCCGGGCCCAGGAGCACTGCGCTGATGGACAGCCACCTGTCGGGGTTCTCCCGGATCCGCCGGGTGTGGAACGTCAACAGGGTGCCGGCCAGGCCGTTGCCCAGGAGCGCGATGCTGATGACCATCGAGCCGAAGTTCGACCAGCTCCCCACCGAAAACGTGCGCATGACCGCGAGCTCGTACGCGATCAACGTGATGGACAGCAGGAAGAGAGCGGCCAGCCGGAGGCTGGGCAGCCTGTTGGTCACGGCCGGTTCGGGACGGTGTCGCTGCTCAGGGTGTGCTTGCCGGTCTCGGACGTGAAGGGCACGAAGGTCACCCTCTTCAGTCCGTGGTAGATGTCCTCGCGCTTGAACGTCACGGAGCCGTCGGGCCGGACCTCCTTGGTGATCTTCAGGACGGTCTGCCCGGAGGGTGGCCCCACCGGGATCAGCATGATGCCGCCCGGCGTGAGCTGCTTGAGGAGATCAGGCGGAATGTGGTCGATCCCGGCGGTGACGATGATCCGGTCGAAGGGTGCGTGCTCGGGCCAGCCGTAATAGCCGTCCGCGTGCTTGCGGGTGATGTTCCTGTATTCCGGGTAGTCCTTGGACCACTTCCTGTAGATGCTGTCCGCCCGTTGGGCGAGCTGTCGGACGATCTCGATGGTGTACACGTGATTGGACAGCTCGGAGAGAACCGCGGACTGGTACCCGGACCCGGTTCCGATCTCGAGGACCTTCTGATCCGGGTGGAGATCGAGGGCCTGCGTCATGTGCGACACCAGGTGCGGCCCCGAGATCGTCTGTCCGTACCCGATGGGCATGGCGGCGTCACCGTAGGAGTGAGCCGCGTTGGTGGGCTCGCAGAAATACTCCCTCGGCGTCCTCAGGAACGCCTCGATGACGCGGGGATCCGTGGCGTCGTCGCGTTGGATGATCGCCCTGGCGCGCTCCCACTTCGCGACGACGTACCGCTCGGTCTCCGGCGAATGCGCCTTCATCCACGCCACGTAGCGGTCCTCGTCGTCCGTCGGGGGACGGGCCCGCCTCGTGGTGATGTCGAACGCGGGCGCGCTCTCGGCGGCCGGCTGCACGGCCGCCGCCGCTCCATCGGTCGATGCGACTCGAAGGGCCTGGTCTTCGGCGGGAGACGACGACGAGCCGGTCTCCGGCGGGTCCACCCGCGCAGGAGCGGGCTGTACGGATACTCTGCGTGCCGTCGGAGCGACGCCACGCCCTGAAACGCCGAGGCGATTCCCGGGCAGCAGCCAGAAGATCGCGAGCGGCACCAGAACGAACAGGACGACGACTGCACCGCCCACCAGGAATCGAGGAGGCTTCTTCCTCCTCCGTCCCGAATCACCTTCCATGACGTATGACGCCTCCTTGGGCGCACGGGGGGTTCCTCGGTGGGCCGGCCGAAAGCCTCGAGGCCGGAGACAAATGCACGGCCCCCTGCACCGTGACAGGTGAGGGGGCCCTCCGCCGCAGCGCTCCGGGCGCGTGCGGCGATCTACGTTGTATCAGGTTGCCTCGTCCCGCAATCGGGTCGGCTCCGCCGGCGCTTCGAGGCGCCCGATGCGGGCCGGAGCGAGGGAGGACGGGCGGCCGGGCCCGGAGGCGATCCGGCCGGCCGCCGGTTACGTCACGACGTCGGGTACGGCTTCTTCAGCACGAACTTGGGGTTGGCCTTCAGGTACTTCTGGACGCGGTCGGTGCGCTCCAGCGCCTTCGGCAGGAACGCGATGGCCTGGTCGATGCGCTCATCGGGCTCGGCGCAGCTGAAGCGGAGGAACCCGTGGCCCGCCTCGCCGAAGCACTCGCCACCCAGACAGGCGACGCCGAAGTCGTCGTCGGCACCTTCCAGCAGGTACATGGCCAGACCGTGGGACGTGATCCCCAGCCGGTTGCACACCGGGCGCACGTCCGGGAAGACGTAGAACGTGCCCCCCGGCTGGAGGACGTTGAAGCCCTCGACGCCCTTCAGGCCGTTGCAGAGCCGGACGACCTTGCTCCGGAACCGCCCCATGTACTCGTCACGGGTCTCGGCGTCCTGCTCCAGCGCCGCCTGCGCCGCGCGCTGGGCCAGCGTCGGTGTGCACGACGCGCTGGTGTTGATCAACAGGCCGATGGCCTGGACGAGCTCCGGCGACCCCACCGCGAACCCCACGCGCCAGCCGCTCATGCTGTACGACTTGCTGAACGTGTAGGCGGCCAGAGCGTGATCGAACATCCCCGGCTCGGCCAGGATCGAGGCGTGCTTGCCCTCCCAGACCATGTGGCAGTATGGCTCGTCGGAGAAGATCATCACGTCGGTGCCGCGGACCAGGTCGGCGATGGCCGCCAGGTCTTCCTTGGTCGCCACGCCACCGGTGGGGTTCTGCGGCGAGTTGAGAAAGATCGCCCGGGGCTTGGGGTCGTTGGCCAAGAAGTCGCGGACGTCCTCCACCGAGGGCCGGAACTGACTCTCCACCCGGAGCGGCACCTCCACAGCGCGGGCGCCGCGGCGCTGGAGGTTCGGCACGTAGGTCGGGAACTGCGGGCTGAAGATCAGGACGCCGTCCCCGGGCTCGAGCACCGCCTCGGCGAAGTACGTCTCGAACGGCTTCGCCCCCGAGGCGACCACGATGTTCTCGGCCGTGGCGCTGTAGCCGAACTCCTTGGTGACGAACCGCGCCGCGGCCGCCCGGAGATCGGGAAGGCCCAGGCTCGGACCGTAGCCGGTCTCGTTGTTCTCGATGGCGTGGATTCCCGCCTTCTTGGCGTTCGGCGTGCTGGGGAAGGGGCTGTCGCCGATCTCCAACTCGACCACGTCCTTGCCCTCGGCCTTCAGGGTCCGCGCGATCGCCAGGACCGTGAAGGCCGTCTCCGCCGTCAGATTCTGTACCAGGCTGCTCAACCGGGCCATGGATTTCCTCGTACTGAACGGTGCGAGGGAGGGATGGAAGGAAGGTACAGTCGCCGTAGGCGTTGCCCAAGGGACGGGTGGCTCGACGGGAGCGGGTGCGGACACCCTGCAGCGGCGCTCAGAGCGCCAGGTGCTCCTCCGGCGCCAGGAGCGTGGCGAGCATCACCGCGTTGATGTCCAGGTGATCGGTCCAGGTGGATGCGGTCTGGTGGGCCGGATCGAGCCAGTGATCCCGAATCTCGTCCGCGAGGGGCCGGCGCCGAACGATGTCCGGCGGCGCCGCATCGTCCGCCCCGTCCACCGCCATCAGACCGAGGGCCAGTCCGATCTCCCGGAACGGAAGCCGGTAATGGTCCGGCACCCCAGGCGGACGGGCGCGCACCCAGGCGTCCAAGCTGAGCGCGGCGTCGTGGAGGAGCGCTTCGGAGGCGACTGACTCGGGGAGCTCGCTCTCCTCTCCGAAAGAGACCCCACCGGTCTCGGCCAGCATCCGCGCGCGATGCGCGGCGTCGAGGATCGCGCCGATACCCAGCGCGTCGTCGGTGACCCAGTCCCGCCCGCGACAGATCTCCGCCAGGTCGCGTATGGCGGCGTCCAGCTCCCCGGGGCTCCCGGCCCCGTCGCCCTGGGCGCCCGCGGCGGACGAGGCCGTCGCCCTGAGAGACGCCAGGGTCATCAAGCCGTCCAGCGGATCGTGATGCCCCATGGAGCGCACCAGGGGGCGGGACAGATCCACGCTCATCTTCCAGCACATCTGCCGTGGGCCGCCGCTCGCTCCGCGGACGAACCCGCGATGCGCCGCCAGCGCCAGCTCCACCGCCCACCGGTGGTAGATCGGCTCGTTGGTGATTGCGCTCATGCGGGCCAGGGCGTGCATCCACCGGGTCAGGTAGTGGTAGTACTGGCCGTCCTGCTCCCACTCCAGACGCGCGTCGGACGGCTGTCCCGGTCGCCGTTCCGGCAGCGGCTTGCCGATCCGGAGCCCCCCGGCCGTGGGGTGGTACGTGCCCTGCTCCTCGTCCAGGCCGCTGATCCACCCGGTGCGGGCGTCATCCCGGCGGTGTCGGCCGAGGACGTGGTGGACCTGCTTCACCAGCCTGACGGCGAGCGCGAGCCATGGAGCGTCGGCCGCGGGTCTCCCCTCCCTTCGGTCACGGCGGTGCAGGGCGAGACACGCGGTCACCGCGAAGGCGTCCGTCCATAGGTAGCGCCGGGGCGGTGCGCTCCCCACCACGCCGGTGCGGCGCGCGAAGCTCTCGAGGATGCCTGCAGCGGTCGTCATGGTTCCCGGAGTGGGGATCGTGTGGGGTGCGCCTTGCCCGACGCTATGTACAATGCGGTAGGAAGCGCCCGCAAGCGAGCCGACAGCTCGCCGGTACGCCGACTCCCGTATCCGGCCATCCATCCCGGCGGCGCGAATGGCCCCGGACGGCTTCCCCGCCGGGGGGATCGAGCCCACCCTCGGCCTTGCCGGGTCGGGAGTCGGCGGCACATTCTAGCTCAGTGCGTGTGCGACGGCCTTCGTCCCCCTGCCCGCGCCGCAACGCGTCTCGCTGCCTGCCCGAGCGATAGATGTCAGGCCCACGACCTTCTTCGTTTCTCGTATCGGTCACGGCTACGGGACCGTCTCATGAGACCCACGCGATGGATCGTTGCCGCTCCGGTGCTTCTCGCGGCCTGCGTATCGGTCAACAAGTCCATCCTCGACCGGTCCATGATGGACCTGCCGGTGCCGAAGGATGAGGTCTACGTCTACCTCCCCGGCGACTCCATCCCCGAGTACCGCCGCATCGCCATCCTCAATGCCAAGGGCGATGTCGACGTGACGGACGAGGCCCAGATGATCGACAAGCTCCGCGAGGAGGCCGGCAAGCTCGGCGCCAACGCCATCATCCTCGGCGACACGGAGGAGCCGAGCACCGGCGCGAGGATCGCGAAGGCTCTCTTCGACACGTCCGCCGACCGCAGGACGCAGGCCATCGCCATCTACGTGCCGCCTGCGCCCTCCACGAGAGAGGCCGCGGTGCCGACGGCCGGGCAGGGGACCCCCGGGGACAGCCTCGGAGGCGGTGCCATCCTCTACGGCGAGAACTTCGCCTTGATGGTCGCGGCTCCCGGGGACTGGGTTATCGACTCGGAGACCGGCCGCCAGGTCGGAGCGCTCGCCGTCATGTACCCGAAGGACTCGGGATGGGACGACGCTCGAGCGGTGATGTACGTCTCCTTCCTCGACAAGAAGGACACCCTGGACTTCCAGGGGGCGGTCCAACACGACTTGCAGCGTACACGAAACGAGTCACCGGGCATCGAGATCGAGCAGCTCGCGAGCGTTCCGACCCAACATGGCGATACGGCCCAGGTCTACCGTACGACCGGTGATCGTTGGGGGAACTCCGACCTCGTCGCGTTCATCGACCAGCCGAACGTGGTGATCGTCATGGGCATGTCGGCTCAGACCGCGGAGGCGTTCGAGGCCACTCGCCCTGTCTTCGAGAACGTCGTGGCCTCGTACACCTATATGGAAAAGGAACCCGGTGGACGGCGCTGACCGTGCGCTGAGGTGCGATCTGCTGCACCCGGACCGAGCGCTTGCGCCGGTATCGGCCCTGCTCCATGTCCAACGTGCCCGGCGACGGGTCCGCTGAGCCGGAGCCGCCGCCGGCGTTCGAGCCGGTGGAGTACCGGGATTCCCTGCCGGTCTACCTGGTCTGGCTGGTGGCGATGGTGGTCCTCACCGTGTGCGCCGTGGCGTTCTGGCCGACATGGGGTCCGACACCCCTCCTCGTTTTCGGGTCCGCCGCCGTGGCCGCCGCCCTCAGGGTCCTGCGCCGACGCGTTCGCCTCCGGATCACCGAGGAGGGCATCATCGATCGCACCGGGTGGTACTCCCCGGGCTTGATACCGTGGGAGGATGTCGTCGACGTGCGCCCGGGCCCGTGGGGATACGTCCAGCTCGATCTGACGGAGGCATCGAGCTTCTGGGAGCGACAGACGCCCCTGCGTCAGCTCCACATGATGAGCGCCCAGCTCTGGGGGTTGAGCCCCGCCACCATCTCGTCCCTGGGCCTCGCCGCCTCCAGGCGCACGATCCTCCGGGCGATGGAGGTGGGAATGGACCGCCACGCGCTGGCGAGCCTCCGCCGCGAGGCTGAGCTTCCGCCCGGCGAGGACGCCGGCGGGGGCAGTGCGGCGCTGTAGCATTCCCGCGAAATCCTCTTCGTGGAGTTGGTGGTCTACGTGCCCATCGGAGTAGTGGAACGCGCCAGCCTCGACAATGGCTTCAACTATGTGGCGGATACTCTGATGTTCGCCGGGGCCGTTCTCATGCTCGCGGGCGCAAGGCCCCGGGAGACCGACACTGCGCCGCGGAGCGAGAGCGAGGACCCGGTCACCTAGTCCCGTCCGCTACTCAGCGCGGAGAACCACCACCGGATCGACGCGCATCGCGCGGCGCACCGGCACGAAGCTCGCGATGAGCGCGACGGCCAGGAGGATCAGGGTCGCGGACAGGAGCGTGAGCGGGTCCACCACGCCCACGCCGTACAGGAAGCGGTGCAGCACCGCGGCGGCGCCGGCGCTCGCGACGAGGCCGATTCCCGCGCCGATGACGCCGACCGCCGCCGTCCGCCTCACCACGGAGCTCACCACGGAGTGCCCGGGGGCTCCCAGGGCCACGCGGATGCCGAACTCGCGGGAGCGTTGCGCGACCTGGAACGAGAGGGTGCCGAACACGCCGAGGCCGGAGAGGAGGATGCCGACGAGCCCGAAGAGCGTGAGGAACAGGCTCAGCAGGCGTTGGGGCTCGAGCAGGCGGGATGCCGGAACCGAGAGCGGGCCCGCGTCCTGCACGGCGACGTCGGGATCGAGGGAGCGCACCACCCCGCGGATCCCCCGGACGATCTCCGCCGGGCGCGTGTGCGGATACAGGCGGACGTGCAGCGTCATCTCTCGGGCGTACTGCTGCGCGAACGGGAAGAGCGCGAAGCCGGCGGGCAGGCCGATGGCTCTGAAGTCGTAGCGTCCGTCGCGCACGACGCCGACTACCCGCATCTCCTTGCCCATCGTCCGGACGCTCTTCCCCACGGCACGCTGGCCCGGCCAGAGCCTGCGGGCGAGGGACTCGTTGACGATGGCCACCAGGGGAGCGCCCCCGACGTCGTCCTTCGTGAAGCCACGCCCGGCGACGATGGGCATGCGGACCGTGGACAGGAAGGCGGTGTCCACCCTGACCTGGCCCACACCACTCTCGTAGCGCTCGTCACCGCCCGATTCCGTGTTGCGCATGTCGTTGCCCGAATACGCACCGAGGAGGGCGTACTGCGCGAGGGCCACGCTTTCGACTCCGGGCAGCGCCCGCACACCTTCTTCGAGCGCGCTGTAGAAGGCGCGGCCCCGCGCCTCATCGTAGCCGCGCGGTCCCAGGTCGGTCGTCGCGACCACCACGCCGTCGGAATCGTAGCCGAGGGCCACGTTCGAGGCGCGCTGGAAGGAGTGCACGAACAGCCCGGCGAGGACGAGCAGGCAGATCGCCAGCGCGAGCTGCCCCGCGACGAAGACGCTCCGCCCGGTTCCGCTGCGCGTGCCCCCTCTCCAGCCGCCGTCCTTGAGCGACCCGACGACGTCGGGCCGGGACGTCTGCAGCGCCGGCAGCAGGCCGAAGAGGACGGCGGTGACGGACGTGAGGGCCAACGCGAAGCCCAGCACCCGCAGGTCGGGCGTGACGTCGACTGTGCCGAACAGGTCAGCCGCCTTGGCCGATCCCGCGCCGGCCTCGGCGATCAAGACCCCGCCCGCGCCTCCGATCAGGGCCAGAAGCGCGCTCTCCGTGAGGAGCTGGCGGATCAGGCGGCCCCGGCCCGCGCCGATGGCCCGCCGGATCGCGACCTCCCTGCGCCGCGACACGCCGCGGGCCGAGAGCATACCGGCGACGTTGGCGCACGCGATGAGGAGCACGAGAGCCGCGGCACCGAGGATCATGGCGAGGAGCTTCCCCACCATGGTCCTGGCGTCGCCCCGGAACAGTCCGTTCATCGACTCGAGCCGCGCTCCGCGGACCCTGCTCTGCGGCTCGTTGGGCGGCACCCGCTTCGCCACAGCGTCCACGAGGGCGTCCGCGCGCGCCTCGGGGACACCGGGTCCGAGCCGCCCGAACAGGAACATCCAGGACGCCATGGACGTGAGGCCCTGCGCGCGTCGCGCCGCCACGATCGGCACCCAGAGGTCGACCCGCTGCATCGGATTGGTGCCCACGAAGCCGGGCGGCGCCACGGCGACGACCGGAAGCGCCAGCCCGTCCAGCCAGATGGTCCGGCCCACCACCCCGGGGTCGGCGCCGAAGCGGTCGCGCCACATCGCGTTCGAGATCACCACGGCGTCGTCTTCGTCGTCGGTGAAGAAGCGTCCGAGCGCCGGATGGACCTGGAGCACGCCGAAGTAGTTGCCCGAGGTCAGCGCGCCCCTCACGGAGGTCGTCTGGCCCCCGGCGCGCAGCGCGAACGACACGGCGCGCTGGGCCGCCAGCCCGGAGAACACGCTCCCCGTGGCGTCCCGGTAGGCGACGTAGCGGGCGTAGGGCAGCGCCGTCCCGTCGTACGACTGCGCCACGGCGCCGACGCGGGACTCCGTCAGGGCGTAGAGCCGCTCGGGGGTGGGCACGGGGAGCGGGCGCAGGAGGACGGCGTTCACGAGGGTGAACACTGCGGTCGTGGCGCCGACTCCCACGGCGATGATGAGCGCCGCCATGAACGTGAAGCCGCGGTCCTTGGCAGCGGCCCGTATCGCGAAGCGGACGTCCCGGAGGAAATCACCCAGCCACCTGCCGCCGCGTCCGTCCCGCATCATCTCCTTGTGCCGCTCGACGCCCCCGAAGGCGATCATCGCCTGGCGCCGCGCCTCGGCCGGATCCGTCCCCTCCCGCACCCGCTTCTGGATCTCCATCTCCACGTGGAAGCGGAACTCCTCGTCCATCCTCGCCTCGGCCTTCCGGCTCGAAAGGAGGAGCCAGGCGCGCGCGCGCAGCCCTCCGACCCAGCTCATCGCCGGCGGTCTCCCGAAGGAGCGTGCAAGGGGAGCGGGGTGGAGGTCATGAGGTCGGCCGGGTCATGGCGTGGACAGGACCGCTTCCAGGGCGGTCGCGAAGCGTCGCCAGCTCTCGATCTCCTCGCCGAGCGCGCGCCGACCGGATGCGGTCAGGCTATAGTAGCGCGCTCTCCGGTTGTTCTCCGTCGTGTCCCAGCGGCTCGTGATCAGGCCCGCCTTCTCCAACCTCTGGAGCGCCGGATAGAGGGAGCCCTGGTTCACCTCGAGGACGTCGCTGGAGAGCTGCTGGATCCGCTGGCTGATTCCCCAGCCGTGCATGGGCTCCAACGAGAGCGTCTTGAGGACCAGGAGGTCGATGGAGCCGCGCAGCGCGTCGGCCTGGGTCTGTGGGGACATGCGACGCTCCAGGAGGCAGCTTCTGTAGAAGTCTGAAGGTAGGGTACCCGGCGCTCCTGTCGGTGTCAACAGAAAAGGATATCCGCGAGCTGGCCGACCTCCTCGTGGTGGAGAAGAGCGGGACGCTCGTCGCCCGCGTCGCGGCCCCGGTGAGGGCGGGAGCCGGAAGGCCCGCCCTCACCGGAGCCGCCGCCGCCGACCGCTCTGAGATGTCTCGGTCCCGACCGCTCAGAAGTAGATGTGCACCATCGCCCCGCCGGCGCCGAAGCCGAGGACCGTCAGGGCACTTCCCCTCTTCGTGGTGACCTCCGGCAAGTTCTTGTAGCTGGTTCCCATGTCGGCCCGCCTGGTGTAGCTGACGAGGTTCAGCGTGTACTCGGCGGATATGCTCACCTCGGGAAAGATGAAGAACTCGGCCCCGAGGATACCCCGGGTTCCGATGGTCAGACCGTCATTGGCGTTCGAGTTCTTCGTCTCGATGAGCGTGCCGTCCGGAGCGTTGTCGCTGACCGCGGGCTTCTGGTCGGACGATGCGGTGGCGATGCTCACACCGACTCCGATGTAGGGCCGCACGCGCCCGGACATGGCGTCCTTGTACCGTAGGAGGTCGGCCCCGACGCCCAACCTCCAACTGGTGGACAGGCCGTCGGATCCCGCGCCGACACCGTTCCATGGTGAGGTGGACCGGTCGTATCCCATCTGGAGCCCCAGACGGATGGCCCGATCCCGGCTCCTGAAGAACGACATGCCGAGCCCGCCGTTGACGCCCGTACCCGCCAGCCCGAACGAGCCCAGACCGTTGAAGGTGAAGTTGATGGATCGGCTTCCGTCGTGCACGACGGGCTGTACCTCCTGCGCTGCCACGGGGCCGGCCACGAATATCGCCAGCACACCGGCCAATAGCGTCTTCCTCATGTCTCCCCCTCACGTTGGATGCCACTGGAGTGTCGCGCGGCCATCGCACAAGGATCGAGCGGACGGCGGCTAACCGCAACGCCTTTTCTCGCCGCGTGTAGTGGAGCTGTGGAACCTCGAGTGGACCTCGGGCCTAGGATAGCGCGAGCGCATATGTGCTTCCCGCCGGTTGGGAGCGGGCTGATCGCCGGCGAGGTTACGGAATACACGGACCCTGACCCCAGATGGAGTATAGATCGATGCGACGCACCCCCTTCGGTGCTCTGGCGCTATGCGTCGTGCTGGCCGCCAGCACTGCGGAGGCGCAGACGCTCAAGATCGCCTACGTCAACTCGCAGGAGATCCTGGCCAACGCGCCGGGCGCCAAGGAAGCGCAGGCGCAGTTCGACAAGGAGATGCAGAACTACAACGCCCAGGCCCAGCAGATCCGGAGCGAGCTGGCCCAGGAGCAGCAGGACCTGCAGGCGCAGTCGCTCACGCTGTCCAAAGAGGCCAAGGCGAATCGGGAGCAGGCGCTCCAGGCGAAGACGCAGCAGGCGCAGCAGCGCATGAACCAGCTGAACCAGCAGGCGCAGCAGCGCCAACGGGAGCTGCAGCAGCCGGTGATGGACAAGATCAACGCCGTCATCGACTCGATCCGCACCGAGGGCCACTACACGTACATCCTCGATGCGGCCACCGGATCCGTTCTCTCCGCCGATCCGAGCCTCGACCTCACGCAAGAGGTGATTCGCCGCCTCAAGGCCCAGGCGGCGGCGGACACCACCAAGGCCTCCGCGGCGAAGAAGAAGGGAGGCGGGGGCGGGGAGCGCTGAGTCCGGAGCTACTACCGCGGCAGGATGCGGACCAGGGTCTCGGACGCCATGCTGCCGCGCCCCGCGAGCCGGGCCTCCACGCGGATTCGGTAGGTCCCGGGATCCAGCTCCTTGAGGTCCAGCTTCAGGCTGCGCAGGACCACGCGGGGCTTCGGGGGTCCCGGCTCGGACCACCGCAGCGAGAGGGATTCGTGGCTGCCCACCAGGTGGAAGAAGCGTCCCACGCGCCGCAGCAGAGCCTGGTGGGCACGGTCCACGGTGACGTCGTAGGCCACGACCTCGGGATGGAATCCGAGGCCCCCCAGCTCCCAGAGGAGCCGAACGCTCGAGCCCGACGGGATCTCCGTGCGGGGAAGGGCGTCATCCGCGGCCGAGTCCAGTGACTTGGGCTCCGGACGCGACGCATCCACCAGAAGCAGGTCCGACAGCGTCGCGACGTCCCGAGGCAGCGAGTCGTCGCGGAGACCCTGACGGCGCCGGCCGGCGATGCTTCGCCGGGGGCTCCACGCTTCGGCGGAGACGACGTAGCGCCCCGCCGGGGCCCGGATCAGGAAGGCGGCCGGCCCGCTCCCCTGCTTGAACGCGTCGCGCACCTCGCCGCCGTCGGGGTTCATCAGGAAGAGTCCCTTCGCATCCGGGTAGCCTGCGCCGAGGCTCGGCTCCTTCCAGGGCCACCTCCGCCCCTCGCGTGCGCTCAGGGTGGTATCCGCGGGAACGAAGGCCGTCGCGATCACCACCATGCTGTCTCCGCGGGGGAACACCGCCAGCTGCCCGTCCATCGGCAGGAAGGCGTGGGCGTACGCAGGCGTATAGAAATCCCTCGTATGTCCGCCGGTCGGGACCATGTCGTCGGCAGCGGTGGCGGAGGGGTCTTCCATGGCCGAGGCCGGCGGCATGAACTCCCGACCCTCGGGCTCGTCGAATCCCACCACGTCGTCGTTGTTGAAGACGTGCATGGGATGGCGGATCCGTATCCACGCCCGCTCCCAACCATGGCGCAGGAGGAGCTCCCGCCTGCTCGAGTCCCATGCCTTCCGGTGAGGGTCGACGGCCTCCCTCTTCAGGGTAGCCACCGTCCAACGGGCGTAGTGGGCCGTCTCGCGGTCGTTTCCCGGCACCAGATAGAGGGGATCGGCCAACTGCCAGAGACGCGCCAGCAGCGTGTCGCGACCGCCGGCGTCGGCATGGTCCAACAGTCCGGCCACCTCGCCGCTCACGATGTCCTGCGGGATCCGCCACCGACGGGCCTGCTCGGGAGGCATCTCGCGCAGCGCGGTCCGGAACGACGCTTCCGCCTCCGCGTACCGCCCCAGCTCGTGCAGGGCCAGTCCCTCCAGAACCGCCCGCCACCACGCCGTCGCACCGGCACACCCGCGCGCGGCGGCGAGAGCGCTGGACCAGTCGCCGGCCTCACCGCGATACCACACCCGCTGGCCGAGTATCCAGTCGTCTCCGGGATCCAGTTGCTGCAGAAGATCCAGGCGCTGCACCAGCGTATCCCGGAGGATCGCGATCTGCGGGGCGTTGGGCCCGGGTGTCCACGGTGAGTCCTCGCCCCATCGAAAGCAGAGGCCTCCCGCCCTCTCCGGGCACGTCTTGGCGTCGACCACCCTGGTCACGGGCAGATACCCGAACCGCGCGCCCTCGAAGCTCTTCTGGTCCTCGACCGCAGTGCGATGGACCTCCTCCGAGTCCACCTTCGTCAGGTCGGAAGCGGGTGTCTGCGCCGGTCGTTGGGCCGTGACGTGGGTCACCGCCAATGCGCAGAGACACAGGGTCGGGAGCAGCCGACCGATCACACGCAATGGAGTGCCTCCTTTCGTCCGGGGTCGGCTCCCTTCCGAATGCGCGGAGCCCGCTGCCACGACGGGAATGGATGGCCGTTTCAGCCCACTCTGTCTACGTACCGGCCGTCCCGACGCTCGGTTACAGCGGCACTCAGCGCCGCCCCAGGTGTTCTCTGAGTCCGGCAGCTATGCTGACCGTAAGCGGTTCGGCGGGTGTTCCACTTACGCTGGAGGGATCGATGAGCGATGTGCTGGCATCGCAAGCGAGCCTGGAGGAGACGCTGAAGGGCGAGATCCTCCGCATGTACCAGGAGGTCGCGGAGAACCCGGATGCCGAGTTCCACTTCTACCACGGCAGGACGGCGGCGGAGCTCTTCGACTATCCCCCCGAGGAGCTGGAAGCGGCTCCCGAGGCCGCGGTGGCGTCGTTCGCCGGCGTCGGGAATCCGCACCTGCGCGCGGACATCCGGGAGGGCGAGACGGTGCTCGACCTGGGAAGCGGCGCGGGGCTGGACGCGATCCTCGCCTCCCGTAAGGTGGGACCGGCGGGGAAGGTCATCGGCGTGGACCTGAACCCCGCGATGTGCGAGAAGGCGCGGGCGAACATGACGGGCTCCGAGACTCCGCTGGAGTGTCACGCGGGACGGATGGAGGATCTGCCCCTTCCCAGCGACTCCGTCGACGTGGTGATCTCCAACGGGGTGATCAACCTGTCGTTCCGGAAGCGGCGGGTGATGGAGGAGATGTTCCGGGTGTTGAAGCCCGGGGGTCGGGTGTCGATCACGGACATCGTCAGCGGGAAGCAGCTGTCGCAGTCCATCGTGAACGACCCCAAGCTGTGGGCCAGCTGAATCGGAGGGGCTCTCCTGGAAGGAGAGATGTTCCGACTCCTGGAGGAGTCGGGGTTCAAGAAGGTGAAGTCGGCGGTGGTGCCGGGGTTCAAGTTCCGCAAGGCGTCGACGCAGAGCTCGGCGGAGGCATTCGGGGTGAAGGCGGTCATGATGACCGCCGTGAAGCCCGCGGACTGAGTCTCGCGGACCTCCGGGGAGACGGGTGCCCCCTCGGGGCTCTCCCGCGGCCCGCTCCGGAACCCTCGCACGACATCTGTCGTAGATGCTAGAGGTTTGAGGGAAGTCCGGGATCGGGACGCACGGAGCACGCCATGGACGTCGTCTGGCAGGACGTGAAGTACGGCCTTCGCTCCTTGAGGCGGGGCCGGGGCCTCATCGCCATCGCCATCCTCTCCCTCGCCATCGGCATCGGCGCCAACACGGCCATCTTCAGCGCCGTGGACGTGTTCATGCTGCGTCCCCTGCCTTATCCGCACTCCGACCGCCTGGAGACGGTGTGGACGACGAACCAGGACAGGGGGTGGAACCGGACCAGCTACTCGGTCCCGGACTACCAGGACCTGAAGCAGCAGAGCCACACCATGGACGTGACGGCCCTGCGGTGGGGGACGTTCGCCCTGTCGGGAGACTTCGAGGCGGAGCGGTTGAGCGGCTTCTACGTCACGCCGGACTTCTTCCGGGTGCTGGGCGTGCAGCCGGCCGAGGGCCGGGGCTTCACCGCGGACGAGGGCAAGCCGGGAAACGACAAGGTGGCCGTCATCAGCGACGGCCTCTGGCACAGACGCTTCGGCGGAGATCCCTCGCTCATCGGAAAGAGCATCCTGCTGGACGGGGAGCGCTACACCGTGGTGGGAGTGATGCCCCCCCATTTCTGGTACATCGTTCCGGGACGGGACGTGTGGGCACCCCTGGCCATCACCGGTGAGGAGCACCGGGACAGCTACTACCTGTCGGTGCTGACCCGCATCCGGGACGGCTACACCCCCGAGCAGGCCCTGGCCGAGGCCCAGCAGATCGAGGGCCGCATCGCCCAGGCGTATCCCGCCACCAGCGCGGGGAACAGCGCCACGATCCTCTCCCTCCACGACCGGGTGTTCGACGAGGGCTTCAAGTCCGGGACCCTCATCGCCACGGTAGCCGTGGCCTTCGTCCTCCTCATCGCGTGTGCCAACGTGGCCAACCTCCTCCTGGCGCACTCCGCCGGCCGGGATCGGGAGGTGGCCCTGCGCGGCGCCCTGGGCGCGAGTCGCGCCCGCCTCGTCCGCCAGTTCCTCACCGAGTCGGGTCTGGTCGCCGTCGCGGGCGGCGTCGTGGGGCTGGGCCTGGCCGTGGTCGGCATCCGCGCCCTCAAGGCTGTCATGCCGGCCTCGTTCCCCCGGGTGTACGAGGTCGGCCTGAGCCCACGGGTCCTCCTCTATACGGCCGCCGTCACCATGCTCACGGGGATCCTCTTCGGGCTGGCGCCGGCGCTCACCTCCAGCCGGATGAACCTGACGGAATCCCTCAAGGAAGGGGGGCGAGGCGGCTCCGGCGCCCACGGCGGGCGGCTCCGGAAGGCGCTGGTGGTGACGGAGGTGGCGCTCTCCCTGGTGCTCCTGGTCTCCTCGGCGCTCCTGGTGCAGGGCTTCGCCCGCATCCGGCTGGCGAACCTGGGCTTCGACCGCTCCGACGTCCTCACGGCGCAGACGCTCCTGCCCGAGGCGCAGTACCGGGACTCGGTCTCGGTGAACGACTTTTACACCCGCCTTCGGGCCCGGCTGGCGGCCCTCCCCGGCGTGGAGACGGTGGGAGGGACGAACGCACTCCCCCTCCAGGGCTGGTCCGGCACCTGGTACGTGCTGGAGGGGCAGGACTTCAGCGATCAGGCCCAGCGCCGGATCCTGGGCTTCAAGTACGTCCTTCCCGGATACTTCCGGTCCCTGCACGTGCCCGTCCTCCGGGGGCGGGGCATCGAGGACTCCGACCGGTTCGGCTCCCTCAAGGTGGTGGTCGTCAACCAGACCCTGGCCCGGAAGGACTGGCCCGGCAAGGACCCCATCGGGCAGAGGATCGTGACCCACTCGGGCCCCTGGCAGGTCGTCGGGGTGGTGGGCGACACCCGGGACGGGGGCGCCGACTCCCCCACGCCGGCCATGGCGTTCTTCTCCGTCTACCAGAGCACGCAGCGCTTCATGGACTGGTCCCTGAAGGCATCGGTGCCCCTGAGCACCCTGGTGGGGCCGGTGCGTGACGCGGTGCGGGCCACGGACCCGAACGTCCCCGTGTATGACGTCATGAGCATGGACGCGCTCATCGAGCAGTCCCTGGGGGGTGACCTCATCATGGCCAAGATCATGGCCGCCCTGGCCCTCATCGCCCTGCTGCTGGCCCTGGGCGGGGTCTACGGGGTCATGGCCTACACGGTGAGCCAGCGCACCCGGGAGGTGGGGATCCGCCTCTCCCTGGGTGCCCAGCGCGGCAACGTCCTGGCCATGGTGGTGCGGCAGGGGGCCGCGCTGGCCCTCCTGGGTGTCGTTATCGGCACGGGGGTGGCGCTGGGGGTGACCCGGGGCCTGGCCCGGTTCCTCTTCGGGGTGAGCCCCTTCGACCTCGTCACCTTCGTGTCCGTGGGCGGGGTCCTCCTCCTGGCCGGCGTCGTGGCCACGCTGCTGCCGGCGCGCCGGGCGACGAGGGTCGATCCGGTGGAGGCGTTGAGGACGGAATGAAGGTCATGTAGCACCCGCATCGACGCATGGAGGATGATCATGAAGCGTGCCCTCCCAAGGCTCGTCGCCCCGTTCTCTCTCCTCCTGCCCGCCCTGTTCCTCGCGCTCCTCGTGCCGGCCCCGGCCGCGTCCCAGGCCGACGGCGACCCCGTGACGCTGGGGACGTACCGCGTGCTCCACTCCGACCTCTTGGAGGAGGACCGCCTCCTCCAGGTCCACGTGCCCCGGGGATACGAGGCCGGAAGCCTCTCCTACCCGGTGGTCTACGTCTTCTACTCGGACTGGGTGGAGGGGTACTTCGCCCAGCTCGTGAACGACCTCGACCTCCTCTCCGAGGACAGGATGCCCCCGGCGATCCTCGTGGGCGTCCCCAACGTCCAACGCTACCGGGACCTGCTGCCCTGGCCCCGCAGCGGGACGCACACGGGGGAGGGGCACGCGGAGGTGTTCCTCCGCTTCGTCCGCGAGGAGCTCGTCCCGTGGGTCGACGCCCAATACCGGACGAAGCCGTACCGGGTGATGGTGGGTCCCCAGGCGGCCGGCGTGTTCGGGGTCTACACGCTCCTGGAGGCGCCCGGGACCTTCCAGGCGTTCATCCTCAACGACCCGTGCATGGTGGACCAGCCGGGGAGATCCCTGTGCCGGGATCTCGTCTACTTCTCGAGCACCCCCGCCGCCCAGGGGACCTTCTTCGCGGTGAGCGACGCCGCTGGGGAGAAGAACGCCCGGGACACCGGGCGCCTGGAGGAGCTGCGCGTCGGCCTGATGACCGGGGCGGGGGAGGGGTTCCGCTGGCGCATGGACCTGGACCCGTCGTGGCCGTTCTTCCTGGCTCCGGTCCAGGCGCGGCCGGCGCTGCTGGAGCTGTTCGCCGACTATCCCTTCCCGTCGCCGGGCGAGGCGCGCGGACTTCCGCAGATCCAGGCGCACTACGACTCCGTGTCGGCGAGTCACGGCTTCACGGTGGAGCCGCCGGACCTGGTGCTCACGCTGGCGGCCAACGGCCTCATGGAGCGCGGGGAGCATCCCGCGGCCCTGCAGGTGTTCACCCGCCTGACCGAGCTGTACCCCGAGTCGCTGAACGGGCCCTGGGGGCTGGCGAACCTCCACCGCGCCATGGGCGACACCGCCGCGGCCATCCGGTACTACGAGGAGTGCGTGAGGCGGGATCCGAACCTCACGCCGGCGCGGGAATGGCTGAGCCGGCTCAGGGGGGGAGGCTGATGCGCCTTGCCCTCCCATCCCCCCGCCCGCATCGTAGTCACCGGGCACGCCCCCGGCCCGTTGGCACCCTACTTCCGGAGCAACGCCGATGAAGCCCGCGCTCGTCCTGCCCGCCGCAGCCCTCCCGAGAACGAACCGCTGGATGCCCGTCGTGCTGACGGCGCTCCTGGCGCTGCCCGCGGCCGCCGGGGCCCAGTGCCCCGTAGGCGCCACGGGCGCCGATCAAGCGTCCATGGTCCTCCGGCTGAAGAAGGGCGAGACGCACCGCGTCCTCTCCACGTCGGACCAGACCACCACGCAGACGGTCATGGGCCAGCAGCAGACCATGCACGAGGTGACGAAGATGGGGATCCGCTTCGACGTCCTGGGGCAGGGTGAGAACGGACAGCACCGGATCCGCATCACCTACGAGTCCGTGAGCGTCGACGCCACCACGCCCATGTCCAGCTTCAGCTGGAGCTCCGCGGACACCACGAAGCCCGTGCCCCAGGGCGCGGAGATGTTCGCGGCCCTCGTGGGCCACGGGTACACCGTGGCCATGGACCCCGACGGCTCCAATCGCCACGTGGAGGGGTGGGACTCCGTATCGGCCCACCTCATGGACGTGCTGCCCGTTCCCCCGGGGAGCAGCGCCGACCAGAGGAAGGAGATGCTGAAGAACAACGTGGGGGAGAACATCTTCGGCGCCGCCTTGAAGGGCGCCGTCGTCGTGATGCCGTCGAAGGCGGCGGCGGTGGGCGATTCCTGGTCGTGCACGAGTCACACCGGCGGCAGCCTGGGGCTGAGCAGCACGTCGACGTGGACCGTGGACAGTCGGAGCGGCGGCGTGACCGCCCTGAAGGTCGCATCCGAGATGAAGTCGGACAGCGCGGCTTCCATGTCCATGGGGGCCATGACCGTCCACTACGCCCTTGAGGGCACCAGCACGTCCACCGCGCAGATCCAGGACGCCACCGGGTGGATCCTCCGCTTGCGGTCGGAGAGCGATGTCACCGGGACGGCCACCGTGGAGGGCTCGCCCATGGGACCCATGGAGATCCCCATGAGCGTGAAGTCCACCACCACCACCGAGCCGATGAGCGGCGGGTGAGCGCCCGAGACACGAGGTGGAAGCCATGAGCGCAAGCGCGTACCGGGACGAGAGGTGGACGCAGCGCCTCGCCCGCACGACGGGGCTCCTGTACCTGGTGGTCTTCGTGCTGGGGATGTTCGCGCCCATCGTGCTGGAGCGGCTCCTCGTGCCGGGTGACCCCGCGGGGACCGCCGGGAACGTGCTGGCGTCGCCGGGGCTCTTCGGCTCGAGCCTGGTGAGCTGGGTGGTCATCGTGGCCGTAGACGTGGCCATGGCGGCGACGTTCTACCTCATCCTCGAGCCCGCCGGCCGCGCGCTCTCCCTCGTCACCGCGGCGTTCCGATTCGTCTACGCCGCGATCCTCGGCACCTTCCTCCTCGACCTGTTCGACGCCTTCCTCCTGCTGACCCGGCCGGAGCATGCGGCACACCTCGCCGCGGTGGAGCGCCAGGCGATGGCCTTCTCGGCGCTGGAGACCTTCAGCGCCGGGTTCCTCCTGGCGCTGGTGTTCTTCGGCGCCCACCTGGCGTCGCTGGGCGTCCTCCTCTACCGGTCGAGATACGTGCCGCGCGTCCTCGGCGTGGTGCTGGCCGCGGCGGGCGTCGGTTACGTGGTCCACGGCCTGGCGAGCTTCTTCCTCGCCGGCTACGGTGGAGCGGCCACCGCGGTGCTGCTGGCGCCCGCCGTCATCGGGGAGCTGGGCCTGGCGCTGTGGATGCTGGTGAAGGGGGTGCGGATCACCCCGGGGGTCGTCTCCGCCGGAGCGACTTGACGGCCCGATAGCTTGAGGGCTTCGCCCCACACCCCACCCTTGACCTGGAGGGATGCATGCCGACGACACCGAAGTGGTACATACCGGTAGCGGTCGCCGCCCTGATCTGGAATCTCCTGGGGTGCGTCGCCTACCTGTCCGGTGTGTCGGTGAAGCCGGAAGACATCGCCAAGCTGGGCGACGTCGAGCAGGCGATCTACGCGGCGCGCACCTGGTGGGCGGTCTCCGGCACGGCCATCGGCGTGTGGGGCGGCGCGGCGGGCTCCCTGGGCCTCATCCTGCACAAGCGCTGGGCGATGCCTCTTCTCATCGCCTCCCTCATCGGGCTCATCTTCCAGGACGTGGGGCTCTTCGTCCTCAGCGGCGTAGGGTCCCGGGTGGGCGCGGGCGTCATGGCGCTGCAGGGCCTGGTGCTGGTCATCGCCCTCGCCCTCGTGCTCCTCGGCAGCAAGGCGAGAGAGCAGGGGTGGATCGCGTGACGTGAAGGGACGGAGCGTGACGCGACGCTGAAACCCTCCTCGCGTTCGCGGCGTCTACTCTTCTAGATTCCGGGGAAAGCCCACCCCGTCCTTCACCGGCTGCCCACGGCCAGGGAGGATGACCGATGAACGGCTTCGCGCGCGATCTCCGCTTCGCCCTCCGATCCCTCCGGCGGAACCCCGGGTTCGCCGTCGCGACCGTGCTGGTGCTGGGCATCGGCGTGGGGGCCATCAGCCTGATGTTCTCCACGTACAACACCGTCTTCCTCCGTCCCCTTCCGTTCCCGCATCCCGAGCAGCTCGTCTGGGTCTGGGAGACGACACCCTCCGGCTCGAACAACAGCCTCTCGTACGAGGACTACGTCGACTTCCAGAGCGGCGTGCACGCGTTCGGGTCCATGGCGGCGATCAACGTGTTCAGCCAGGGGCGGCTGCTCACGGGACCCGACGGCGCGCAGGAGCTCAGGAGCCGTGCGGTATCCGCCAGCCTGTTCAGCACCCTGGGCGTCGCGCCGGCGCTGGGCCGCTCGTTCGTCGACGCCGACGAGCTCCGCGGCACCGCCGACGTCGGCGTCCTGAGCTACGGGTTCTGGACCAGGCGGTTCGGCGCCGACCCGTCCGTCGTCGGCCGCACCATCAACCTGGACGGCCAGCCCCTCGAGGTCCTGGGCGTCATGCCCCGCGGCTTCGACTATCCTGCGGGCACCGACCTCTGGGTCCCTCTGCAGCGCTCGAGCCAGGCCGCCACCGGGCGGGGGAACAACAACTTCAACGCCCTCGGCCGTCTTCGCGGCGGCGCCACCCTCCAGCAGGCGCAGGTGGAGATCAAGGTCATCGCCGACCGCCTCGCCATGTCCTATCCCGACGCCAAGGCGGGGTGGGGGGCGCGGCTGCAGACGCTCCACGAGCGCTACTTCGGTCCCGCCGGGAGCCTCGTCCTGCTCATCATGGGGATCATCGCGCTGGTGCCGCTGGTGGCGTGCGCCAACGTGGCCTCCCTCTTCATGGCCCGGGCCTTCGCCCGCAGGGGGGAGCTCGCCTCGCGCCTGGCCCTGGGGGCTCCCCGGTGGAGGATCGTGCGGCAGCTCCTCACGGAGAGCCTGGTGGTGGCCCTGGGGGGCGGAGCCGTGGGGCTGGCGCTGGCCTACGCGGGGGGCGAGGCG
>JAJDNC010000120.1 GCA_022340865.1 Gemmatimonadota bacterium
GTTCGAGTCCGGGCGGCGCCTCTGAAGGGCCAATGACGGGCGGTGGCAGGGAGGGATCGCGGGCGGCAGATGAGCGACACCATGAGGCTCCGCCAACCTCGGCGGACCGTGGCGTCGAGCCGCCTACTGCTCCCTGTGACCCTGGCCCAGGCGCAAGCGACAGCCCATCTTGCCCGCGATGCCCGATCTCCCCTCCCGCCTGATGGCCGCTTTGGCCGACCGGTACCGCATCGAGCGCCAGCTCGGTGAGGGCGGTATGGCCACGGTCTACCTGGCGGACGACCTCAAGCACGACCGCAAGGTCGCCATCAAGGTCCTCAAGCCCGAGCTCGCCGCGGTCCTCGGTGCCGAGCGCTTCGTGCAGGAGATCAAGACCACCGCGGCGCTGCAGCACCCCAACATCCTGCCGCTCTTCGACTCGGGCGAAGCCGACGGCTTCCTCTACTACGTGATGCCCTACGTCGAGGGCGAGACGCTGCGGGACTGGCTCGACCGCGAACGCCAGCTCGGCGTGGACGAGGCGGTGGCGCTGGTGCGGGAGGTGGCCGACGGGCTTGAGTACGCGCACGAGCACGGGGTGGTGCACCGGGACATCAAGCCCGAGAACATCCTGATCCACGCCGGTCGGCCCATGGTGGCGGACTTCGGGATCGCGCTGGCGGTCTCGGCGGCCGCGGGCGGTCGGATGACGGAGACGGGGCTGAGCCTGGGTACGCCGCACTACATGAGCCCCGAGCAGGCGACGGCCGAGAAGACGATCTCGAACCGCAGCGACGTCTACTCGCTGGCGAGCGTGCTGTACGAGATGCTGACGGGAGACCCGCCGCACACGGGGAGCTCGGCACAGCAGATCATCGTGAAGATCATCGCCGACGAGGCGCGGCCGGTGGGGGAGGTGCGGAAGTCGGTGCCGGCGAACGTAGCGGCGGCGGTGGCCAAGGCATTGGAGAAGCTGCCGGCCGATCGGTTCGAGACGGCCAGGGCGTTCGCCGATGCGCTGGCCGATCCGGGCTTCCGCGTCGCCGGGCCGGGTGGTGCCGGCGTGGCAGGCGGGGCCGGCGCGCTCCGCTCACGGACACGGGACCCGGCGTTCCTCACCCTCGCCGGGGTCTCGGTGCTTCTCCTCGCCGCTGCCGCCTGGGGCTGGATGCGGCCCGTCGCTCAGCCCGTGGTCAGCCGATACCGGACGATGCTCTGGGACACGGCGCAGGTCCGGCCCGCATTGGTCGGCACCGGGGTCGCGATCTCGCCCGACGGCGGCACGGTGGTGTTCGTGGACAGCACGGCCTCGGGCCGCCACCTCTTCGCGAAGCAGCGCGATCAGCTCGAGGCCACCCCGCTGACCGGGACCGATGGGGCCGCCGACGCGCCGAGGTTTTCGCCCGACGGCGCATGGATCGCATTCGTCACGCGCGATGGAAAGGTCAAGAAGGTGCCTCGGGGCGGTGGGGCGTCGGTGGTCCTCGCCGATTCCGCCGCCACGGGTTCCCCCAGTTCCCTCGCGTGGCTCGACGACGGCACGATTCTGTACGTGGACGAGGGCTACGGCTTGCGGGCCGTGGGACAGGATGGCGGTGCCCCCCGTCAGGTCTGGAAGCAGATCGATTTTGCCGATACGACCTCGCGCGGCATCGTCAGCGTGGCCGGCCTGCCGGGCGGGAAGAGTGCGCTCATCGCCGCGTGCACCAACCAGTGCGTCAAGAGCGATCTCCGGGTCCTCGACCTGCGGACAGTCGAGTCGACGGTCCTCGTGCCCGACGTCCTCGCCGGCTGGGCGCTCCCCGGAGGCATCGTGGCCTTCGTGCGCAAGGACGGCAGCGTGCTCGCTGCCCCGTTCGACGTTCGTAAGACTCGATTCACGCAGCCGCCGGCCCCGATGCTCGACGGGGTGCGCGTCCCGACCTGCTGCACGGCCGACGCCGCCGTCTCGGCCAACGGTACCCTCGTCTACGTCGTGGGCCGTACTGCCGCGAGAACCACGCGCTTCCAGCCCGTGTGGGTCGCCCGCAAGGGCACGGTCACCCCCATCGATACCGGGTGGACGCTTCCCATATCCGAGAACTGCACGTGCAGCGGCGCCCTCACGTTGTCGCCGGACGGCCGCCATCTCGCGCTGACCGTCGAGCGTGTTCCGGGATCCGGGAACGGCGACGTCTTCGTCAAGCAACTCGATGCGGCTCCGTACGCGCTGATGCCGCTCACCTTCGCGGGAGACGGCTCGAGTCCCCGGTGGACGGCGGATGGGCGGTCGGTCATCTACGCCGAGGACAAGGGTGGCAACGATCCGGTAAGCTGGGTCGTCCGACGGCGGGCGGACGGCACGGGGGCCGTGGACACGCTCCTGCCGCCGCGGCGCCACTCGATCATTGAGGTCGTCCCGACCCGGGACACCACGCAGTTCATCCTGCAGTACGATATCAACGGTCCCCAGCGCGATATCGTGCTGGCGCACCGTGGTGACACGGCGACCACGCCGCTGATGGCCAATCCCAAGTTCGCCGAGATCTTCCCGGCGCTCTCGCCGAACGGGCGCTGGCTCGCCTACGCCTCCAACGAGACCGGGCGGTTCGAGGTGTACGTGCGTCCGTTCCCGGACGTGAACGCAAGGCGCGTGCAGGTCTCCCAGTCCGGCGGCACCGAGCCGCGCTGGGGGCACAACGGCCGGGAGCTGTTCTACCGGAACGGAGCGGGCGCGCTCGTGTCCGCCAGCGTGGTTCCCGCGGCGGCGTTCACCCTCGGCAAGCAGACGGTCCTCTTCGACGCCGGTCACTTCTATTTCGGCACGGCTTCGCGCTCGTATGACATGACCCCGGACGACCAGCGGTTCGTCTTCCTGCAGAAAGCGGAGCAGATGAAGGCGGGTGCCACGAAGCCCGACGAGCTCGTCGAAGTGGTGAACTGGGGAAGGGAAGTGCGGGCGAAGCTGGCCGGGAAGGCGCCGCAGTAGCGAAGCGGGGGGTGGTCGGGGGCCCTGGCCACCGCAGCCCCTCCCGCGTCCGACCTCAGCCAGGAGGAGACAATGAGAAAGCCAGTGGCGGCCGTCGCAAAGGGGGCGATTCTGATGGTCGTCTGCGACGACGGCACCGTCTGGTACACGCGCACCCTTGGTCGCAATGAGGAATGGATAGAGGCCCAGCGGATCCCGGGGACGGAGCCGCCAAGGCCAGGTGACTCGCCGGCCGATTCCGCCCCCGAGGCTTGAGTGCGCCGTCTGTCCTGCGCACCGGGTCGCGCATTGTTGCGTGTGCCGATCGGCTTGCCAACTCAGCCGGAATGGCCATGACCGATGCCGGGCCGGACGCGACAGGGCAGGGAACGAGGCGCGAGAATGGGAATCCGACGATTTGCGGGCCCCGACAACCCCTAGAGGATGAGGTTGTCACTTGGTGCCCGGCTCACCGCCCCTTGCTCCCCAGCTCGCTCGTGAAGTCCACTATGACGTGGACGGTGTCGGCTCTGATGTGAAGCCCGGAGGGCCGTCGGGCCAGAACGTGGCGAGCGCGTCCAATCGGTTGCTGGTCATGGTTGGACGGTGCGAGCCGTACCGGCCGCCCGCTGCCGTCGGCCGCCATCTTGTAGAGGTTCAGGTATGGGCCATCGGCGTCCGACGCGAAGACCAGGGAGTCGCCGTCGGGGCTCCATTCCGCACCATGCACGGTGTAGCCCCCGGTGTTGAGTCGCTGGGTGACCCCGCGGGCGAGATCACGGACCGCGAGGGCGGCATGCCGTACTGGCCCGAAGTCCGCCACCATGCACCGACCCGCTTGCAACAGGATGTTCTCCGGCTTGATGTCGCGGTGCACCACCCCGTGCTCGTGGGCGTACCGGAGGGCGTCGGCCACTTCGCGCACCAAGGCCACCGACTCCTCCACCCCGAGCTGCGTCTCGCGCTCGAGGCGGTAGCGCCCGGACAGGGCCGCGCTCAGGCGTGCAGAAGCGTGGGTCATGGCGCAGTGACGACGGCGGTCATTCTCGGTGCCTAGACCTCCGAACGTCCCGGACGTTCGATGGCGGGAGGGTAAAGGAGGCTGTCGGCACGTTGACGGGTCACTGGACGGATGGCAAGCGCCGGGCTATCGGCCTGCCCGCTCTCCGGGAGAGTCCTGCAGATCCTCGATCTCCGGTTCCTCGGTCCCTGAGTGCGACCGTCCCGCCCCGCCGTCAGGCGGTCGCCGCAACCGGCGAGCGACCTGCGAGGGAGGGGGGGCTCCGGGGCGGAGCCCCCCCAAAGGCTCCTACCTCGCTCGCCGGGCGAAGGCGTACGAATTGAGCAGCGCGTACACGTTGAGCCGCCCCTTCCCGTAGAACGGGTCCGTTCCCTTCTTCCCGAGGTCGTCGGCGGTCTGCTGCAGCGCGGTCACGAGATTGGCCGGACTCGTCACGCCCGCTGCCGCCAGCAGGGCCGCGGCGCCGGTGACGTGGGGGGCCGCCATGCTCGTTCCTTGGGCCCAGACGTAGTAGGTGGGCGAAATGGTGCACGCCGCCAGACCGGGAACCACCGTGAGCGAGCTGCAGGGCCCCATGACCTCCCCTTGGAAGCTGCCCACCGCCGCGCCATCTCCGCCCGGTGCGGCCACGTTCACCGCCGAGATACCGTAGTTGGAGTATCCCGCGATGACGTCCGTGGGGCCGGTGGCCGACACGCACACGCCGTTGCCGGCCTCGCACGGAACGGACGTATAGGACCCCGCGCGATAGTCGCGGCCCAGGTGATCCAGGTCGACCCCGTCGTTCCCCGCCGCCGACACCAGCAGCATGCCCTTCCGGGTGGCGTAGTCCACCACCTGATTGTAGATGGCGTTCAGCTGACCCCCGTCGGTCGCGTTCTTCGCGATGAAGCCACCGAGGCTCAGGTTGCCCACGTTGGCGCCGATGTCCGCGGCGTAGAGGATCCCGGAGAAGATCGCGCCGAGAGGGCAGGATCCCTCGGAGTTGCACACCTTCACGGCAACGAGGGTCGTATGGGGCGCCACACCCCAAGTGCCCAGTCCGTTGCTGGCCACGGTGCCGGCCACGTGCGTACCGTGGAAGTAGTCGTCACCCCAGGACGGGCCGGCCGAATTCACGCTCGACACGAAGGCGATGCTCCTGCTCGCGTCCACGAGCCCCGCCAGGTCCTGGTGGAAGGGGTCGATGCCCGTGTCGATGATGGCCACCGTCACCGACGAGCTGCCGTCGTGGCCGTCGTACCAGGCGTCGTCGGCGTGGATGACGCGCATGTCCCACTGGTTCGCCCAGAAGAAGGCGTCCGAGGGATCGCCGCTGGTCGTGGCGGCCGTCGCGCTCTCGACCCGCAGGTCCGGGGGCAAAGGTGCACCCTGGATCCACTCGTCCGCGATCATGGCACGCACCCCGGCCATGGACGACAGGGTGGCCGCGGCACCCGCCGACAGCCCGCCGGCATCGATGATGCCCGCGCCCTGGTGGGCGCGAACCACCGTGCCGCCCAGGTCGGCGATCCTGGACATGACCGTGGTGTACGCGCGGTTGTTGACGGCGAGAACGTAGTTACCCGACGGGCCGACGTCCTGCACCGAGAGCGAAGGGGCGGGCACCTGCGGGGTCACGCTCACGGGCGTGTCCGAGCAGGCCGCGGCCAGGAATGCCAGTCCGACAAGGACGAGTGCGCGTAAGGTCGTGGATGGTTGATTCATGGGCTGGACTCCCAGGAGGTTGGGGGTGGGGAGAAGGCGGTGAGGCTCGGCAGGGGGGAGGCCGTGCACGCGCGATTATCTCTGCATGCGGCACCGGCCACACACAGTATGGTGGCATAGTATCACTACAGGCGTAGTCTTGCCACTACCCATCGGCGCGCTTCGCGCTCCGGCAGCCGGGAGTCAGCCGGGGCCTGAAAAGAAGGCGCCGATGCTCACCTCGAAGAAGTGCGAGCCCCCCGTCAGGCGCACGTAGCCGTTCATGCCGCGATCCAGCACATGGAAGAAGGCACCGGCACTTCCGATCACGGTCGAGCGACCGCCAGCGACGCGGTAGCCCAGCCCCACGAAGAGAGGCGGGGAAGGTGTCGGCACCACGAGATCGACGTCGAGCATAAGCCCTACGCGAACGACCCGGGGGTCGCACACGCTGTTCGAGTCGAACCACCAGGTGGTCGAGCGGCCACATCTGCTCCGGTTCGAGAACGGCACGAACAGACCGTCCACACGTGCGGCCCCCATGAGCCAAGGCCAGATCCTGGCACCACCCAAGGAGACCGTGAATCCCGTCTCGCCGGCAGAGTTGCCGATGCCGAGGTCTCCGATGCCATACCACCGCGGGACGGCCTGCGCGGACACCCTCGTGTTGAGAGCCGTCAGCAAGAGCCACACGGCCCCCCCGCACCCCATGCGCCGTATCATGTTTCCTCGGGCAGGGTCAGATGGGAGAGCGTTCGTCCGGTCCGTCGAGGGCCGGACCCTCGGATCCCTCCCCGCACGCGAGACCAGCGCCCCTCGTGGAGGAGTCGTCCAACCAGCACCGGCAAGATGCGTTCCGCTACAAATGCGCAGCGGCGCGAGGAGGGGGCCCGCCCATGTCGTTGTCGTGGGACACGTCCTGGGTGCTATCGACACGGTGCGGAAGCCCCGACGGTGACGCAGCGCCGGGACGCGCCGGCCGGGGGCGTCCCCGTGTGGGCTCCACTGGCCGTTTCGTTCCTGGATGGCGGGCCGCGGAGCCCGAGTCCTTGCTGCCTCGTAGCCTGTCCCCGATGTTGCGGCCGTCCACGAGTGGTCGTCGTCATGCTGCGCCCACTCGCCACAGGGAGCGATCGGCGATCGGGGGGGCGCTTCTATACGTTCGTGAGCTGGGTGTGGAGCCGGCAGTCGTGCCGGTGGAGGTGCGAAGGGGCGTCCCGACCCATGCGGGCCGGGCCGGCGGGGCGGCCCTACCCTGCGTCTGCCCGGACGGGTTACTCGGTCAGGTGTGAGCATGGTCGGGTCGCGGAGGGGAGGGGTGAGGTGGCGGTCGGGTGAAGGGGCTCCGGTGGTGGGCCCTGGTGCTGGCCCTCGCGCTCGCGGCGGGAGGGACCACCGCGGCGGCCCTGAGGCACACCTCGGCGACCTTCGACGAGATCGTTCTGGTCGCGGGCGGGCTGCGAGGGCTGGAGCGGGGCACGTGGGGCCTGGTCACGAGCCAGCCGCCGTTGATGATGTACGCGTACGGCGCGGCGGCGAGCACGGCGTCTCCCGCCCTCCCGCCCGAGAAGGGCGAGGTCTGGAGCGTGGATCGGGGATGGGAGTACGCTCGCACCCTGTTCTTCCGCCTGGGCAACGACCCGGTGCTGGTCCTGGACCGGGCGCGCATGGTGGGAGTGGGTCTGGTGGTGGTCCTCGTGCTCTCCGCCGGCCTCCTGGCCGCGTGGGTGGCCGGCCCGACGGCCGGGGGGCTGGCCGCGCTCATGGTCGCGGCGACCCCCGATGTGCTGGCCCACGGCGGCGTGGCGTACGACGACCTCCCTCTGGCCCTGGCATTCCTCCTGGCGGTGTGGGCCCTGGACGTAGCTGTGCGGCGACCCACGCCCGCGCGTGGTGCCGGCGCGGGCGTGGTGGTGGCGCTGGCGCTCGGTGTGAAGCTGAGCGCTCTGGCGCTGCTCCCGGTGGGGGTGTTGCTCGTGGCGATGGAGGCGACGACCCGTCGCCGCGATCGGGGCTGGTGGATCGACCTCGGTGTCTCCGTGGTGATGGGGCTGCTGGCCGCCTGGGCGACCCTGATGCTGCTGTATCGTGGCGACCCGACGCTCACGTACTTCCGGCTCGCGTTCTGGCGGACGGTGCTCCACACCGAGGCCGGGCACCCTGGTGCCGCCTACCTGCTGGGGCACACGAGCCACACCGGATGGTGGTACTTCTATCCGGTGGTCTTCCTGTTCAAGACCCCCGCGGCGTTTCAGGTCCTGCTCTTGGTGGGGGCCGCCGCTCTCCTGGGAGCGCTCCGCGCCAAGGGCGACGTTCCGGCCATGTGGAGGTCGGCCGTCCGGTGGCGGGGCCGCGGCCCGGTGGTCGGCGCACTGGTGTTCGGCGCGTTCCTGATGGCCTCCCACCTCGACATCGGCTTCCGCTACGCATTGCCGGTGCTTCCCCTCCTGGCGGTTCTCACCGCGGCGGGACTGGCGCGGCTCTGGAGGCGAGGCCGGCGTGAAAGAGCGGTCATAGCCGTCCTTCTGGGGCTCCAGGTCGTGTCTGTCGCCACGGCGTATCCCGATCTCCTCGCGTACACCAGCGTCTGGGCCGGAGGCAGAGACCGCGCCCATCGGGTGCTGGTCGATTCCAGCCTGGACTGGGGGCAGGGGCTTCTCGAGTTGCGGCGCTTCATGAAGGACGAGGGTGTGAAGCGGGTACGCCTCAGTTACTTCGGATCGGCCATACCCGCCGCGTACGGGATCGACTACGTGCCGCTCCCTAGCTTCTTCCGGCTGGAGGGCGGCGACACCGGCGGGCCTCCGCCGCGCTTCACCGTGATCTCGGCCACGACTCTGCACGGGCTCTACCTTCAGGGCCACGACCCCTTCGCGTCGTACCGGTCACGGACACCCTACCGCGTGCTGGGGCACACGATGCTGGTCTACGACGACGGCACGGGAGCCTCCGGCGCGCCGGGAGCGGCGGATCCGGGCCGTCCGGAGCGTTCGGTTCCTTCCGGGAGGGATCCATGAGCCGGAAGCGGGACGCCGAGGGCAGGGCTGCCGAGTCGGCGCCGGTCCTTCGGCCGGGCTCGCCGGAGGTGCCCCGCTGGCTCCCGCCGGCTCTCTTCGCGCTCCTCACGGTGATCCTGTTCCGGCTCTTCGTCTTCAGCGACGGCATGCTGCTGGGAAGCGATACCCTCAGCCTCGGCTACGTGGCCCGACTGTTCTACGCGAACCAGCTCCGTGCCGGCTCGTTCCCGCTGTGGGCGCCGCAGATCCTCGGGGGCACACCCTTCCTCGAGGCGCTGTCCGGTGGCGATGCCCTGTACCCCACGTCCCTCCTGCTCCTGGTGATGGAGCCGTTCCGGGCCCTGGGCTGGAAGCTCGTCCTGCACATCTTCCTGGCCGGCGTCTTCATGTACGGCTGGATGCGCACAATAGGCGCATCGAAGGCAGCCGCGCTCCTCTCGGGAACCGCCTACATGCTGGCGCCGTTCCTGGTCAGCCTCGTGCGTCCGGGACACGACGGGAAGATCTTCGTGACGACCCTGACGCCGCTCCTGTTCTGGGTGGTGGAGCGCTTCTTCGTGCGCGCGCGCATCGGCACGTTCTCGGCCGTCGCCCTGGTCGTGACGCTGGTGCTTCTGACCACGCACTTCCAGATGGCTTATTTCCTCTTCGGTGCCGTGGGCCTGTACGCCGGGTTCCGGGCGGTGCAGCTGTGGCGCGGCGGCCGGGACCCGTCCACGGCCGGCACGCCGCGGCGTGCCCGGGTAGCCGGGACTCGCTTCGTGCTCTTTCTCGCGGCCTCGCTTGCGGGGCTGGGCGCCGCTGCGGTCCAGTTCATTCCCTCCACCAGGTACGTGATGGAGTACTCACGCCGGACGGCGACGACCCGCGAGGCGGCCGGACAGGTGGGGGCCGCCTGGTCGAGCTCCTGGTCGCTGCACCCCGAGGAGGTCATGTCGCTGGTGATCCCGGAGTTCGCGGGCAACGACGCCGGTGGCGCCGCCTGGAGCGCGGACACGTACTGGGGTCGCAACTTCTCCAAGGACAACTCCGAGTACGGGGGCATTCTGGTTCTGATCCTGGCAGCCGTGTCCTTCGCGGGCGCGGCGCGCCGGGATCTCCGGTGGTTCTTCACCGCACTGGGGAGCGTGGCGCTCCTCTTCGCGCTGGGGGCGCATACGCCGGTCTGGCGCATCTTCTATGTGCTGGTGCCCGGCATCCGGCTCTTCCGGTCGCCCTCGACGGCGACCTTCCTGTTCGGGTTCGCGGCGGCGACCCTGGCCGGGCTCGGTCTGGACCGCATTCTCCGGGCGGCGAGGGAGAACGACCCCGACGGCTGGCGCCCCGTGCTCCGGATCCTCTGGGTGAGCGCCGGTACGCTGGTCGTGCTGGCTGTGCTGGCCTCGTCCGGGGCGCTCGCGTCGTTCTGGACGTCCACCGTCTACCCGGGAATCGGCGCGGACGCACTCCGCAAGCTCACTCTGCTCGCGCCCTTCATCACGCGGGGTGCCTTGCTGGCCGCGGCTTTCGGGCTCGCCCTGGCGGCCTTCACGTGGGCGCTGCGCAGGAGACGCCTGGGGCCCGTCGGGCTCCTGGCGGGGCTGCTCGTCCTGGTGGCGGCGGACGAGATGCGCGTCGACGCCCCTTTCATCCAGGTCATCGACTTCCAGCGATGGGCGGCGCCGGATTCCATCATGCAGGCGCTCCTCCGGAGAGAGCGCGGACGTGACGAGCCGTATCGGCTCCTCTCCTTCGTGGATCGGGGCCAGGACGTGAAGCCGGCGCTCTACGGCATCGACCTGGCGGCGGGGCACCATCCCAACGACCTGGCGCGCTATCGGGAGCTCATCGGGATGGTGGGGTCGGACCTTCCAAGCAACCTCTTCAACACCAACATCCAGCGCCTGCTCAACGTCCGCTATCTGCTCTGGCCCGACTATCACGGAGCGGGGCCGCCCTCGGGTGACGTGGTGCTGCGGACGTGGGAACAGGGACGCCCGTACGAGACACTGTACGCCTGGCCGGGCCTTCCACGGGCGCGGCTGGTGGCGCGGGCGGTGGTGAAGGCCGACGACGAGCAGGTCCCTTACATGCTCTCCGCTGCCTTCGACCCCGACTCGGAGGTCGTGCTGTCCCGGCCGCCGCCCATCGCCCTGCAGGGCGGGCCGGTGCGAGGGTCCGTCACGTGGCAGAAGCGGACGCCGAACGACCTCCGCCTTTCCGTGACTTCGGATCGGGCGGCGCTCCTGGTGGTGGCCGACAACTGGTTCCCGGCGTGGCACGCGACCGTGGACGGCCGCACCGCACCCGTCCTACGCGCCTACCACACGCTCCGCGCCGTCCCCGTGGCGGCCGGCACGCACACGGTGGAGATGTTCTACCATTCCAGACTCCTCGACTGGAGCTTCCTGGTCAGCGTCGTGGTGACCCTTCTGTTGCTCGGGGGCCTGGGGTGGGACGCGCTCCGGAACCGGTTGCGGCATTCGGTCGGTCAGGTCCCGGACACGCGGAAGCCGGGGTAGCGGGGTCGCACGGCTCGTCGACGGCGGCCGGATGGGGAAGGGCGCCCCACGAGAAGGACGGGGTGGCCGCGCGAGGCTCGCCGCCCTCAGCCTCCGGAGCGGGCGGCGTCCGCGGCCTCTCCGATGACGCGCAGGAGCTCGGCCGCCGAGGCGGGCTTGCGCACCACGTAGCGGGCGTCCTCGAGAGCACCGGACAGGATGGGATCGGACTCCGCGTACCCCGTCGTGTAGACCACCGACATCTCGGGGTGGACGCCCCGGAGCCCCTGCGCCACCGAGGAGCCCCAGCCGTCGGGAAGGTTGATGTCCATGAGGAGCACGTCGATGGGCGCGCTGAACGCCTCGATGAACCAGATCGCCTCTTCGGCCGTCGCCGCCACGAGGACCCGATAGCCGTGCTTGCGCAGGATCTGGGACCAGGTGTTGCGCACCCCTTCCTCGTCGTCCACGAAGAAGACCACAGGGGTGCGTTCTCCGCCTTGCTGCCCCGACGTCGTCCCCGGATCGCTCATGAGCCCGCCTCCTCGAGGGATCCCCTGCCTGTGGTAGAGGGACACGCCGATTCTCCCGTCAGCGCCGTCCCGCGCATCGGGCTCGTCCGTGGCCCAAGGGTTTTCTACCGTATCCTAAATCTGTCGTCGCGGCGGAGACCCCGCAAACACCCCGCGCGCGCCCCTGTCCCGGCGTGCCCTCTCGGGTCCCGGTTCACCGCAATTCCCCGACGGGGCGCGTCCGGCCGACTCACGCCGTTCCGCTTCCCGGGGCCCACGAACCCGGGAAGGGCGTGAACCCCGCTTTTCCGTGGGCTGCGAACATCACATATTCGCGGTGATCTCCTGCCCCTCACCAGTCGAAATGGGCGGCCTTCGGCCGCGAGGAGGTCACATGCGGATTCGTCCGCTTTCGCGGTTCTCTGTTCTCCTCCTGCCCCTGCCGGTCCTCTGGCTCACGTGCTGCAAGGCCGGGGACGACGCCGGTCCCGAAAACCCCATCCAGGGCCTGGACTTCAGCATGGTCTCGCAGGTTCTCGCGGGTGAGTTCAACGGCGCGGGCTTGGCCCTGATGTTGCCCTCCGGACCGCCAGGGTGCCTGAGCGCAACGTCTTGGGACGATGGCGACGCCGACGGAGTACTCGACGACTCCGACTTCACCTTCTCGGCGTCGGGCTGTCGCTTCACGTTCGACGACGGGTGGGGCACCACGTCCGGAGCGATCCACATCTTGGATCCCGGAAACGACTTCGGGTTCTCCGCCACCCTGAACGGGCTGGCCTATACGATCTCGGTGGACGCCAACGGAGGCGACCCCGCCGAGACCCGCGTCCGGACACTGCACGGCGAGAGGTCGGTGAGCGGTTCCCCGAGCCAGGTGACGCTCACGCAGGATGTGGACCTGACCTACACGGTCACGGGTCGACCGTCGGCGCAGGTCTCGGAGACATGGCAGGCGGTCTTCACGGCGAGCCAGGGATCCGCGGTCGCCTTCGGCGTCGGTGCGCGGCTTCCCGACGGCAGCACCGTGATCACGGGGCCCATGTCGTGGACGCAGAGCGGGGCGACGGTCTCCCTGTCGCTCGAGACGACCGTGCCCATCTGGTTCGACCCCGGGTGCCAATCGCCCTTTCCCTCTGCGGGAGAGGTCCATGCCCACGTCGTCTCGGGTGGGCCGAACGGATATGTGAAGGTCCGCTGGTCGAGCTGTGGAGGTGAGACCGAGGTCGACTTCGTGGGGGCGTGAGGGAAGAACCTCTATTCGGCCCCCTCTTCCTCCTCGTCCTCGGCCGTCGCGGCCTTGCGGATCAGCTTCTCCTCCGACTCGAGCTGGAAGCGGAGGGAGGCCACGCCCTCTCGGAGGATGCGAGCCTTGGTCCGCTGGGAGCCCGAGCGTCCGGCGGCCACCTCCATGCCGCTGGCCAGTTGTGAGAGGTGGTCGAAGCCGGCTCCCGTGAGGCCGACCTTGAGCCTGTTGTACCGGCGTTTGATCTGGTGGGAGATGAGGTCCTGGTTGGATCTGGCCGCCGCGAACTGCTCGGTGAGCCCGTAGATGGTGTCGGTGTGGCGCTGGAGCTCCGCCAGGGTGGCGAGCCTGGCCTGGTCGTGAGGGTTGATGTGAGCCATCAACCGGCCGTCCTTCGGCCGCGTGCGCCGCATCCGTGGAGATCATGGCGGTGGTGCATGGGGCCTCCTGGTGTCCGTGCCTTCCGGGTCCTCCACCAGCATAACATCACGACGGTGGGGCTGCTGCCCCTCGGCGGTGGACCCACGGACCTGGCGGCAGGCGAAGAGAGCGAGCTCAGCGCAAGCCGAACCTGCGGCGGTCCGTTCCCGAGCGGCGGTCGTCGAACCGGCGCCGCCGCAGGCGACGATCCACGCGGAGGCGGCGATCGCGAAGGCGACGATCCGGGAGAGAGCGCCGATCCTCATCGACCTCGAGGACCTGAACGCGGCGAGTGATCTGCCGCCGCTCTCCGATGCGGCGTGCGCGGACGCGCCGCTCAGCGCGCCGCCGTTCGTCTCCGGCTCTGCGTCGGTCGAATCGCTCGAGGACCATCCAAGACCCCGTCTGGGGAGGCAGATATCTTCGGCGGAAGATGGCCGATGGATCCGGAAATCTGTGGGTGCCGGAGCTTGGCGTCAAAGGATGTCCCAGGCGACCGGACCGCTATTTCGTGGCCTCGCCCACCTCGTCGGCACGGAGGACCAGAAGGAGCGTGGCGGTGGACTTCCCGCCCTCGGCGGCATTCCCCACCACGAGGGTCTGTCCGGGGTGGATGTTCACCGTAGTCTGAAGCACCGGACCAGCGCCGGGTGCCCACAGCTGGATCTCCTGCACCCGGATGGTACCGGGGTCGGTTTGGTAGATCTGCGCCTGCACGCTGTACCCTCCCGGCAGACGCTGACTCACCTTCGATCCGTCGGCGGCGCCCACCACGGCCTCGCCGATCAGACGGTACCCCTTGAACTGGAAGATCTTCTTGAGCTGCGCCTCCACCGGCGCGATGGCCGGGTCGGTGCCGGTGAAATGGTCGGCCTCGACGAGCTGGAAGTGCAGGCGCGCATCCGAACGGGGCACGTCGTACTGCTGCAGGACCCGCTGGATCTTGTCGAGGTTGTCCGGGGTCTCGCGGACGGTGAGCGCTCCGGCGGACGCGCTCATCATCCCGTGCGGTCCGTCCGCGCGGTCCTCGTACACATAGGGCCTGACGATCTGCTCGGCCGCATTCGCATTCAGGTGCTTCAGCGCGAACGTCCTCGTATCCAGGGTAACCGCGCGCTGGCACGCCGAAACGGCCAGGAGGGTCGCGGAAAGCGCGACGAGGACCGCCGTATTCGTCTTCATCTTCGTCATCCTGGTCATCCGGTGGGGAAGAGCCATATCACGGTGATCTCGGGGTCGTCGGTCCGCAGGATTGCCGCGTTCTGACCGGCGGCGGGCTCGACGAGGGGTGGCGCCGGCCTTTCGGCCGCGGCCGCCACGGAAGCCCTCGGAGGGCGCACCGAGGGGACGCGCAGCAGCAGAATGGCGGCCAGGGCGGCTGCGGCGGCCATGGGAATCCAGAGCCGGCGCCGAGGGAAGCGCGTCCCGACGGCGTCCGGAACGGACCGGGCCGCCGCCGTCGCTGATCGGGCGGCTTCCGGGGCGGGCGCCGGCGGAGCCGACGACACGCCGGCACGGGCGAGGATGCCCGCCACGTCCACGTGCGGAGCTTCCTCCAGGAGCGCGTCGAGGCGCGCCGTCTCCTCCAGGAGCAGGGCGGCGACCCGGGCGCACGGCGCGCATGCGCGCAGGTGACGGGCCAGGGCGCCGTTGCCCTCGCCGCGAAGCTCCGCGGGATCCGCCTCGAGCATGAGCTCGCGGAACGGGGTGCACGCGCTCACGTCCACTCCTCCGCGAGCTCGGGGTGCGACTCCAGGATGCGTGCCCGCAGCGTCCTGCGGGCCTTGAACAGATGAGCGCGCACCGAGACCGCCTCGATCCCCAGGCGCTCGGCGATCTCGGCCGCGGGCACGCCCTGGAGCTCGGCCAGGTCGAAGACCTCACGCTGTCGGTGGGGCAGCTCGTTGAAGAACGCCCTGACCACGTCTCCGATGTGATGCCGGTCGGCACCGGCGGAGGGATCGTCCGGAGCGCTCGTCGCGACCACCGGATGGGCACCGGGCTCCGCGAGCCTGCTCTCCCGGCGGTTGCTCCTGCGGAGGCGGTCGATGGCGGCGTTGCGGGTCACGGTGTACAGCCAGGTCATGAATCGCGAGCTGCCGGAGAAGCCGTCGAGGCGCTGGATCACGTGCACCATCACGTCCTGGGTCAGGTCGTCCGCTTCGGCGGGGTCGCCGGTGCGGACCAGCGCCCACCGCCGCACCGTCGGGTAGGCGCGCTCCACCAACTCCCGGAGGGCTTCCGGATCGCCGTCCCTCGCGTTCCGGACGAGGTCCGGGCCGATCTCGTCGGCATGGGCCGGTCCCTTCCTGAGACTCAAGGGCGCTCCCCGGTCGGTGCGATTCCGACCCTGAGACGACGGCGGGCGGGCTCCTGTTTACCCGACACTCCCGGGACGGGTTGCTCCCCCCCGGCTTGGCTGGTCACATTCCGGCCAGCTGCGGCGATACCAGACGCTCGCAGACGGACCGGCGTGAAGCTGGGGAAGTTGGCGAGCTCCGACAAATCCAGAGTCTGATTCATTCCGGCGACCCTGCCAGGCTCGCCGTGGAGACCGAATGGGAGACGTCCGATGAGCACGACCACGCACACGATACGGGCACCGCGGGGGACCGAGAGGACCTGCAAGGGCTGGACGCAGGAGGCCGCCATGAGGATGCTCATGAACAACCTCGACCGGGAGGTCGCCGAGAAGCCCGACGAGCTCATCGTCTACGGCGGCACGGGGAAGGCCGCCCGCAACTGGGATGCGTTCGAGGCCATCGTGCGCACGCTGCGGAGCCTGGAGAACGACGAGACGCTGCTCGTGCAGTCGGGAAAGCCCGTGGGCGTCTTCCGTACGCACCCGCATGCCCCCCGGGTGCTCATCGCCAACGCGAACCTGGTGGGGAAGTGGGCCACCTGGGAGCACTTCCACGAGCTCGAGCGGCGCGGCCTCATGATGTTCGGCCAGATGACCGCCGGATCGTGGATATACATCGGCACCCAGGGGATCCTCCAGGGCACCTACGAGACGTTCGGTGCCATGGCTGCGAAGCACTTCGGCGGCACCTTGAAAGGCCGGTGGGTCCTCACCGGCGGGATGGGAGGGATGGGCGGCGCGCAGCCGCTGGCGGCCACCATGAACGAGGGGGCCATCCTGGTGGTGGAGGTGGACCCGCACCGCATCCAGCGCAGGCTCGACACGCGCTACTGCGATCGCATGACCGAGTCGCTGGACGAGGCGCTGGACTGGATCCATGGCGCCACATCGGCGGGCGAGGCCCTCTCCGTGGGGCTGGTGGGCAACTGCGCCGAGGTGCTTCCGGAGCTGGCGGAGCGCGGCGTGACGCCGGACATCGTCACGGACCAGACGTCCGCCCACGACCCCCTAAACGGGTACGTGCCCGCGGGGCTCTCGCTGGAGGCGGCGGAGGCCCTGCGCAATTCCGACCCGGAAGAGTACGTGCGCCGGGCCAGGGCCTCCATCGGCACGCACTGCCAGGCCATCGTGGCCATGCAGGAGGCCGGCGCGGTGGCGGTGGACTACGGCAACAACCTGCGGGGGGAAGCGAAGGAGGCGGGCTTCGAGAACGCCTTCGCGTACCCGGGCTTCGTGCCCGCCTACGTCCGCGACCTCTTCTGCGAGGGCAAGGGTCCGTTCCGGTGGGCGGCCCTCTCCGGCGACCCGGCGGACATCCACCGCACCGACGAGCTGGTCCTGAAGATGTTCCCCGAGGACGAGCACCTGTGCCGCTGGATCCGCATGGCGCACGACAAGGTGGCGTTCCAGGGGCTTCCGGCCCGGATCTGCTGGCTGGGGCAGGGAGCCCGCGCCCGCTTCGGCACGGCCATCAACGACCTTGTTGCAAGAGGTGAGATCAGCGCCCCTATCGTCATAGGCCGTGACCACTTGGATACGGGCTCCGTAGCCTCTCCGTTCCGGGAGACCGAGTCCATGAAGGACGGTACGGACGCGGTGGCGGACTGGCCCGTCCTGAACGCGCTGCTGAACACGGCGTCGGGGGCCAGCTGGGTGTCGTTCCACCACGGCGGGGGGGTGGGGATCGGGAACTCGCTGCATGCCGGGCAGGTGCTGGTGGCAGACGGCACGCCGGAGATGCGCGAGCGCATCGAGCGAGTGCTCACCAACGACCCCGGCATCGGCGTCGCCCGGCACGTGGACGCGGGTTACGAGCTCGCGGAGGAGACGGCCCGACGGGAGGGCATCCAGATTCCGATGCTGGAAGGGTGACGGGGTGAGAACGCGGGGCGATGGGGAGAGCCCGGACGGCCCGGAAGATCCGGAAGCGCGTCCGTCCGGCGACGTGCTGGTGAGGAACGGCCACGTCGCCACCATGGCCGCCGGCGGCGAGGCCTACGGTGCCGTGCGCGACGGCGCGGTGGCGGTGAGAGACGGTCGCATCGTCTGGGTGGGCCCGGAAGCCGATCTGCCCCGGGAGCTCGACGATGGACCGGTGCTGGACGCCCGGGGAGGTTGGGTGACGCCCGGCCTCATCGACTGCCACACGCACCTGGTTTTCGGCGGAGACCGCGCCGGGGAGTTCGAGCGCCGGCTCCAGGGTGCCACCTACGAGGAGATCGCTCGGGCGGGCGGCGGTATCGTCTCCACGGTGCGCGCGACCCGGAGCGCCGGCGACGAGGAGCTCCTGGAGCGGGGGCGGGCTCGGCTGGAGCTCCTGGCGTGGCGCGGCGTGACCACCGCGGAGATCAAGTCCGGGTACGGGTTGGACGTGGACACGGAGCTGCGCATGCTGCGCGTGGCCCGGGCGCTGGGACCGGCCACCGGCGTGCGCGTCCAGACCACCCTTCTCGGCGCCCACGCCCTTCCACCCGAGTTCGCGGAGGACCGCAACGGGTACCTGGGCGTGGTCTGCGAGGAGATGATCCCCGCGGCTGCCGCGGCCGGGCTGGCGGACGCGGTGGACGCGTTCTGCGAAGAAATCGCGTTCACCCCGGCGGAGTGCGACCGCGTCTTCGACGCGGCGTCGGCCCACGAGCTGCCGGTGCGCCTGCACGCCGACCAGCTCACGGACCAGGGTGGAGCCGCGTTGGCCGCCCGGCACGGGGCGCGCAGCGCGGACCACCTGGAGCACACCAGCGAGGAGGGCGTGCGCGCCATGGCCGCGGCCGGGACCGTCGCGGTGCTGCTGCCGGGGGCCGCGCACTTCCTGCGGGACCCGACGGTGCCGCCGGTGGACGCGCTGCGGTCACACGGAGTTCCCATGGCGGTGGCCACCGACTTGAACCCCGGATCCTCTCCCCTCCTGGATCCCGTGCTGGCGTTGAGCCTGGCCTGCCTGCTGTTCCGGCTGACGCCCGAGGAAGCTCTGGGGGGGATGACCCGCGTGGCCGCCCGCGTGCTGGGCCTCGAGGACGAGATCGGCACCTTGGAGGTGGGCAAGCGCGCGGACATGGCGGTGTGGGACGTGGCCCACCCTGCCGAACTGGCCTACTGGATGGGCGGCGCGCCGTGCCGTTCGGTGATACGCGACGGGACGGCGCTCAGCGCACGATGAGGACGACGGCGGCCAGGACGGCCACCGTTACGAGAAGCAGCTTGTTGCTGGACGAGGGCCCCAGGGCCGACACCGGCCGGCTCCAGACGAGGACCACCCCGCAGCCGTCGAGGTTGTGGAACCGAATCTGGGGCGGACCGGAGCCGCGATAGAACTCGATGCCCTCGATCTCCGAGATGGGCATCATGTCGTCGGGCTTGACGCGGCTGCCGTCCCAGAAGACCGCGGGCGAGCAGTGCCGTCCCAGCGCGGCGATGTGCGGGGCCTCCCTCTTCATGAACTGGGCGTACGTCCACAGGTCCATGGGCGCGAGGTCGGCGCGCGTGTAGATCCTGCCGATGTTCGCCGCCCGGAAGGGCTTGATCCGCTCGAAGTACTCGTGGAGGTCGCGCTCCCGCAGCCCGTGGGCACGACCGACCACGACGATGGAGTCGAGCTGCACCGCCTTCACCGTCAGCTGGAGCTCGACCACCACCGACTCGGTGGGCCCCACGTCCACCTTAGCTCCGGCGATGCTGTCGTATCCCAGCCGTGACGCGTGCACCCGGTAGGTGCCCGATGCCGGGAGGGGCAACGCGAAGCGCCCCGACTGGTCGGTGAGGACCGGCCCGTGAACGCGTCCCGCGGAATCCACGACGGCGACGGCGGCGCCGTCGATGGCCGAGCCGCTGTCCTTATCGACGACGCGCCCCACGACCATCTGCGCGGTCGCAGGGCGGGAAATCGCCAGAAGAGCCAGCAGGAGGCAGGCCTCTCCCGGGGTCGGAAACCTCAAGGGCCGCGGGACATCAGCCGCCGCCGTGCCGGCCGCGGCGCGGTGCGGCCCTGCTCACGCTGCCCCCGCTGCTGCGGCGCGGAGCGGAGGCCCTGGGCGCCCGGACCCGGGGTGCCGCGCTGCCGGCCCGGGATCGAGGACTCGGTGACGGGCGAGGAGCCCAGCCGCGGCTCGGAGTCGCCCGCGTCGGTGCCGGCCGGGTCGCTCGCGTCGGTGTCGGGCGGGTCGCCCGCGGGGCGACGGAGCGAGTGCCCGAGGGCCGGGACCGCTGCCAAGTGCCGGGGGAGGGTTGGTTCCGCGGTGCGCTACGCACCCTGGGCCGAGCCTGTGGCTCGCCGACGCGGGACGACCCCGTCGAGAACCGCGACGAAGGCGTCGTCGACCCGGCGCGGCTGGAGCCGGCGGGGATGGACCGCCCGTACCCCGCCGACCCCGGCACGCCCCTCACCGGCGCGCGGCCGACGCGCTCGGATCTGGGAAGCCGGTCCGTGGGCCGGCGAATAGGGGCTGCTGGACGTGCGGCCGGAGCTCCACCGGAGGGCCGCCCACTGACGGACGGCGTGCCCGTCGCGAAGGCCCATCCACCGACGGACCGTGCGGAGCCCCCCGACGTCCGTCCGACAGCGGCCGGCGCTCTTCCGGAAGGCCGGGCGTTGCCGGACGGCGCGGCGCGGCCGGAAGGCCTGCCGCTCGTGGCGGGTACGGCTCT
>JAJDNC010000151.1 GCA_022340865.1 Gemmatimonadota bacterium
GCCCGGCGCGATGGCGATGTCGCAGGTGGACGTGCCGATGATCTTCACCAGGGTGCCTTCCCTGACTCCCGCGCCGATGGCGCCGTAGTGGGCGTCGAAGCCCCCCATGGCGATGGGGATGCCCTCCGGAAGCTCCAGGGCGTCGGCCCACTCCTTCGACAGATGCCCCGCCGGACGGTCGGGAGGGTACGCCTCTTCGTACATGCGGCCGCGCAGGGCCGCCAGGCGCGGGTCCAGGAGCGCGAGGAAGGCCTCGGAGGGGAGCCCGCCCCACCGGCGTGAGTACATCCCCTTGTGGCCCGCCGCGCACACGGACCGCCGGATCTCGGCGGGGGACGTGACGCCGGCCAGGACGGCCGGGACGTAGTCCGCCAGCTCCACCCAGCTCGCCGCGGCCTCGAACACGTCGGGGGCCGTCCTCAGGCAGTGCCACGCCTTGGACCAGAGCCACTCCGAGGAGTAGGTCCCGCCGATGGGCGCCAGCAGCTCGGGGGCGTGCCGGCGCGCCGCGTCCGTGATGAGGGCGGCCTCCGCGGCGCCGCTGTGGTCCTTCCACAGCCAGGCGTGTGCGGCCAGGTGGTTCCGCCACTTCGGATCCAACGCCAGGGGCCGTGCGTGGGCGTCCACGGGGAGGGGGGTGGAGCCGGTGGTGTCCACGCCGATGCCGATGACCCGGGCCCGGGAGAAGCCCGGCTCGCCGTCCGCGGCCTCCAGCGCTCGCCTGCCTGCCTCCCGGAGCCCCAGGAGGTAGTCGGCGGGATTCTGCCGGGCGACGTGGGGATCGCGGTCGTCCAGGAGGACGCCGTGGTCGCCGGAGGGATAGTCGACCACCGCCGTGGCCAGGGTGACGCCGTCGGCGCAGTCCACCACCACCGCGCGCACGGAGTTGGTGCCGAAGTCCAGTCCCAGCGTGAATGCGGATGACATGCCGGGATTATGCGGGGAAGGGCGGGGCGACGCGAGGGAGGGCGGGAAGCCCGGGCGCTACATGTATGCTCCGTCCCACAAGGCGTCGAGAAACTCGGTGCAGGGGAGGACGCTCACTCCACCCACCTGTCTCGCCCGCTTCTCCAGGCTCACGCAGACGTATCGGCGCAGGAGGTCCTCCTCCGCCAGAGCGCGCAGAGGCTTCAGGTCGCGGTCGGAGACGTTCTCCTTGGCCTTGACCTCCACCGCGGTGTGGTCGCCGAGGATGAAGTCGACCTCGAACCCCGAAGTGGATCGCCAGTGCGAGAGCGAATCGCCGGACCGATAATCCGAGAACGCGGTGATCTCGTGCGCGATGTACGTCTCGAGTCCTGCGCCGAACTCGGGCGTACCGGGGCGGAGCACCCGCCCCTGGAGCGCCGAAGCCACGCCGATGTCGAAGAAGTAGTACTTGGAGGACGCGATGGGCTTGCGCCGTGTCGTCCGGCGCCAGGCCGGAACCTCGCGGACGATGAGCGTGTCCTTCAGGATCTCGAAGTACTCGTAGACGGTGGTGCGGGGGACCTGAGCGTCATTGGCCACGTTGGTGAAGTTCACGATGGTGGCGTTGCAGAGGGCGGCGACGCGAAGGAAGCGGCTGAATGCGGGCGCGTTCCGCGTCGCTCCTTCGGCGACGACCTCCTGCTGTAGGTAGGTGCCGGCGTAAGCTTCCAGGTCCGCCGAGGGGTCATCGGAGAAGTGGATCGACGGGATCGTGCCACGCTGCACTGCCTTCGCGAGGTCGAAGCGCTCTCCCAACTCGCGCGAGGTCAGCGGGTGGAGATACTTCGTGCGGGCCCGTCCCCCGAGGAGGTTCACCCCGCCCTGGCGTAGCTTCCGGGCACTCGACCCGGTCAACAGGAACCTGATGCCGCGTTCCTCGATCAGGCGGTGGACCTCGTTCAGGAGCTCGGGCAGCCGCTGGATCTCGTCGACGGCGACCACCTTCACGTCCGGCCCGAGCTCCTCCCCCAGGCGGCCCGGGTTCCGACTGAGACTCAGGAAGACCGAGCTGTCGAGGAGGTCGTAGACCGGTACCCCCGGCAGTGTCCGCCGGATGAGCGTCGTCTTGCCGGTCTGCCGGGGTCCGAAGAGGAAGTGCGACTTCTTCTCCAGGAGTCCAGGCAGATCGAGGGTCCGGGGGATGCTGGGGATCGACGTATCCATCGTCATATATTATGACATATGACGACATCCACGCCAATGGTCGTTCAGTCGGCGTCCTGTCCCGTGATGGTCAGGAGCAGCGCCGTGTCCTCCAGCGCCCGGATGTCCTGGGCGTGCCCGGGCCCGAAGAAGAGCACCTCGCCCTCGCCGATCTCGAAGTACTCCTGCTCCACGCGGTAGCGGAGCCGCCCCTGTACGGGCTGCAGCGTCATGGGCGACTCGGCCTGGTGCGTGCCCACGTCCACGCCCGCGGCCAGCACCACCAGCGTGAGGCGCAGCGCGCCCGCCTTCACCAGCGTGCGCCCGACCCGCCCGGTGCGCGTGTAATTCTCGTCACCACGGAGCTGCGCGATCTGCGCCTCGAGATCGAAGGTGAGGTTGGGTCCGGCGAGGGCACGGGTCATGGGCGACATGGGGCGATCTCCTTCGAGTAGGCAGAGCGTCGGCGACGAGGGGCGCGCGCCCTCGGCCTTCGCGACCCCCTCGTACTCCCCGGGGGGATGCGTCTGTTCCATACGGGCTTCGGATCGGCGAAGGGAATCTGCTCCTGCGGACGGGCGCGACAGGCGGCCTGGAGGATCCGTGCTGCGGGAGCCGGAGGGACGAGCATGGGACCGCCGCTGCCCGCATCGCTTGGCCCGCTGCCCGCCTTCGGTATCTTGCGGGGATGCTCAGGACACGGATCTCCCTCGCCCTGGTCCTCGCGGCCGCGACGGGGCCGGGCGCTGCCCAGGCCCAGGTCCAGGATCCCGCCCACGCCATCGCCGTGCGCGCGGTGGCGGCGCGCTCCACCGTGCACCCCGGGGACCTGGTCCCCGTGGCCGTGGTCCTCGACTACCTGAAGGGCTTCCACTCGTGGCCCCACACGCCGGTGGTGCCGCCGGCGTTCGCGGACCTGC